>JAJYPH010000007.1 GCA_021795575.1 Bacillota bacterium
CCGTGTGCCAGGTGCGAGACCCGTTCGGCAATGCCTGGGGATTTGTGGCGCCCGCGCCTGTCGATGTGCGGGGCGCCCAAGCGGAGGACCGGCCCTGGCTCCGCGACTTATGGCGGCGAAAATGGGGTGGAGAGACCCAGGAGTACCAGGGGACGCACCATCACGTGACAGAGGTGGACGCGCTGGTGGCGTGGCGCGGCGGGGCTCGGGTGGGGGCCGCCACGTTTGTGGTGGCCGGGCGGGTGGCGGAACTGGTGACGCTCAACGCGGACCCACGCGGCCAGGGAATTGGCAGCCGCCTGTTGGCGGCTTGGGAGCAGGACATGGCGGGCCGCGGGGTGACGCGCCTCACGCTCACCACGACCAACGACAACCTGGACGCGCTGGCGTTGTACCAACGGCGGGGCTACCGCCTCGTCCGCCTCAATCCCGAGGCCGTCATGCGGGCTCGGATGCAAAAGCCGTCCATTCCCCTGACGGGGGAGCACGGGATCGCCCTGCGGGACGAGCTGGTCCTGGTCAAGCCTCTCGGCGGGGCGGAGGCGTAATGCGCTGGACCACGGTGTTTTGGGATTTGGACGGCACCCTCATCGACCCGTGGGACGGCATCACCGGCGCCGTGCGCTATGCCGTGGCGGCTCTGGGCCACCCGCCGCTGGATGACGCGGCGCTGGCCGGCTTCATTGGACCGCCGCTCTTGGACTCGTTTCATCGCGCGACCGGATGGGACGAGGCGCGCTGCCGCGTGGCGGTGGGCCACTACCGGGTGTATTTCCGCCGCGAGGGCATCCGCCAGCAGCACCTGTATCCCGGCATCGCCGGCCTGGTGCGGGACTTGGCCCGTCACGGGGTTCGCTAGGTGGTGGCCACCTCGAAGCCCACCCCGTTCGCCGAAGACATTGTGGACGGACACCTGCTCCGTCCGTACTTTGCGGACGTGGTCGGCTCCGAGTTGGACGGTCGGCGGGCCGCCAAGCACGAGGTGCTGCAGGCCGCCGCGGATCGACTGGGGGATCTGGACCCCACCCGCGCCGTCATGGTCGGCGATACGGCCGCCGACGTGGAGGCGGCCCACCGACTGGGGTGCGCCAGCGTGGCGGTGCACTGGGGCTACGGCCACTGGGAAGCGACTCTCCGTGAAAGGCCGATGGTGACGGTCGACCGGGTGGCCGAACTGGCACACCTGTTGATGGCGACCCCGGTCGTGTGAGACGGGAAGTGGTGGTCTTCAGCCAGCTCAGTCACGCGACTCCTCCATGGCCGCCGTCAGCAGACGCAGGTCCTGGAGAGTGCCGGGAATGTCATCTTGTACGGTGGTCCACATCTCCGGGTCCACATGACCATCGTCCTGGACAACGCGATGGCGGATCCCCGTGATGTCGGCCCAGGGAAGCTCTGGGTGGCTGGCCGTCCACGTCCGGTCAATGGGTCCCGCCGCCTCGCCCAACAGGGGGAGGGTTTCTCAGCACGGCGTCGTAGCCTTATCCTCTCGCAAGCCGTCACCATATCGGCGAGTTGCACGGCCGGGTTCCTATCGGCCACGGGGGCCTTCAGGAGGAAAAACCGGGATGAGCTGCTCCTGCACGCGGTCGCGGATGAGGGGGTGAATCTCCCGCCAGGTGTGCAGGTCCACCGCTCGGCCTTCGAAGGATTGCGAGAAGCGGCGCTGAACGGCCAACAGCCGGAGCAGCCCGACCCTGTGGGTGGGAGCGAAACGCGCGATGAGGTCGATATCGCTGTGAGGGGCAAAGTCGTCCCGCGTGGCCGATCCAAACACCGATAGAGACTCAATCAGCTCCTGCCGACAAATCTGGACCACCTCGGGCAGGTGGCGTTCAACGTCCGCGCCGAGTACGCATCCACCTCCCCCAAGTGCCACGCCAGGTATACGCCGATCTTGTGTGCGACGAGGCGATCGGACCCAAGAACAACCAATGCAGAGCGGGCAAGCTCCTGGATGTCGATGTGACGTAGGGGCCAGTACGGTTGTGGAGGGAATGTCCCGATTCACGCCAACGCCGAAGGCGCCAAGATGCATTGAAAAGTGGTGCCGGGAGGGGGACTCGAACCCCCACGGGTTGCCCCATACGCCCCTCAAACGTATGCGTCTGCCAGTTCCGCCATCCCGACGAAAAATTGGTGCCGAAGGAGGGACTCGAACCCACACGAGCTTACGCTCACGGCGCCCTGAACACCGCGTGTCTGCCAGTTTCACCACTTCGGCACGAAGCAGGTTGATTGTATCAGAGGGCGCGGGGGCATGCAAGGCATTTGGGGCTCGATGATGAAACCTGTGGGCTGGGCAGGTCGGAAAGGAGCGGCAGTACGTCCAATTCGTTGACAGCTGACATCGACGGAATAGGATGCCCCCGCTATGGAGGAGTACAACGCAGAGTTGGCGACGGTGCTGGGGTTGGCGCGAGAACCGGTGGACGCGGTGCAAGCCGCCGCCACGGGGTGGACGGTGCCGGTGCGGAGTCCGCGGCCGGCGGGCTGTTCGGCGGGCGGCGGCCCGCGCTGGCACCGGCATGGGACGCTACGGCCCCGGGGGGTCGCCGATACGTGGGCGGCGGATGCACCGGTCCCGGTGGCCTGGACGCCGGTCCGATACCGGTGTGTGGCATGCCACTATGTGACCCAAGTGACCCAACCGCGGCGGGTCGGGCTGAGGCCCTGGCAGCGGTGGAGCCGGCCGCCCAGCAGGCGGCCCGCGACGCGTGGTTCGCGCGGCTCTCGGCGGACGGCCGGGCGCATCCGTGGCGTCTGCATCGTTATGAAGGCGGCTTATCGGAAGGCCATCCAGCGGGCCTGGCCCTCGGCCAGGTGGTGTTGGACCCCTTCCCCCTCGTCAAGATGGCGCGCACCGGCTCGACGAAATCCGGTGCCTCGAACAGACGCCCATCCGCCGGTGGCCGCTCCTCAAAGGCGTTGAGCCGTTGCGCCCGCGCCACGTCGACGCCCTCGCCACCCGTCCGGCCCCTATCCCGCACTGGAGGCCCTGCACCGCCTGAACGCCGAGGCGTGTGACCATGCGGAAGGCTATGCCTGGGCGCAGACGGTCCAGCGGTGGCGGCCCCCGATCCGGGCGTGGTGGCAGCTCGGCCGCGCGGTCAGCGCCAGGGCCGGCGCCTGAGGCTGCAGGCGGCCTCGGGGCACCGGATCCAACGGATTCCCGACGGCGACGGCTATCGGGTGCCAGCGTGGGCGGGCGCGCCCATCGCCCTGTAGTCCGATCCTCTGCCGCTGGAGCATGCGCAGGGCGTGGCGGAGGACTGGGTGCGCGGCCAGGACGGCGGTGGGCTTGCCCGCAAGGACGCGAAGGGCGCCAACTCCCCCCGTCCGCGAAGCCAGTGGCACGGGCCCGCACCTGGCGGTTGAACTTGCCGGATGGGACCACGCGGGAAGGCGCGCACGACGCCTGGGAAGGGGCGATGGCGCAGGCCCGCCTGCAGGACCCCACCGCCCCCTGGCGACAGGATCCCACCACGCCCAAGCAGATCGCGTGGCTTACGGCGCACCGCATCCGGGTGCGCGAGGGGCCCACCAAGGGTGAGGCGGCCGATCGGATGAGCCGCATCATGGGGCGGTCGTCATGAAACGATTCGGCCACGTCGAACGTGAAGTGTGGTACGATATGCGGTACTATATGAAGGGGTGGTTCTGATGGGCATTACCGCGAGTGAGGCTCGCCGTGGTCTGTTTCCGCTCATCCAGCAGGTGAACGATGACCGTGCGGCCATCGTGATCACATCGAAGCGGGGCAACGCCGTGCTCATGTCGGCGGACGAGTACGCCGCCTGGCAGGAGACCGCGTACCTGTTCCGTTCGCCAGCCAATGCGCGCCGACTGCTCGATGCCGCCGACGCCGCAACACGAGGCGACATCACCGAACATCCCTTGGACCGGACGTGAGGCTCGTCTTCACGCCGCAAGCTTGGGAAGATTATGTCTACTGGCAGCGCCATGACCGCGGGTTGGTCACGCGCATCAACCGGTTGGTTGATGACGCCTTGCGACACCCCACCACTGGGATCGGCAAACCGGAGGCGCTGAAATATGGCATTGCTGGCGCCTGGTCGCGACGCATTACGGAGGAGCACCGGTTGGTGTACCAACTGGCCGGGGACGATCTTGTGATCTTGCAGGCACGCTATCACTATGGACAGCCATAGACCCCCTGGCCGGTCTCGTGGAAGCCAGGGGTCGGAGGCTACCGCCTGCCCACAGAACGTCACCGCATCGCGTTGCCACAAGAGACCCCTCCGAAACAAGTCCCGGCGCGGCGAAAGTCCCCCGGTCCCTTCGACAAAGGGCACCTCGGCGATCCATACTTTAGCGGGGGCTATCTCCGCCGCGCCCCGGACTTCCACGATGCTCGCCTCCGCCACCGCCGCTCTACGACCCCACGGTGGCCGCGCGGCCCGAATTGTCTGGCGCACAGCGCGTCCGCGGATCACCGAGGCCCACTGGTCGCTACGCACAGGGAGCTGACCGGAGCCCAATAGCAAGACTGCTCGCGGTGGTGGCGGATTCGTGGTGTAAAAAGGCGGGTTGCCGCCGGGTCCCTGAGTCAAAAAGCGGTAGTCGACGCGGAGGGCGCACGTCAAGCTCGGCCGGGCTCTAGGGTATAACGCAGAGTTGGCGACAGTGCTGGGGTTGGCGCGAGAACCGGTGGACGCGGTGCAAGCCAACGCCACGGGGTGGACGGTGCCGGTGCGGAGTCCGCGGCCGGCGGCCTGTTCGGCGGGCGGTGGCACGCGCAGGCACCGGCATGGGACGGTGCGGCCCCCGGGGGATCGCCCATCCGTGGGTGGCGGGATGCGCCGGTCCAGGTGGCCTGGACGCCGGTCCGATACCGGTGTGTGGCATGCCACTATGTGACCCCAAGTGACCCAAGTGACCCCAGCGCGCCGGTCGGGCTGCGGCCGTGGTGCTCCCCGCCGGGATCCCGGTCGTCAACGCCGCCACGAGGGCGGCCGCGCCGGCGGCATCATTCGCGAACCCCCCGTGGCCATAGCGCCCGTGGCCGGCCGTACCGGTCACGGCCACCGGGACGCGGGCGCGACGCCCGTCGATGCCCACCAAGATGGTTTTCATCTGAACCACCTCCTTTCTGGGCGACCGTCTCGGATCGGGGAGCCTCGCCGCCCGGCGCCCCGTGGGAGGCCGCGATGGGCGGACCCGGGCGAGGCGGCAATCTCTCGGAGCGCTCGGGCGCAAGGGGGAAATGGCCTGTCTCTCGATCGGACGTCACCCTCCCATTCGGCGGGGGCCCCCGACCTCCTGGATCACGGCCTCGGTCGCGGTCCGCCTCACGGCGATCGTTGCCCAGGCGCTTAGGTCCAGGTCGACGGTTGAGAGACACGTCTGTCACGATCGATCTATAGGGAGGGCCGCGCCAGTGGCTCCACGCCCCGGCCGCTGCCCAGCTCTCGCGCTGGCTCATCAACGCCGAGGCGTGTGACCATGCGGAAACGGTCAAGCGGTGGCGGCCCGCGATCCTGGCGCGGTGGGAGCTCGGCCGCGCGGTCACCAACGGGTTCCTTGAAGGCGGCCACACGAAAATCAAAGCGCAAGAGCGCCTGAGCGACGGGTTTCGCAACCGCGCTCGCTATCGACGGAAGATGTTGCTCGGCTTCCTTCCACTTGCCGCGGTGGGTGGGGCGATATACTGATGGCATGCCGCTGTCATGCCGCGCGGTAGCGGCGTGCAAGGAGGAATCGCCGTGACGAAGTCGCTCCGCATGCCCGTGCTGTTTATCGCCCACGGGTCCCCCATGATTGCGCTGGAGGACAGTGCTTACACGAAATTTTTGAACCAGTTGGCAGCCACCTTGCCGGCTCCGACGGCGATCGCGATGTTCTCGGCCCACTGGGAAGAGTCCGTGCAAACCGTGAATGGCGGGGCGCGGCTCGAGACCATGTACGATTTCGGGGGCTTTCCCGAGGCTCTGTACCAGGTGCGCTACAACCCTCCGGGCGACCCCGCGCTGGCCCGGCGCGTGGGCGCGCTCCTGGCGGACGCCGGCGTCGAGCATCGCGTGGAGCAGAGCCGCGCTCTGGACCATGGCGCGTGGACCATCCTGCACCGGGTGTTTCCGGCCCAGACGGTTCCCGTGGTGGAGCTGTCCGTCAATGCGCGGCTGACTCCCGCGGAGCAGTACGCCATCGGCCGCGCCCTGTCGCCCCTGCGCGATGACGGCGTGCTGATCCTGGCCAGCGGCGTCACCGTGCACAACTTTGCCATGATGCGCGAGGCGCGCGACGATGGACAGGCGGCGCCGTGGGCGGAGGCGTTCGAAGCGTGGCTGGACGACGCGGTGCGGCACTGGCAGCTGGACGATCTCTTTCACTATGCGGACCGGGCGCCGGAGGCCCAAAAGGCGGTGCCGCCCCGGGCGCGCGAGCACTTTGTGCCGCTGTTGTACGCCGCGGGGGCGGCCGATGCGACCCGGCGCGCGCGGGTCCTGTATCGCGACTTTCCCTGGGGTGTGATGAGCAATACGGTTTATCGCTTCGACTAACCGCATCAGGCGTTGGATGCACCGGGCCAGATTGGTCGACGTGTTACAATGTTCCGTGAATCATGGGAAGGCCGGTGGCGCCCGTGTCCAAGAAGCTCCGCATCAAGATTGGCGCCGTCCTGGTGCTGGCGGCGCTGGTGTACTTGGGTTTGCAGGCCACCAAAAGCTTCTCGCAGTATTTCGTGCCGGTGGCGCAGTATCAGAATCAGCTGGCCCGGTTCAAGGGGCAGATCATTCGGGTCCAAGGGCGCCTCTTGGCTCAGAGCGTGCACTACAACCCGTCCACCGAGGTGCTGACGTTTCTGCTGGCGTCCGGGGGGCAGACGATGCGGGTCCGCTACGTCGGCGCCCTTCCGACCGAAGAGTTTAAAAATGCACATGCCATCGTTGAGGGCGAAATGGGCAAGGGCGGCGTGTTTGTCGCCGAGAAGCTGATGGTCCAGTGCCCCAATCACATCGTCCCGGTTACCACGTCCAGCGCCGCCGGATAGCGGGTTTGCGGGCTGCCGCAGCCCGCAAACGGGCGCGCGCGAGTTGGAGGGTGCACGATGAGCCTTGTGCTGGTGGGCCGCTTGGCACTGATCCTGGCCCTGCTGTCGGCGGCCTATACCGCTGCCGCGGGGTTCTGGGCCCACAAAACCCACAACGCGCGGCTGCGGGAGAGCGTGCGGGGATCGGCTCTGGGCATCGCGCTTGCGATGACCGCCGCTGTGCTGGTGCTGGAGTACCTGCTGGCCACGGGGGACTTTTCGGTGGCGGCCGTGTTCAACCACACCAACCGCGGCCTGCCCCTGTCGTATCGGCTGGCCGCGCTGTGGGGTGGGGACTCCGGATCCGTTCTCTTCTGGGGCTGGCTGCTGTCGCTGTACACGGCCTGGGCGGCGGGCATCGGCTGGAGGTCGGAACGGCGCATCACGGCGCTCGCGGTCCCGATCCTAGCGCTGATGCTGGTTTTCTTCGCCGGGGTGTCCAACGTGGCCGCTGATCCGTTCCGCATCATCGCGGGGCACCCCACGAACGGAAGCGGGCTCGACCCGCTGCTGCAAAACCCCGTCATGGTGATTCATCCGCCGGCCATGTATACGGGGCTCATTGGCATGGGCGTGCCGTTTGCCCTCTTCATGAGCGCCCTGTGGCAGCGTCTGCCCAGCGAGTCGTGGACGCCGCTCGTGCGGCGGTGGCTCCTGTTTGCCTGGATGTTTCTCAGTGCCGCGATTATCCTGGGCGGCTGGTGGGCCTATATGGAACTGGGGTGGGGCGGCTACTGGGAGTGGGACCCCGTCGAAAACGCGTCGCTGCTGCCCTGGCTGGCGGCCACGGGGTTTCTGCACACCCTCCAGGCGCAGGAGAAGCGCGGCATGCTGCGCACGTGGTCGGCGGGATTTGTGGTGGCGGCGTTTCTGCTGACCCAGGTGGGGACCTATATTACTCGGAGCGGCGTGCTGCCCAACTCCGTGCATTCGTTTGCGGGGACCGGCGTGGGACCGTACTTCTTTGGCCTGTTTTGGGCGGGCCTGGCCGGTTCCGCCCTGGTGCTGTATCTCCGGCGGGACCAATTGTCGGACCGCCAGCCCTTGCATGACACATTTTCCCGCGAGGGCGTTCTGTTCCTGATGGCGTTTCTCATGGCGGTGCTGGTGGTTGTGGTGGAATTTGGGACATTCTACCCGATCATTTCTAAGGCGCTCTTGGGCACCACGGTGGTGCTCAAGATTGGCTTCTTTAATACGATGACCGTTCCGCTGTTTCTGGCCGTGGTGGCTCTCATGGGCCTGGCGCCCGCGATGAGCTGGCGGTCGTCCAAGGGGCGGGTGGTGGTCCAGCGGCTCCAGTGGCCGTGGCTGGTGGGGCTGGCAGGCGGCGTCGCGGGGTATCTCTGGGGGGCGCGCTCGCTGGGGCTGTTTCTGGGCGACCTGCTGGCGGTGTTTGCCCTGGCCGCGACAGTCCAGGAATTCACGCGGGCCGCGTCGATTCGGCGCCGCGCGACGGGGGAGCCGTGGGGGGTGGCGCTCTTGCGCGCCGTCAACCACAACCGCCGCCGGTTCGGCGCGTACGTGGCCCACGCCGCGTTTCTCATCGTGGTGCTGGGCGTCGTCGGGTCGCACACCGGCAACTACGCGGTGGTCAAGACGTTTCGGGTGGGGCAGACCGAGAGCATCGGACCCTATCGCGTCACGTTCCAGGGCTTGGAGACGGTGCCGCACGGGACGTACCAAACGACGCGGGCTGCGCTGGTGGTGAATGGCGGGGGGCTCCGCCGCGACGCGCTGGCGCCCGGCCTGGAGTTCTTCCCGGGGTCGTCCCAGCCGGTCGCGCACGTGGCCATTCAAGGTGGCTGGATGCAGGACCTGTACACCGTGCTGGTGGGTTACAGCCCGGGCGGCACGACGGCCAACGTCGAGTTTTTTGTGAACCCCATGGTGTCGTGGATCTGGATTGGCATGTACGTCATCGTGTTGGGATCGCTGCTCACCCTGTTGGGGGGGGGACGCCCGCGACCCAAGGCGGGCGTCCCGCTCGCGGCTACCTCGCTGTGGCGGGCGCGGAGGGATGAGGCATGACGATCATGAGCGTGGTGCTGGCGGGGTTGCTGACCGCCGGCGTCGTGGGCTTGGCGGTGGTGCCGTACTTCAGGGCGGTGACCCCGGGTGGGGGGAGCCAGCGCCTGCCGGACGACCTGCGACGGCAGATCGAGCGCGAGCTGGCCGAGCGGTACTGCCTCGGCTGCGGCGTCCCCTTTGACCGCGCGGACGCGGGTCGCTGCGAAAGTTGTGGGGCCGAGCGGCCGGTGGTGCGCCGATGATGCGCCGCTGGGTCGGCCCGCTGGTGGCAGGGCTGGGCCTCGTCGGCATGATGGCGGCAGGGGGCTCCGCGCAAGCGGCGTCCGGCCGCATTGCGTCGGAATTGCTGGTCCTGTTGCCGCAAGGCAAGCATTTGGCCGTCTACGAGCAGGTGGTGCTGGCCGATCCCGGGGCCACGACGACGCTGGGGGTGCTGGCGGGCCACGGCGCGGTGAAGGGCGTGAACGTCCAGCTGGGTTCCACGGGGCCCCAGCACGTCGTGCTGGACGGCGCGACGGGCACGGTGGCAGTGGAGTACGACGTGCCGTGGAACGGCACCTCGCAGTACCTCGCGCTGCGCCAGTATCTGCCCGTCTCGGCGCTGGTGGTGATGGTGCCGCCCGCCGACACCCTGCCGTCAGTGCTGAATGCCGCATTCCAGGTGCTGCCGTCCCGGACGATTCCGGGACTGCCCCACAGCCCCAAGTTCCACGTCTATGAGACGACGAGCGTGCACGCCAACACCGTGACGGCGTTTTCCATGGCCGTGGGCGGCACGACGGTGCCGGGCCGCCAGGGATTTCCGGCGGTGGGCTCGGCGGTGCTGCTGGCGCTGGCGCTGGTGGTGCTGGCCGCGCTTTACCTAGTGGTGAACTGGTCACCGCTCTCAGACGCGACGCATGCTCGGGCGCAGCGGGAGGATCTGCTGGAGCGCTTGGCGGGCATCGAGGCACTGTACCGTCGGGGGGAACTGGAAGATGTGGTGTATCGGGTGGAACGAGAGGCGCTACTGGGGGAACTGGCTCGCGTCTGGACCCCAGAATCGGTGTAGTCCGGGTGGCAGGCGGTGGGGGGGCGGCACCCCTGTTGAGCGCGGTGGCCGTGGCCAAGCGGCTGGGCGAGCGGCTGGTGCTGCGGGATGTGACGCTCGCGGTGCCGGCGGGCTCGGTGGTCGTGGTGCTGGGTCCCAATGGATCGGGCAAGTCCACGCTCTTAAAGCTGGCGGCCGGCCTGTGGGCCCCGTCGCGCGGACGGCTGGAGCGGTTTGGGCAGGTGGTCGGCACGGAGGCGACCGACCCCCGGGTGGGTTATCTCGGCCACCGCTCGTTTCTGTACGGCGCCCTGTCCGGCTTGGACAATCTCACGTTCTACGCACGCCTCTATGGGGTGCCGCGGCCGCGCGAGCGAGCGGCGCGCCTCTTGGCGGAGGTTGGGCTCCGGCGCTTTCAGCACGAACCGGTGCGGCGCTATTCGCGAGGCATGGAGCAGCGCGCGGCGCTGGCGCGGGCATTTGTGGCCCACCCCCAGCTGCTGCTGCTGGACGAGCCGTACACGGGACTGGACGTGGGGGCGACGGGGCTTTTGGACCAGTGGATCCGGCGCACCACCGCCGCGGGGGGCGCGGTGCTGCTGATCACGCACCACCTGGACGAGGCGGCCCGGATGGGCGACCGGGTGGGCATCCTGTGGCGCGGCCGGCTCGAGGACCCCCCGGTGACCCGGGATGGCCCGGGGGGGTTTCGCGAGCAGGTGGCCCGTACCTACGAGGCGCGCTTTCACGGGAGCGGCCCCAGTGGGGCGTAAGTACGGCGCCATCCTGCTGAAGGATCTCCAGCTGGAGATCCGCAGTAAAGAGACCTGGGTGGCCATGGTGGCGTTCGCGTTCATGGTGGCCCTGGTGTTCGGCATTGCGGTGAATCCGGTGCGCGTGCGGCTGGCCCCCGTGTTCCCGGGCGTGCTGTGGGTAGCGTATCTGTTTGCGGGGATGTTGGGCGTGGGCCGGGGCTTCGAGCAGGAAGCCCGCGACGATGCGCTGACGGGGCTGCTGGTGGCGCCGGGCGATCGGCTGGCCATCTTCCTGGCCAAGCTCACGGTGGCCTTCGTGTTCATGTTCACCATGGAGCTCTTGGTGCTGCCGTTCATGGTGGTGCTGCTGGGGGAGCCGATGCCGGGCGGGATCCTGCCTCTGCTGGCCGCCACGCTGGCGCTCGGGACCGTGGGATTCGTGGGCGTGGGGACGCTGTTTGCCGCCATGGCGGCCAATACGCGGGCCGGATCGGTGCTGCTGCCCGTGCTCTTGGTGCCGTTTTCGGTGCCGGTGCTGATTCTGGCCACCGAAGCCACGGCGGGGATCCTGGGCCACGTGGCGCCGGCGGTGGATCCGTGGCCCTGGCTGCACGCGCTGATGGCCTACGATGTCGTGTTTTTGGGCTTGCCGCTGGTGCTTTACGAATTTATTTGGGAGGTGTGATGTGACCAAGCGCCAAACGCGCGTGCGGACAGGCACGTGGTGGCTCTGGCTGATGGCGGCCATTTGGGTGGTGGCCCTGTACCTGAACTTTATTTACACGCCGGATGCCAAGTACCTGTTGTCCAGCGAGCGCATCTTCTACGTGCACATGGGGTCCGCCACGGCGATGACCTTTGTGTATGGCATTACGTTTGTGGCCAGCATCGGCTACTTGTGGCGGCGGCGGCTGGCGTGGGACCGCTGGGCGGCGGCGTCGGCGGAGGTGGGGACGCTGCTGACCACCATGGTGCTCGTGTCCGGGATCATTTGGGGACGAACGGCCTGGGGTTCTTGGTGGACCTGGGATCCGACCATTACCACGACCCTCATCCTGTGGGTGCTGTTTTTAGGCTACCTGCTGCTGCGCGACTGGACGGACGACCGCGAGCGGAGGGCCCGCTATGCCTCGGTACTGGCCATCGTGGCGTTCTTTCTGGTTCCGCTCGACTACTATGCGGTCTATTTTTTGAAATCCATTCATCCGGCGGTCATCACCACGCACGGCGTCAACCTCGCGCCATCGATGGTCTTGGCGATGCTGGTGTCGATGGTGGCGTTCATGTTTCTGGCAGCGGCGTGGATCCTGATTCGTCTTCGCCTGCTCGCGGCCCAGGACTATGTCCAGGAGATTCAGGACCGCGTGCGCACTCCGCTCGACTCGATGTGACACGAAAATCAGGAGGTGGGCCATGAGCCCCTTGGAGCGTCAGGACCTGTGGTACCTGTTTTTTGCCTACACCGCCCTGTTCGTGCTGATGTTCGGCTTTCTGTACCGCATGTTTCAAAGCACGCGGCACCTGGAGCAGGAGCTCGCCCTGTTGCGCGACGAATATCGTGACGAAGAAGACGTCGATGGTCCTCGCGGCCGCGGAGCGGGCCACCCCGACGTCACCGTGTAGCCCGGTCGGGCGCGCGGTATGGTCGGGGGCGCGGTATGATGATGCCTTGGGACGCGCCAGAGGCATGAGAGATGGGGGCGAGCGAGTGATTCGTGTGTTGGTGGCCAAACCTGGCCTGGATGGACATGACCGGGGCGCCAAGGTCATTGCGCGGGCGCTCCGGGATGCGGGTATGGAAGTAGTGTACACGGGCCTGCACCAAACGCCGGAGCAGGTGGCGGAAGCCGCGCTGCAGGAGGATGTCCAGGTGGTCGCGCTGTCGATATTGTCGGGCGCGCACCCCACCCTGGTCCCGCGCATCGCCGGGCTGCTCCAGCAGAACGGACAGGGCGACGTGCTGCTGCTCCTCGGCGGCATCGTGCCGGAGCAGGACGTGGCGAGCATGTTGGATGCGGGCGTGTCCCGGGTGTTTGGTCCCGGCACGGACACCCGCGACATTGTGCGCTACATCCAAGAGCGGGTGGGGGACTCATGACGGGGACGCCCCCGTTGGTGGCGGCCGAGGTGCTGGCGGGCCAGCGGCGCGCCGTGTCGCGGGCGCTCACCGTGGTGGAGCGCGGGGGTCCCGAGGCGGAGGCGCTGTTGCAGACACTGTTGCCGCACACCGGCCACGCCCACGTGGTGGGCATCACCGGGGCTCCGGGGGTGGGCAAGTCCACCCTGGTGGACGGGCTGGCCTTGGCCGCGCGCGCGCAGGGCCAAACGGCGGGCATCATCGCGGTGGACCCCTCCAGCCCCTTTACCGGCGGGGCGATTCTGGGCGATCGGATCCGCATGCAGGACGCCACCATGGACCCGGGCGTGTTTATGCGCAGCCTGGCCAGTCGCGGGCAGACCGGCGGCTTGTCGCGGGCGGCGGCCGCGTCGCTCACGGTGCTGGATGCGTCGGGATTCGACTGGGTGCTGGTGGAGACGGTGGGGGCTGGGCAGAGCGAGATCGAGATCATGGCGCTGGCCGAGTCGGTCATGGTGGTGCTCGCGCCGGGATTGGGCGATGACATACAGGCCATTAAGGCCGGGATTTTGGAGATTGCGGATTTGTTCGTGGTGAACAAGGCGGACCGCCCGGGCGCCGACGCCAGCGTGCGGGAACTGCGCGCCATGCTGCGGCTGGCGGCCGACCCGCCCCCCTGGACGCCCCCGATCGTGACCACGGTGGCCGCCGAACGGCGCGGCCTGGAACAAATTCTGGCCGAGTTGGCGCGCCATCGCGCGTTTCTGGAGGAAACCGGACGGCGCGCCGACCGGCGCACCCACCAGGTCGAGACGCTGGTGCGTCAGGCGGTGTGGGATGCGGTGGCGCGTCGCCTGGCGGCGGCCCGAGAAGACCCCGGCTGGGCGCGAGCCCTGACCGCGGTGGCGGCGGGAACCCGGGACGCCACCGGATTGGCGGACCAAGTGCTGCGAGGCGCGGGGGGCATGGCCGATGGAATTCACTGAGGACGAACAGGCCATTGCCGGGGCCGTCCGCCAGCTGGTGGCGGCCGCCATTACCCCGTCCAGCGACCAGAACGACCGGGACCAGGTGTACCCTCGGGCCAACCTGTTGGCGCTGGGACAGCATGGATATCTGGGGATGACGGTGCCCACCGCCGACGGGGGTGGGGGCACCAGCTATTTGGCCCAGACGCTGGTGGTGGAGGCGGTGGCGTACGGCGACCCCGCCACCGCCGTGGTGTACGAGGTGCACAACTCACTCCATCTGGAGGCGATTCATCGGTACGGGACGGCAGCCCAGAAAGCCGAGTGGCTGCCTTCCCTGATTGCGGGGCAGCAGATTGGGGCCTTTGCGCTGACCGAGCCCGACGCGGGGTCCAACGCCGCGGCGCTCGCCACGGTCGCGGAGCCGGTGGAGGGCGGCTACCGTCTCCGGGGCGGCAAAGTTTTCATCACCGGGGCGGGCGAGGCGGATCGGTACCTGGTGTTCGCCCGGCTGCCGGGCACCTCGGGCCGGGACGGCATCACGGCCTTTTTGGTGGACAGGGGAGCGCCGGGGCTCACCTTCGGGCGGGCCGAAGAGAAGATGGGCCTGCATGCCGCCAAAACCGGCGCCCTGCTGCTGGACCAGGTGCTGGTTCCGACGTCCCACCGCCTGGGGGCCGAGGGGGCGGGCTACGACATGGCGCTCCGCCTGCTGGAAGGGGGGCGCATCGGCATCGCGGCCCAGGCGCTGGGCATGCTGGGCCGCGCACTGGACCTGTCGCTGACTTACGCGCGCACCCGCCAGCAGTTTGGCCAGGCCATCGGGCGGTTCGAGGCCGTCCAGTTCAAGCTGGCGGACATGGCCACGGACCTGCACGCAGGCCGCCTCCTGGCATATGACGCCGCGCGAGTTCGAGAAGACCCCCAACGCGGCCGCATGGCGGCGGCCATGGCCAAGCTGTTCTGCTCCGAGGCGGCGGTGCGGCACTGTCTGGCCGCCATCCAGGTGCACGGCGGCTACGGCTACATGCGGGAGTACCAGGTGGAGCGGCTCCTGCGCGAGGCCAAGGTGACCGAGATTTACGAGGGCACGTCGGAAATCATGCGACTTGTCATTGGCAGCCAGCTCCTGCGCGGTGACGCCGCCCCACGGCTGGAGGCCTGACGGCCATGGCGGAGCCCATTCGGGTCGCGCTCGCTGGGGCGACCGGCCGCACGGGCCGGGAAGTGGGCCGCGCGATCGTCGCGGCGCCCGACATGGTCCTGGTGGCGGCCCTGGCGCGCTCGCACGCCGGTGAGCACTTGGGGGCGCTTTGGGGAGACGAGGCGGTGGACCTGACGGTGGTGGACACCGTCGGCGAGGCCGCCACGCAGTATCCCACGGTGATGGTGGATTTTACCGAGCCGGACTCAGCGTATCCGCGCCTGTTGGACGCGGTCGACCGGGGCTGGTCCATCGTGGTGGGCACGACCGGGTTTTCGCGCGAGCAGCGCAGCGAGCTGGCGCGGCGTACGGCGGCCCACGGCGTGGCGGCGGCGCTCATCGCCAACTTCTCCGTGGGAGCCTGGCTGTCCGAACGCCTGGCCGAGGAGGCGGCGCGCTTCTTTCCCGATGTGGAGGTGCTGGAGGCGCACCACGCCACCAAGCGGGACCGCCCCTCGGGGACGGCGCTCCGCATGGCTAGCCTGCTGGCGGCCGCGACGCGCCGGGATCCCGACGCGATTCCCGTGCACAGTATGCGGCTTCCCGGCTTGGTGGCGCACCAGACGGTGGTGTTCGGGGCGGCCGGCCAGGTACTGACGATACGGCACGATGTCCACGACCGCTCGGCTTACGCCGCGGGGGTGTTGGCCGCCATTCGCCGCCTGCCGTCTCTGGGCGGCCGGTTCGTCGAAAACCTGGGCGACCTGATGCCAACCGCCAAGGAGCCTGCCCCTTAAGGCGCGGATAGCGCAGACAGGAGGGAGAGGCTGGTCCTGCACGGCCGCGCCGGCCACGTCCGCGATCCCGAGGGGCGCGTGCCGACCCGCCGGGGCGATGGGATCTCCGCTGGTCACGGGTGAAGCGGCACGCCACGTGTCGATTCCACGGCGCGGGGCGATCCGGCCATGGAGGGTCCAGGGTCCCGAGGGGGAGTGTACGTGGGTTGTGTACACTTCCGGGTCCGCTATACGGGAGTTCGCAGGACGGGCGCTCCCCATGAGCACCCTCTGGCGCGACGTGACCGCGACCCCCGACGTCCGGTCCCCCGAAGACGGCCAGCGGGCTCTGCAGGGACTGTTGTGCGTACACCGTGAAGGCGATGCGGGTGACCGCCGCCGGCAGCGACTCCGTCCCGGCGGCG
The DNA here is from genome assembly GCA_021795575.1 of Bacillota bacterium. Taxonomy (GTDB): domain Bacteria; phylum Bacillota; class Sulfobacillia; order Sulfobacillales; family JAIMBI01; genus JAJZWV01. The sequence continues at coordinate 16,261 of JAJYPH010000007.1, forward strand.
GATCGGGCGCGACGGCCGACGGTGAGGGTGTCCGCCACCGCCGTGGCGCAATCCGCCCACAAGCCACCGCAGCGGGCTAGTGCGAGGAGCCGCCGGCGTCGCGGGCCAGCACCGCTCGCAGCGCCGCATGAAATTTCTGTACCGCGGGGCCCCGGGGCGCCTGAAGTGGCGGCGTGGCCGCCCCGCTCGTGCGCACGCGCACAGACAGGGCGTCCAGCGCACCGCGCGCGTCGGGCACCAGCGGCGATTTTCTCCGCTTGCTCATGACAGGAGGGTGCCCGGCCTGATGCGGCGGCTTGCATGCCTGCAAAACAATCGGGGCCGCTTGAGCGGCCCCGATTCACGTGGTCGGAGAGACAGGATTCGAACCTGCGACCTCCTGCTCCCGAAGCAGGCGCGCTACCAAGCTGCGCTACTCCCCGATGACAAGCTGAGTATAGCGCAAGTGGGTCCGCGGCGCAATTGGAGGCGAAGTGATGTGAGGACGCTGCGGGGCCGCCCCGTTTGTTCGTAACGCTGGCTCGGCCGTGGCGAAGAGGCCTACAATGAGTGGCACGAGACGCGGGCAAGATCGGCGCGCGAGGCAGCGGCCGGTTGGCGCCCCAGGGAGGCAGGCGCCATGACCGTCAATGCAGGGGAACCGCTGGTGCTCCGCGACGATACGCTGGCGGACGAGCACATCGTACGGTTGACGTTGAACCATCCGGCGAAGCGCAACGCGCTGTCCGCGGCGATGCTCCGCGCCCTCGCGGACGCCGTCGCCCGCGTGGCGCCGGACGAGGCGAGCGTCATCATCATCCGGGCCGCCGGGCCGGCCTTCAGTGCCGGGCACGACCTGAACGAAATTTTGCGCGGGACGGACGCCGAGGTGGCGGGGGTGTTCGCAGCCTGCGAACAGGCCATGCAGGCCATTCGGCAGGCGCCGCAGATTGTGGTGGCGGAGGTGGAGGGCATTGCGACGGCGGCGGGCTGTCAGCTGGTGGCCACCTGCGACTTGGCGGTGGCGGCGTCGTCGGCACGGTTTGCCACGCCCGGCGTCCGCATCGGCTATTTCTGCGTCAGTCCGGGGGTCGCGCTGTCCCGCAACGTGGGCCTGAAGGCGGCGGCGGCCATGCTGTTCACCGGGGAGCCCGTGACGGCTGCCGAGGCGCTGGCGGCCGGTTTGGTCAATCGCGTGGTGTCGGCGGAAGCCGTCGAGGACGCGACCCTGGCGCTGGCGCGCAGCATCAGTCGGTTCAGCCGACATGTGCTGGCCCACGGCAAACGGCACTTCTACAGCCAGCTCGCGATGTCTTACGACGACGCGGTCCGCTACGCCAGCGGCATCATGGCGGAGCAGCGGGCCATGCCCGATGCTCGCGAGGGGATGGCGGCGTTTTTGGCGAAACGGGATCCCAGGTGGCTGCCCTAAGCGGGCCCGTGCAAATATTTCGCGGTTTCTGGCCCGGAATCTCCCCCAGGACGTTTCAAAAATTCTGGACACGTGCTATGGTGCACGCGTAGGAGGGCCGAGCTTTAGCCGACGTTTAGCCAACGGTTAAGAAACGTTTAGGCCGTCTGCTCCTATCCCGCCTCTCATCTGACCCGCTGGCGACATGAGATGCGTCACCTTGGGATGGTGGCGGGCCTTGCCCTACAGACTTCGGAGACGGGATTCGGAATTCGCATCTGGGTTCCCATGAGCCGCGCCGCGGCGGAGGTCAACAACGGAGGTGGATGCGTGCGCGCGATAGTCAACCCCCGCTGGGTGCGATGGGGCATGCTGGCGGTGGGATCTTTGGGGCTCATTCTGGCAGGGTGCGGAAGCTCACCAACCCCCTCGGCGACTACGGTGAAAAGTGTGACGCTGGTGGGAGGGGTGGCGACGGAGCCCACGTGGTGGTTCCCCGTGGACCCGGTGTCGTACAACTCAACGTCCAACGACGTCACCGGCCAGATGTGGAAGGGCTTGTTTCACATCTCCAAAAACGACACCATCAACTTTAGCCGCTCCATAGCGTCCAGCATCACGCCCAGCAACCATGACACGGTCTTTACGATAAAATTTAATCCCAAGTGGCATTGGTCCAACGGGACGCCGGTGACCGCTTACGACAGCGCGTTTACGTGGCAGATTTACAAGGCGTCCAGCGTCTCGTCCGCTCCGTGGGAAAACAGCAGCGTGGGCGGGACCAGCTTCGACCGGATCCAGTCGGTGGTGGCGAAAAACGCGACCACGCTGGTGGTGACCATCACCCAGCCGTCCAACCCCGTGTGGGTGGAGCTGAACGTGCTGGGCTACCCCACGCCGGTGCCGGTGAAAATCTGGAACCACTACCCGGATCCCTCGAACCCGAACCTGGTCAACCCCGCCGACATGACCAAGGAGCTCAATTGGCTGCTGAAGGTGGGTCGGACACCGATGGCTCCTCAGTTCCGGGTCGTGGACGGGCCGTATGACGTCACCAAGTTTGTCAACGACAACTACTGGGTGATGAGCGCCAATCCGAAGTACGACGGACACCAGCCGGCCATCAAGACGCTGGTGTACCAGTACGAGACCTCGTCGGTGCGCGTGTATGTCGGCCTCAAAAGCGGCTTGCTGGCCGAGGCGTCGCTGCCCTCCGCCTACACGGCGGATGCCCACTCCCTCTCCGGGTATCGGGCGGCCAATGCCGGGTACGTCATCAGCTACAACCTGCTGCAGCCCAACTTTCACAGCAATGCGCCGGTCATCGGCGGGCTGTTCAACAAGCTGTACTTTCGGCAGGCGATGCAGATGGGCATCAACCAAGCCCAGATTGCGAAAGTCCTGTACCATGGCTTTGCGATTCCGGGGTGCACCGTGGTGGCGCAGAAGCCCACCAATCCGTATTACGACACGCATGTGCACTGCTACCCGTACAACCCGGCGGCCGGCAAGAAGCTGTTGGAGCAGCACGGGTGGCATCTCAACAGCAACGGCGTGATGACCCGCAACGGCGTCACGCTCGCGTTCAACTTCCTGGTGATGTCGGGGTCCACGACGGACACGAACATCGTGCAGTACCTGAAGCAGAGCTGGGCGCAGGAGGGCATTGACGTCACCCTGACTCAGCAGCCGTTCTCTCAGCTGATCAACCTCATCACCAACCCGCAGAACACGGGCAAGTGGGACTTGGCGTGGTGGGGCGCCGGCTGGTACGAAGGAGAGGGCTATCCCAGCACCAGCCTCTACCTGACGGGAGCCACCAACAACTTTGGCGGCTTCTCGAGCAAAACCATGGACCGGCTGGCCACGGCGGTGTACGCGCCGGGCACTCCGGCCCAGGCACAGCAGCGGCTGGACGCATACGAAGAGTACGCGGCCATCAACCTGCCAGTCCTGATGATGCCGGAGTACGTGGGAGTGGGCAGCCCCGCCCCGTACCGGATCATCAAAAATGGCCTGCACGGGGTGTCGAAGTACCATTCCCCCGTCAATGGCGGATCCGAGCCGTGGCGGTGGACGGTGACGTCCCCGTCGGTTTAGCGGCCACCAGCAGAGCCGGGCGCCTGAGTGCGCCCGGCTCTGCTGTCGCTAGCGGCAGCAGGGATCGGGCGGGCAAACGGGAATCAGGCAGTGACCCACAACGACGGGAGGGCGACCGATGAGCGATGGGCTGAAGGACCACGAGACCGGCGGAGTGCGCCGGGCCATAGAGAACCAGGCATCGTGGCGCCAGCTGGGACCGTTTCGGGGGGGACGGGTGGTGGCGGTGGCGGGGGATCCCCGCGACCCCGCCGCCTTTTACTTTGGCGGCGCGGCCGGCGGCGTGTTCAAGACCCAGGATGGTGGGGCCACGTGGGGCAACGTGTCGGACGGGTTTTTTCGCGCCGCCTCGGTGGGCGCGCTGGCCGTGTCGGAGGCGGAGCCGTCGGTGGTGTATGCCGGCATGGGCGAGGCCTGCATCCGCGGCAACGTGGTGGCGGGCGACGGCGTGTGGCGCTCCCCGGACGGCGGCGCCACCTGGGAGCACCGCGGGCTGTCCGCGACCCAACATATTGCGCGGGTGCGAGTGCATCCCCACCACGCGGATTGGGTGTATGCCGCCGTGCTGGGACACCCGTACGGGGCGCATCCCGACCGCGGCGTGTTTCGCAGCCGCGATGGCGGGCGGCACTGGGACAAAATCCTGTACCGGGACGACCACAGTGGCGCGGCGGATCTGGCCATGGATCCCCGGCGCCCCAGCCTGTTGTACGCGACCCTTTGGGACGCACACCGCACGCCGTGGTCGCTCTCCAGCGGCGGGCCGGGCAGCGGCCTCTTTAAAAGTGTGGACGGCGGCGACACGTGGGTCGACTTGACCCACCGGCCCGGCCTCCCCGAGGGAGTGCTGGGCCGCATGGGCGTGGCGGTGTCGCCCGGCACCGACGTCGTGTGGGTGATGGTCGAAGCGGCGGCCGGGGGACTCTATCGGTCGGACGACGGCGGCGGGCACTTTCAACGGGTCAGCGACCATCCTGACCTGATGCAGCGGCCGTGGTACTACATGCACGTGTTTGCCGACCCCACCGACGTGGACACGGTTTATGTCCTGAACCTGCGCATGTGGCGGTCCAAAGATGGAGGACGGCACTTTACGGCCATTCCCACCCCGCACGGGGACAACCACGATCTGTGGATCGACCCCGACCGTCCCGGCCGGTGGATCGAGGGCAACGACGGCGGGGCCTCCGTGTCCTACAACGGGGGGCGCACCTGGAGCCTCCCGTACAATCAGCCGACGGGGCAGTTCTACCACGTCACCACGGACCGGGCGTACCCGTTCCGGATTTACGGCGCTCAGCAGGACAACAGCACGATCTCCCTGCCCAGCTTTTCGGACAAGGGAGCCATTATGGCCGGTGATACCTATCCGGTGGGCGGAGGCGAGAGCGGCTACATCGCGGTGCGCCCCGACCAGCCCCACATCGTGTTTGCCGGAAACTACGCGTCCCGCCTGACGCGCTACGACCACCGTTCCCACCAGCAGGTGGACATCACCGTGTGGCCCGAGGACCCCATTGGCTACGGCGCGGGGGACCTCCGGTACCGCTTCCAGTGGACGTTCCCCGTCCTGCTGTCGCCCCACAATCCGGGCTGCCTCTACACGTGCGGCAACCACGTGTTTCGGAGCTTGGACGGGGGTCAGCACTGGGAGGTGCGGAGCCCCGACCTGACGCGGGGCGATCCCAAGACACTGGGGTCGTCCGGAGGCCCCATCACGCAAGACAACGTCAGCACCGAATACTACGGGACGATCTTTGCCTTCGCCGAGTCGGCGTGCCAGCCCGGTGTGCTCTGGGCCGGGTCGGATGATGGCCGAGTGCACGTGTCCACCAACAACGGGGACACGTGGGAAGACGTGACACCGGCGGATCTCCCGGACTGGGCGCTCGTCAGCGTCATTGAGCCGTCGCCGCACGCCGGCCAGACGGCCTACGTGGTGGCCACGCGGTACAAGCTGGATGACCGGGCGCCCTACGTGTATCGGACGGACAACGTCGGGGAGACGTGGCGGCGGGTGGACCAGAGCCTCCCGGCCGACGACTTTGCGCGGGTGGTGCGGGAGGACCCGCGTTGCCCGGGCCTGTTGTACCTGGGGTCCGAGTCCGGGCTTTACGTCTCGTATGACGGCGGCACCGACTGGCGTCGGCTCGGGGGACGGTTCCCCGTCACGCCCGTGCACGACCTTGCCGTGCATGACGACAGCTTGGTGGTGGCAACCCACGGTCGAGGCTTCTGGGTACTGGACGACCTTACGCTGTTCCGGACGGCACAAGGACTGGGGGCCGAGAACCAAGAGGCTCGCCTGTTCGCGCCGCCCGTCGCCGTACGGCGACACTCCGGCCGGCCCATGCGCGCGGAGCCGGCCGGCGGATTTCACACGTATCGGCAGGCGGCCGGGGAGATGGTGGTGGGAGAGGCGGGGACCGACGGGTTTTCCCCCGCCACGGCCGGCGAGAATCCTCCCGAGGGTGCCGTGCTCTTCTACTACCTGCCCGCGGCTCCCGAGGAACCGGTGCACATCACGATTCGGACACTTGCGGGACAAGTGCTCCGTGAAGTGGCGAGTGACGACGAGAGTGACTGGGGACGGTCGCTCAAACCGCACACGGGCCTCAACCAGGCTGTGTGGGACCTCAGGGTGGCCCGGGGGGTGGATCTGCCGGGGGCGCTCCTGTCAGGGTACTGGGGAGGCAGCACGATCGGTCCGGAGGTGCCGCCGGGACAGTATCAGGTCGAGGTCACGAGCGGCGCGGTGCGGCTGGCTGGCGCCGTCACGGTTCGCCTGGATCCGCGCGTCGAGGGGGTCACGCAGGAGGACGTGGAGGCCCAGTACGCGCTGTTGCTGGCCATTCGCGACAAACTGTCCGCCGTGCACCGGGCGGTCAGGCGGGCGCGAGGGGTGCGCGCCCGCCTGGCGGAGCAGGCTCAGGAGGTGGATACGACTGGGCAGGCCGCCCTGGCCGGCGACGCTCGAGCCATGGCGGCCCGCGTCCTGGCGATTGAGGGGGAGCTGCACCAGGCCAAGAGCCGGGGGCGGGCTGATTCGTTCAACTACCCGCCGAAGGTCAACAGCAAGCTGGCCTCGTTGCAGTCGACGGTGGCGTTTGGTCTCTCGCGACCACCCCAGCAGTGCTACGACGTGTTCCAGCGGCTGACGAAGGAGGCCGACGGCTACCTGGGGGCGCTGGAGCAGTTGTTGGCGGACCACGTGGTCCCGCTGTCGCGTCGGCTGACGGCAGCGGCAGCGCCGGTCGGGACGCCGGGGGCGGCCCCGGAGGGGTAGATCCTGGGCAAGGGGACCGCACACGACCCGACACGCGAAGTTCCGGAGCTGGAGGACCGGCAGTCCGCGCCGGCGGGAGGATGGGCCCCGCCTGCTCGTCCTCTGGCACGTTTGGCCGCCGGTGATTCGGGCTGTGGGGCGGCGGCGCTGGTCAACCGGAACGCCGCCGTCCCCCGCCGAGTCCCGTCAGGAGCCGGTGTGGGTGCCAAGCGCCGTGAGCCCGTACCCGTAAAGGTCCAGCTCACAAACCGACCGAAATCCGAGGCGCTCGCAGACCGGTGCCGAGGTGATGTTCACCGGCTGGATGACGGCGGTCGAGCAGCCGTGTGCGGCGCCGGCTCGGAGACGGGCGGCCACCATGGCCGTGTAGATGCCCCGGTGGCGAAACTCGTCCAGCGTGGCGGAACCGCCCAGCAGCATGACGCGGCCGTCTGGGTGATAGAGGGTTTCCGACCACCCGACGGGGTCGGGCCGGCCTTCCACGTACGCCAGACAAACCTCGGCCGCCTCGCCGAACGCCATATAGAACCGATTGACGGCTCTCATGTCCTCGGGGGTCATCCCAAACCCAAACGAGCGTGCCATCATATCCTCGTGCGGGTCGATGGCGTCCCACGGGGTGCGCTCGACTCGGACCGTGGCGGGCGCGGCGAGCGGGCGCGCAATGTCCTCCATGACTATGCCCCACATGGCCTGGCTGTCCTCGCGGCCGAGCCCGTCGCGGACGAGCCGGTCCCGCAGGTCCGGTGGCGAGCTGGTGGGACCCACGGCCCAGTCCATCACACGGCCCGCCTGCTCATAGGCCGACGGCCCGCGCAATGGTGGCATCAGCGTCGTCGGGGCCGAGCCGGGCTAGCCCCACCAAACTCAGGAGCGGAGACTGCCACGGCGTGCAACGGACGCGCAGCCCCGGCACATCCAAGGGCCACATCTCGGGAGACGGGCGCACACTTCATCCGATGCCCGCGAAGGTTTCGTCGAGGCGCAGCGCCTGGCCGGAGATCGTGGGCGCCGGATCCGGGAAGCCCAGTGTCTGGGTCCAGTGTAAGTGGGCGGGATCCTCTACGCAATGCCCGGCCGCTCTGGAGTCCGTCGCCCCCGGGCGCATCGCCGGCCACATGCGGGAGCGATCCGCTACACTGGAGACATGACCGTCCTGAGACGAATGCGTGTGTGGCTGGCCATCGTAGTGGTGCGTGCGCTGGTGGCCATCCTGCGGGGCCTGTCCCGCGGCGGCGGCGCCCTGCCCGGCCGCCTAGCGCTGGCCATCGCGCCGGGGCTCTTGGGGGAGTTGGGCCAGCGGCTGCCGCGGGGCGTGGTGATGGTCACCGGCACCAATGGCAAAACCACCAGTGCGCACCTGCTGGACGAGGTGCTGACCGGGTCGGGATTCCGCGTCCTGCGCAACCACAGTGGAGCGAACTTGGCCAGCGGATTGGCCACCGCCCTGGCGCTGAACGGCGGGGCGGACGTGGGCATCCTGGAAACCGACGAGGCCACCGTGCCGCGGGTGGCGCCGGCGCTGCGGCCCACGGTGATGGCGGTGTCCAACTTCTTTCGCGATCAGCTGGACCGCTACGGGGAGCTAACCACCACCGTCGGCCACGTGCAGCGCGGCTTGCCGCACTTGGCCCCCTCCGGCGTGGCCGTGCTGAACGCCGATGACCCCAACGTGGCGGGCCTGGCGGCGTCGGCCCCCCGGGTCGTGTACTTCGGCCTGACGGGAGCCGGCCGGTCAGCCGCTGAGCGTGGAGAGGAGGGCGCGGACGCCCGGCGCTGCCCTCGGTGCGGGGAGGCGTTGAGGTACGACATGTACCAATACGCCCATCTGGGGTCCTACGCGTGCGCGGCGTGCGGGTTTCAGCGCCCTCCGCTGGATTTGGCGGTCACCGTGCACCACCACCCGGAGGGGCAGGAACTGGAGATGGACTGGCACGGCGAACGTTGGCGCGTCGGGCTGTCACTGCCGGGCACGTACAATGCCTACAATGCGACCCTGGCGGCGGCGGTCGCGCTGACGTTGGGGGTGCCGCCCGACGGCGTGGCCAGGGGTCTTGGCCAGGCGCGCGCGTCGTTCGGCCGCATGGAGGCGCTGGCGTGGCGCGGCGTGGATCTGCGACTGGCCCTGGTGAAAAATCCGACGGGATTCAACCAGGTGCTGGAGACGCTGGCGGACGACCCCCGCCCCAAAGACGCCGTGATGCTGGTCAATGACCGATATGCCGACGGGCGCGACGTGTCGTGGCTATGGGATGTGGACTTCGAGGGACTGGTCCCACGCACCGGGATCGACCGGATCTGGACCGGGGGGACGCGGGGACGGGACATGGCCGTGCGCCTGAAGTACGCCGGGCTGCCCACGGACCGGGTCGCGGTGGTACCCGGGCCGCCGGCCGCGGTGCTGGCCGCGGCGGTGGGGGCCCCCGACGGCCGGGCGGGGCACGGGCGCCGGCTGTATGTCCTGCCCACCTACACGGCCCTCTTGGCGGTACGGCAAGGTTTGGCGGCGGAAGGAGTGGTGCGCCATTTCCGAGAAGGGTAATCGTCCCGGGGGGCAGCGGACCGCCGGGGCTCGGCCGGTGGTGTTTGGCACCGCAGGCCACATCGACCACGGCAAGACGACGTTGGTGCGCGCCCTGACGGGGCGCGACACCGACCGGTTGCCCGAGGAGAAGCGGCGGGGCATCTCCATCGACCTGGGCTTTGCGCCGCTCACCCTTCCGTCGGGTCGTCCCGCGGCGTTTGTGGACGTGCCGGGCCACGAGCGCTTTATTCGCAACATGGTGGCCGGGGTCCATGGCATGGACGCGGTGCTGCTGGTGGTGGCCGCGACCGAGGGCGTGATGCCGCAAACGGTTGAGCACGTGGCCATTCTGGACTTTTTGGGCGTGACCGACGGGCTCGTGGTGCTCACAAAAGCCGACCTGGTGGACCCGGAGTGGTTGGAGCTGGTCGCCAGCGACACGCGGGCCACCCTGGCGGACAGCTTCTTGGGGGCGGCTCCCCTGCTGACGGTGGGGACCCCCACCGGCCGAGGGGTTCCCGAGGTGCTGTCCGAGTTGGATCGTCTCGGGTCGGCCGTCCGGCCACGGGATGCGGGCGGGGTGTTGCGCCTGCCGATTGACCGGGTGTTTTCCGTCCGGGGCTTTGGCACCGTGGTGACCGGGACCCTGACCCGTGGGTCGCTGCGGACCGAGGAGGTGGTGGAGCTGGCGCCGGGGGGGCCACGGGCTCGCGTGCGGGGCCTGGAATCCCATGGCGAGGCGCTCAATATCGCGGTGGCCGGGCAGCGGGTGGCTGTGAACCTGTCGGGGGTGGACCGCGGCGCCGTGGTGCGCGGCCAGGTCCTGACCCACCCGGGCCAGCTGGAGCCCGTGACCGTGGCGGCCCTGCAGCTGACACTCTTGGCGGACGCCCCGGCTCTGAAGCACCGGGCGCGGGTGCACACCTACGTGGGCACGGCAGAGGCGCTCGCGCGTGTGTACTTTTGGGATCGCGAGGCCCTAGCGCCCGGCACCCAGGCGTGGGCGGAGCTGCGCTGGGAGGAGCCGATGGTGCTGCAGCGCGGAGACCGGGTCCTGGCGAGGACCTACAGCCCGGTGGTGACGGTCGGCGGGGGCGTCGTGGCCGAGGTGGGCGTGCACCATCGGCGCCGCGAGCCCAACCTGCTGGTCCGGCTGGACCAGCAGCTGGCCGGCGATCCGCTGGCACTCTTGGCGGAGCGCCTGGCGGCCCGCGAGGCGCCCCTGCCGCTGGACCAGGCGGCCCGCCAGCTGGACGCGCCCGCCGAAGATCTGCCGCGTGTGTTCGCGGGGCGGGCAGACATCACCCTGCTAGCGGAGCGGTGGGTGTGGTCGCCGGCCGCCGCCCGCCGCGTGGCCGACCGGGTGCGGGCGGTGGTGACGGCCTACCACCGGGAGCATCCGCTGCGCGCCGGGTGGCCCCGCGAGCGCCAGAAGCAGGAGTTCCCGGAGTGGGATGCCCGGCTGTTTGGCCAGTGGGTGGCCGCGCTGGATGGCCTGGAGTTGGAGGGCGACGTCTTGCGGCGGACGGGCTTTCAGGTGGAGCTGACCGAGGCGCAGGCGGCGTGGCGGGCCGAGATTGGCGACGCCGTACGACGCCGGGGACTGGAGCCGCCGGAGCTCGCGTGGGTTTTGGCCCGCGTCGCGGCGCCCGAGAACACGGTGCGCGATGTGGTGCAGTGGATGGTGGCTCAGGGGGAGCTGGTGCGTCTCGGTGACCAGCTGCTGGTGGACGGCGGGGTGTATGCGGACGCGGTCCAGGCGGTGGCGGCCGCCATCGCGCGCGAGGGGCCCTTGGGGACGGCGGTGCTGCGCGATGTCCTGGGAACCACCCGTAAGTATGCCGTACCGCTGTTGGAGCGCATGGACGAGGCGCGCGTGACGCGTCGGGAAGGGGACGTGAGGGTGTTGGTGCAGTCGTGAATCCCAGCCGGGTGGAGGTAGCGTGGGCGAAAATGCCCAAGGGGGCCTTGGGCGAGAGCGGCGACACCATTGAGCTGGTGGAGCGCCCGTTGGGCGGCCTCTCGCTGATTTTGGCTGACGGCCAGGGATCCGGGCCGGCGGCGCGGCGGATCGCGCGCCTGGTGGCCATGAAGGCCGTCAGCCTGCTGGCGGACGGCAGCCGGGATGGCGCGGTGGCGCGCGCGGTGCAGGACATGCTTTATACGGCCCGCGAGGGCCGGGTCACGGCCACGCTCGCCATCCTGTCTGCGGACCTGCATACCCAAACCGCCGTCATTGCCCGCAACTCGCCCTGTGCCGTGGTGGTGCGGCAGGAGGGCGTGGTGTTTCGCATTGAAGGGGGGGCGGAGGTGATTGGCACCTACCGCCGGACGCGGCCCGCGATCACGGAGCTGCCGCTGGTGCCGGACCTGGTAGTGGCCACGTACTCGGACGGCATCGTGCATGCGGGCCGGCAGTGGGGCAAGTCGCTGGACTGGGAGGCGCTGGACGAAGAACTCCTGGCGTTGGACGTGGTGCATCTGGGCACCTGGGTGCAGTCGGTTTTGGACCGGGCATTGGCGCTGGATCGCGGTCGGCCGGGCGATGACATGAGCGTCATGGCCTTTGGACTGGTCGAAGATGAGCGCCCGCCGCTGCGCTGGCTGCGCGCCAGCATCCCGTCATGACGGCGGCTCGCGCCGCGCCCGCCGTGCGACCCGCCGACGACGCCATCGTGGTGGTCGGGCCGTGCGCGGCCGGCAAAACCACTCTCGTGCAGCGATTGGTGCGAGCGGGTGTGCCCGCCCGGGCGCTTGCCCAGGAGCACTCGGTCGTGCCCACCTTGTTTCTCCGATATCCCGGGGCCGGTTTGATTTATCTTACCGCCGACTGGACGGTGCTGCGGCGTCGCCGGCCGACGTCGGGCGGACAGGCGCAGTATGCGGAGGAGATGCGGGTGCTGCAAGCGGCGCGGGCCGCCGCCGCGCTGGTGGTGCACACGGACAGCCGCACGCCGGACGCGGTGGCGGCGCTGGTGCTTGCCTGGTGGCAGCACCATGGGCTGGCGGCGGCGGCAGATGCTCGGGTTTGACGCTCTCCGCATCCCTCAGGATATAATGGGACGATGATTGCGGGGGGGCTTGCCATGCGGCGCGCGGGCTTTTGGTTAATTGCGCTGGTCGTGCTCATCGGAGCGGCCGGCTATTATTTTGGGGCCGTGAAGCCCGTGACCAACCAGCTGCACTTCGGGTTGGACTTTGTGGGCGGCGTGAGCGCGGAATTTCAGGCAGAGCCGACGCCGGGGGCGCCCATCAATGCCACCAGCATGCAGCGGACGCTTACGATTATGCGGCTCAGAACCAATCAGCTGGGCGTGAGCGACCCCGTGCTGCAGCAGGTGGGGCCGAACCGGATCCAGGCGCAGCTGCCCGGGGTCAAGAACCAGGAGCAGGCGCTGAAGTATCTGGGCGAAACCGCGCTGTTGCAGATCAAGACGCCGCATGGCCACCACGTGCTGCTGAGCGGCAGCGAGCTGACGGCGGCGCAGGCCGCCACCATTGCCCCGTCGTCCTCGAATCCGAGCGGCATCGTCATCAACCTGACGTTCAATGCCCGGGGGACGAAGGCATTTGCGGCGGCGAGCGCCAAGTACCTGCACCAGCCGCTGCCCATTTACTTGAACAACAAGCTGATTGAGGCGCCGACCATTCAGTCGGTGATTCCCAATGGACAGGCCCAGCTGTCGGGGGGTTTCGCCAACCTGCAGGCGGCCCAGCGCACCGCCAACCTGCTGATGTCGGGGGCGCTGCCCGTGCGCCTGAATGTGCTGGATGTGCGCACCGTGAGTGCGACCCTGGGGCAACAGTCTATCCAGGACAGCAAGATTGCGGGGGCGCTGGCGCTGGCCCTCATCGGAATCTTTCTCATCATCTGGTACCGGCTGGCGGGCCTGCTGGCCGACATTGCGCTCGGTGTCTACGTGTTCCTGTTGGTTGCGGCGATGGCGCTGTTGGGGGCCACGCTCACCCTGCCGGGCGTGGCCGGGATGATTCTGTCGGCGGGCATGGCGGTGGACGCCAACGTCATCATCTTCTCACGCGTGCGCGAGGAAATCGTCGGGGGCAAAACCCCGCGCGCGGCGGTGGAAGTGGGCATGCGGCATGCGTTTCGCGCCATCATCGACTCGCACTCCACGACCTTCTTGGCGGGGGCGATTCTGTTCTTTTTGGGATCCGGTGAGGTCAAGGGGTTTGCCATCACGCTGATGGTGGGCAATGTCATCTCGCTGTTCACGGCGGTCTTCTTGACGCGGAGCTTTATCCGGCTGGCGGCCGACGCGGGTTGGGCTAAGGTTCGCGCCGTGTTCGTGGGTTAGAGCGGGGGAAGGAGGAGACGCCATGCCCTTTCATTTTCAGTTTGTCAAGCACTGGCGCACTTGGTTTGCCCTGTCCGCCATCCTGATGCTGGTGGCCCTGTTTGGCATCTTTGTGCGCGGTCTGAACTATGGGATTGACTTCACGGGCGGCACGCAGATGGACCTGCGCTTCAACCACGCCGTCAGCTCGACCCAGTTGCAGGGCCCTCTCGGCCAGTATCATCTCAGTGGCAACAGCACGGTCGTGTTTGTTGGCTCGGGGCACCGGGAGGTGCTCATCACCACGCCCACGATTTCTGAGCAGGCGCGCGCTGCCCTCCTGGCGGCGTTTAAGACCCACGTGGGCACGTTTTCCGCCATCGGCACCAGTCGGGTGTCGTCAATCATTGGCCAGCAGACCGAGCAGACGGCGCTTCTGGCCGTCCTGATCGCCATCGCCGGCATCATCTTGTACATCGGCATTCGGTTTGAGTTTCGCTTCGCCATGGCGGCCATTATTTCCCTCGTGCATACGGTCGTGATTGCGGTGGGGATCGTGGCGCTCATCCACATCAGCCTGACGCAGTACTTTGTTATGGCCGTGCTGACGGTGTTCGGCTATGCCATCAGTGATACAATTATCATATTTGACCGCATACGGGAGAATCTGCGCAAGCAGAAACGCGGCGAGGCCCTGGATGACTTGGTCAACAAGAGCCTGAACCAGGTGCTGGTGCGTTCGATCAACACGTCCAGCACCGTGATATTCGCCTTGCTGGCTATTTTGATCTTTGGTGGATCCACCATTCGCGACTTTGCGCTCACCATGCTGCTGGGGGTGCTGTTCGGGACGTACTCGTCGATTTTTATCGCGAGCCCCATCTGGCTCCTGTGGCGCAGCAAGACCGTGCCCACCCCGCGAAAGAGTCGCGCGGCCTAGGGCCGGGGACCGGCTGCCGCGCCGTGGCACAAGGGGGGATGATTTGACGCCCGCGTTGATCCGGCCCGCGACCCCAGGGGACGCCATCGGGATTTGTCGCGTCCACCGACGGGCGGTCCGCCTGCTCTGTCGCGGAGACTACACCGCTCCGCAGATTGAAGCGTGGGTGGGACCCAGGCGTCCCGAGGACTATATCGCCGCCCTCGTGGATGGGGAACGCTTGTGGGTGGCGAGTGCCGCCGGCAGGGTCGTGGGTTTTGCCGGAGTCAAAGGGCATGAGCTCACGGCCTGTTATGTGGATCCAGACCAGGGCGGCCGGGGCATTGGCCAGCGCCTGCTGCGGGCAGTCGAGTCGGTGGCCCTGACAGAAGGGGCCGCCTGCCTCGTCGTGATGTCGTCGCTCACCGCATTAGAGTTCTATCACCGCGCGGGCTATGGGGCGGACCAGCCCCGGACCCATCGGCTGCGTTCCGGCATGACCATTCCGTGCGTCCGCCTGGCGAAGCGACTGGTGTAACCCGCGGACGCCCGTCGCGTGTGAGGCCGCGCGATGGCATCGTGCCGCGTGAAGCCGCCACAGCGCCCGGAGGGCGCATGCGAAGCGTCTGTCGGGGTAAGTTGGGGAAGAGTGGGGAAGAACGTGGACGGGACGAGCGCGTGCGCCCCACTTAGGCGGGCAGCCTGAGGAGAGGGTTGGCGTGGAGGTCCGAGGGGGGACGGGGTGATGCCCGCTCCTCTGTATGAAGCCGCCACCGGGGTGGTCGTGGCGCTGGCGCTGATCGTGGAGGCGCCCTGGCTGGTGGGGTTCGCCGCCCTGGCCCTGCTGGCTGGCCCAATCGGGTGGGCCGCGGCCGCGGTCGGCGGCCTGGCCGTGGCGGGGGAGGTGCTGGCGCGGCGTAGCCTGCCAGGTCGCACCGAGCGCGTGGCTCTGGCGCGGGTGCGGACGGCGCTGTGGGGGCTGGCCGCGATGAGCGTGGCCTTCGGCGCGACGGTGGGGGCGGGCGTCTGGTGGCTCGGACCGGGCCATGTCGTGAAGTCGGACCGCGCGCCCGCGCTGTATGCCGTCAAGCGACTGGCGCTGGTTCGGGTCGCGCGCGTGGTCGTCGGGGTGACGCTGGTGTACCTGATGCCCCGCTGAACCCGGCAGGCGCGGCCGCGCGCGTGATAGACTCAGTCCGGGGGGAGCACATGCCGATCCAGCAGGAGCGCACGCGAGCGGCCGCGGATATGGCCGCCTGGGAGGCGCTCGGGCGGGAGCTGGCGGTCCCGGGGTTGTGGGCCCGCGTTCTCTGGCAGCGCGGCATCCGGGACGTTCAAACCTTTCGCAGCATGACGGGCCAGCCGGCGGCGCTGGGGGATCCGGCGGCCTTGCCGGATCTGCCCGCGGCGGCCGATCTCCTGCGCCGCGCCATCCGGGATGGCGAGCGGATCCGGGTGCATGGCGACTACGACGCGGATGGGGTGACCGCCACGGCCATTATGGTGCGGGTGCTCCGTCGGCTGGCCCCACGCGGTGCCGTGGACTGGCACGTGCCGTCCCGGTTTGTGGAAGGCTACGGCGTGTCGCTGGAGGCCGTCTGGCGCGCGCATCAGGCGGGTGTCCGCGTCATGCTCACCGTCGACTGCGGCACGAGCGCGCCGGACGCGGCCCGGCTGGCGGACAGCCTGGGGCTGACGCTGCTCGTGACGGACCACCACCGGCTGCCGGAGGCGCTGCCGGTGGTGCCGGCGTTGGTGAATCCCGAACGCATGGCCGTGCCCCAGATCCTGTCGGGCGCGGGCGTGGCGTTGCAGCTGGCCCGCTTTCTTCTGCAGGACGAGGCACCGCCTGTGCTGTGGGGGCTGGCAGCCGTGGGCACCGTGGCGGACGTGGTGCCGCTGGTGCGCGACAGCCGGGCCGTCGCCCAGCGCGGGCTCGAGGCGCTGGCGGCCGGCGCGGTGCCGGGGGTGGCGGCGCTCTTGGCGGCGGGCCGCCGCGACGTGCGGACCGTGACGGCGCGGGACTTGGCCTTTTCGGTCGGGCCGCGGTTCAATGCCGCCGGGCGTATGGGAGATCCTGCGCCGGCGGTGGAACTGTGCCTGGCGGACGACGCGCCCGCGAGCCAACCCCTGGCCATGCGCCTCGAGGAGCTCAATCAGGAGCGGCGCCGGGTGGAGCTGGCCGTCCGGACGGCGGCCGTGGCCGAGGTGGACCACCGGCCGCACCTGCCAGACTTTCTGGTCGTCAGCGGCGCATGGCACGAGGGGGTCATCGGTATTGTCGCGGCGCGCCTGGCGGAACGATACCGGCGGCCGGCGGCGGTGGTCGCGCTGGCCGACGGCGCGGGCAAAGGGTCCGCCCGGTCGGGCGGCGCAGGAGACCTCGCGGGCGCGCTCGCGGACGTGGCCCCCCACTTCACCAAGTGGGGGGGTCACCGCGGGGCCGCCGGCTTCAGCCTCGCGCCCGGGGGGCTGGCGGGCCTGGAGGACGAACTGGCCGCCGTGTGGCGAGAGCGGTGGGGGCGAGGCTCGGTGCCCGCCCCGACAGTGGACGCGGAGGTGTCGGTGTCGGACCTGACACCGGAGCTGGCCCGTTTTCTCGCGCGGTTGGAACCGTTCGGCCATGGATTTGAGGCTCCGCGCTTTAGGGTGTCCGGTCTGGTCGTGGAGAGCGCCACCATGGGAACCGACGGCGAGCATATGCGCCTGAAGCTTTTCGGCGAGCGGGCGGGCTCGGTGGCGTTCGGGCGGGGAGCGTATGCCGAGGATCTGCCCGGACGCTGGCTGGTGGGGCGGGCGGGTTTGTCGCTGGGGCAGTATCGCGGGCGCGAACAGGTGCAGATTCGGTGGGACGCCATCGAGGATCCCCCTGGCCCCGCGGGGCCTCTGGACGGCCACCCGTGGGAGCGCGGTCGGCCGCCCGACCGGGAGCGCGTCCTGGTGCTGGTGGGCAGTGCGCGTGCGGCGGCGCGGCTGGCCCCATCGCTGCCGGAGCACTGGCACGTGTCAAGTTGGTGGCGACCCGATCTGACCTTGGGGGCATTCGCCGGCTGGACGGCGTTGTGGATCCAGGACGCGCCCCCACATGCGGCGGCCCTGCGCTCAGCGGTGGGTCAACTGGTGGCGGACGGCGTCGTATACTGGGAGGAGCGCGCGCTGTCGGGATCCGGCGTGCTGGCCAAGTGGACCCGCCTGGTGCCGGACCGCCAGCGCCTCTTGGCGCTGTGGCAGGGCCGCCGGGCCTCGCGGCGCGGGCTGGTGCCCGGTGGCCGAGTGCTGCAGGACTTGGGGCTCGACGGCGGAGAGGTGCCGGGGACCCGGCGCGATCTGGGGGACAGCGGCCGCTGGGTGGCGGCCCGCCATGAATATGACCGGGCGCAGCGGGACTGGCGCTTGGGCGGTCCGCTGGTATGGCGAGAACACATGAAAGGGGCCACAACCGTCGGTGGAACGCGGGGAGAGGCAGAGTGGGCCGCCGACAGACAGCCCCGGAGGTTGGCGGACGCGGGTGCGGGAGATTCCTGACTTCCCGGCACCGGGGGTCCTGTTTCGAGACATTCTGCCGGTGCTGGCCGATCCGATCGCCTATCGGGAGCTGCTGGATGAACTGGTGACAGCCGCGGCCCCCTTTGGGGCGACGCTCATCGTGGCCCCAGAGGCGCGCGGCTTCCTGCTGGCCGCCCCGCTGGCCCAGCGCCTGGGGGCCGGCCTCATTCCCGCCCGCAAGGCGGGCAAGCTGCCGCCGCCGGTCTACGCCGAAGACTATGCCCTGGAGTACGGGAGCGCGCGTTTGGAAGTGGAGCCGGACGCTGGCGCGGTGGGCCGCCGCGTGCTGGTCGTGGATGATGTGCTGGCCACGGGAGGCACCGTGGCCGCCGCGGCCCGCCTGGTGGGGCGTCTGGGTGCCCAGGTGGCGGGATACCTGTTTGTCCTGGAGCTCAGGGCGCTTTCCGGCCGGTCGCAGCTGGGCGGCCAGCCGACGGCGGCGCTCTGGACGGTGTAGCGCCGCCAGCCGGCGCGTGGCGGGTAGAGAACCTTCGAGCATCCGAGAGGAGGAAGCCGGTGTCCGTGGACCTGGACCGCATGGCGGAGGAGTTGGGCTTCAAGCCTGACCCCGAGTCGGCCGTGCGCATTCGGGCGGCGCTGGCCCTGGCCGAGCGGGCACACGCCGGGCAATCCCGCGCGTCGGGCGACCCCTACATTGCGCACCCGGTGGCGGTGGCCCGCATCCTGGCGGAACTGCACATGGACACCGACACCATCGTGGCGGCGCTGCTGCACGACGTGGTGGAGGACACCGGTGTGTCGCTGGCTGCGATTCGGGTGGAGTTTGGCGACGACGTGGCTGAACTGGTGGATGGCGTCACCAAGTTGTCGCGGCTGAAGGTGCGGTCCCGCGAAGAGGAGCAGGTGGAGAACCTGCGCAAGATGTTCCTGGCCATGGCCAAAGACATTCGCGTAATTTTCATCAAGCTGGCGGATCGGCTGCACAACATGCGCACTTTAAAGCATCTGAGCTCTGATAGGGTGGAGCGCATTGCGCGCGAGACGCGAGAGATTTATGCCCCGCTGGCCAATCGACTGGGAATTTTCCGCATCAAGTGGGAACTGGAGGACTTGGCCTTTCAGTTCCTGGAGCCCGACGCCTTCCACGACATGCGGGAGAAAGTCCAAAAGCGGCGGCAGGAGCGCGAGGCCGCGGTCGAGGAAGTGGTGTCCGTGCTGACCCAGCGTCTGGGCGCCACGGGCGTGGAAGCGGAGGTGTCCGGTCGGGCGAAGCATCTCTACAGCATCTACCGCAAGATGCGGGCTCAGGACAAGGACTTCACCCAAGTTTACGACCTGGTGGCGGTCCGCGTACTGGTGGAAAGTGTGCGCGACTGCTACGCCGCCCTGGGACTGGTGCACGAGATGTGGAAACCGCTGCCCGGGCGGTTCAAGGATTACATTGCCATGCCCAAGTCCAATCTGTACCAAAGCTTGCACACCACCGTCATCGGGCCGGGCGGAGACCCCCTGGAGGTGCAGATCCGCACCTTTGAGATGCATCGGACCGCGGAGTTCGGGATTGCCGCCCATTGGCGCTACAAGGAGTCGCGGCCCGAGGATCGGGACTTCGAGCAGAAGCTGGCGTGGATTCGGCAGCTCATGGAGTGGCAGCGCGACATGGGAGACGCGCGCGAGTTCATGGAAACCCTCAAAGTGGATCTGTTTGCGGACGAGGTGTTCGTGTTCACGCCCCGCGGCGACGTCATCGAGCTGCCCAGCGACGCGACGCCGGTGGACTTCGCCTACCGGATCCACACCGATATTGGCCACCACTGCGTGGGCGCGCGGGTCAACGGGCGTGCGGTGCCCCTCAACTCCACGCTGGACAACGGCGATATTATCGAGATCATGGTCAACCGGTCGTCCCCCGGCCCTTCCCTGGACTGGCTCAGCTTCGTGCGCACCAGCAGTGCGAAGCACCGCATCCGGCAGTGGCTCCGACGGGAGCGGCGCCAGGAGCATCTGACGCGCGGTCGGGAGCTTTTGGCGCGCGAATTAAAGCGCACCGGCCTTGACGAGGCGTTCGGCGAGGACCGGCTGGCGGCGCTGGTCCGAAAAATCGGGATGGGCACGGTCGATGAGGTGGCGGTTCGCCTTTCCGAAGGCGGCTTGACGCCGGGCCAGCTGTCGCAGCGCCTGACAGAAGAGATGGGTCGCGATGTGGGGGCTTTGCCCGCGCGTGCGCCGCGCCCGGCGCGCGCGTCGGCCCAGCCGGAGGTGCTGGTGCATGGCGAGCCCCGACTGCTGGCCCGCTTTGGGCGATGTTGCCTGCCCGTGCCGGGCGATCCCGTCATTGGGTATCTGACACGGGGGCGAGGGGTGTCCGTGCACCGAGCGGACTGCAAAAACTTTGGCAAGCTGTCCGCCGACGATCCCGCCCGGATTATCGACGTGGCCTGGGACGATGGCGCGGTGGGAGCGCCTCATCCGGTGGAGCTGGCGGTGTACGCCTGGGACCGGCCGGGCCTTTTGGCCGACGTCGCCAACACCGTGCAGGGCACCAACATTCAAAACGCGTCGGCCCGCGGCTTTCGAGACCGGACCGCCGTGGTTCACCTGAAACTGGAGGTGCGGGACCTGGGCCAGCTGACGCACATCATCGACAAGATTTCCGCGCTGCCGTACGTCCTCCGGGTGGGCCGCGTGGCCAAGGAGCGGGCGTAGATGCGGGTGTTGGTGCAGCGCGTGGCTTCGGCCCGCGTGGAGGTGGACGGGGCCGTGGTGGGCGCGATTGGCACCGGCCTCTTGGCGTTTGTGGGGGTCGCGGTGGACGAGCGGGGGGCCGACGTCGACTGGTGTGCCGACAAGGTGGTCGGGCTCCGTGTCTTTCGGGACGCCCACGACCACCTGAACCGGTCCGTGGGGGATGTCGGGGGCGCCATTTTGTCGGTGTCGCAGTTCACGCTGTATGGCGACGTGGGGCGGGGCCGGCGGCCCGCGTTCACCCAGGCCGCACCGCCGGACGTGGCGGAGCGGTGGTGGCAGCATTTCAACGACCGGATGCGGCGGGCTGGCGCGACCGTGGCCACGGGTCGCTTCCGGGCGGACATGGCTGTTCATCTGGTGAATGACGGTCCGGTGACCCTCTGGGTCGATTCCGCCGCGCGTCGGACGGGACCCTAAGCGCCCACCAACCCCTCCAAGCCGCTCCCAGACGAATCTACCAACCTGACCCACCAACCCGACCAACCAAGGAGGTTCGGAGCATTGGATGAAAAATGGCAGCGGCCCCGGGGCACCCAGGACATCCTGCCGGCCGACGCGGCGCGCGTGGAGCGGCTGCGGCGCCTGGTGTCGTCGGTGGCGGCGCTCTATGGGTACGGCGCCATTGAGACGCCCGTGTTTGAGCAGACGGCGGTGTTTGTGGACGGGGTGGGGGACGGCACGGACATTGTCCAGCACGAGCGCTATTCGTTTGTGGATTCCGGGGGCGTGGCGCTGACGTTGCGGCCCGAAGGGACGGCGGCGGTGGCGCGCGCCTATGTGGAGCATGGCCTGTCCGCGTGGCCCAAACCCGTGCGGCTGTACTACTGGGCGCCGATGTTTCGCCGCGAACGCCCCCAGAAGGGGCGCTACCGTCAGCATCAGCAGTACGGGTTTGAGCTTTATGGCTCGCCAGAGCCGTCCGCCGACGCGGAAGTGCTGCTGGTGGCGCGCCGTCTCCTCGAGCGAGTCGGGCTCACGCCCCAGGTGCTGGTCAACTCGATTGGCTGCGACGTCTGCCGGCCGGGGTACCGGGCCGCGTTGGTTTCCTACTTTCAGGAGCGGTGGGCGGACCTGTGCGAGGATTGCCGGCGCCGCGCGACGGAGAATCCGCTGCGGGTGCTGGACTGCAAGCAGGATCGGGACGTGGCGCGGGGCGCCCCCGACATCGCCGACTTTTGGTGCGCCGCGTGCCGAGCCCACCAGGACGCCGTCATGGCGCTGGTCGCCGACCAGGGCCTGGCGGTCGTGCGCGAGCCCTCCCTGGTGCGCGGGCTCGACTACTACTATCGGACGGTGTTTGAAGTGCACGATCCTTCCCTCGGCGCCCAGTCCACGGTGCTGGGCGGGGGCCGCTACGATGGCCTCACGGCCCGGGTGGGCGGGGCGCCCGTCCCGGCCGTGGGCTTTGCCGGCGGGGTCGAGCGCCTCCTGATGGCGGCGGGGAGTGCGGTCGCGGAGGATCCGGTGCCGCGGGCCTACGTGGCGCAGGTGGGACCGGGGCGCGCAGCGTGGCGGGTGGGCGAGATGCTGCGGGATGCGGGCATTCCCACCGAGGTGGATCTGATGGCCCGCAGCTTGAAGGCGCAGATGAAAGAGGCCGGGCGGCGAGCGGTCGTGGTGGTGTTGGCCGGGGGCCAGGAATGGGAGGCCGGACGGGTGGGGTTGAAGCGGCTGACCGATGGCCGAGAAGCCGAGGCGCCCTTGGTCGACCTGACCGAGACGGTGCGGGCGTGGCTCGATGAGCACGAGCGATGACCAAGAAGGAGAGTGGCTGGGCGGTGAGCAGCAGTCTGACAGACGTAGGCCGCACCGCCTACTGTGGACGGGTGGGCCCAGAACGGGTGGGCGAGACGGTGACGGTGGCGGGGTGGGTTCACCGCCGCCGGGATCATGGGGGCTTGGTGTTTATGGACCTGCGCGACCGTACCGGGCTGGTGCAGGTGGTGGTGAGCCCCGACGCGACGGCGGCATTCGAAACCGCCGACGCAGTGCGTCCCGAGTGGGTGGTGTCGGCGACGGGGCCGGTGGCGGCCCGGCCCGACGGCATGGCGAACCCCGATCTGCCGACCGGGACCGTTGAGGTGCGGGCCACGGCGCTCTCTGTGTGGTCGCGCTCCGAAACACCGCCCGTGTCCCCAGCGGACGGCGCGAGTGTGGACGAGCGGCTGCGGCTTCGCCACCGGTATTTGGACCTGCGCCGGCCGGAACTGCTCCAAAACTTTGTGCTGCGGGACCGTGTGGTGTTTGCCGTGCGGCGCTGGATGCACGCGCACGAATTTTTGGACGTGGAGACGCCGACCCTGGGGCGCAGCACCCCCGAGGGGGCGCGCGACTTCTTGGTGCCGAGCCGCCTGCAGCCCGGACACGTCTACGCGCTGCCGCAAAGCCCGCAGGTGTGGAAGCAGCTGTTGATGGTGGGCGGGGTGGATCGGTACTACCAGATTGTCAAGGTGTTTCGCGATGAGGCACTCCGATCCGATCGGCAGCCGGAGTTCACGCAGATTGATGTCGAAACCTCGTTCCTGAGCCAGGACCAAATCTTGGACCTCATGGAGGACATGGTGCGCACCGTGTTTCAGCAGGCACTGGGCGTTGCGCTGCCGGCGTGGCCGCGCCTCACGCATGCGGAGGCGCTGGCCCAATACGGGACGGACAAGCCGGACCTGCGCGCCGGTCCTCCGCTCGTCGACCTGACCGCAGTTGGCCAACAGGTGGGGGCGCTGGCGCTTCCCGATGAGACACGCTGGGTGGGCATCGTCGTGGAGGCGGCGGCCTTTTCGCGCAAGCAACTGGACACGCTGGTGGACCGCGCCCGCGACTTGGGCGCGCCGGGCGTGTTCTGGATCCGCCGGACGGCAGACGGTGTCAGGACCAACGCGGGTCGGGCGTTCACGGACGGCGGCGCGGGCCGCCTCGCGGAGGCTGCCGGGATGGGGCCGGACGGGTTGCTTTTGGTGATGGCGGGACCGACGGGAGCGGTGCACCGGCACGCGGGAGCCCTGCGGTTGGAAGTGGCCGCGCAGCTGGGCCGAGAGGCCCCGGGGTTTCACTTCCTGTGGGTGACGGACTTTCCCCTGTTCGAATGGTCAGAGGACGAGCACCGCTGGACCTCGGCGCACCATCCGTTCACGATGCCGCACCCGGACGACCGGGAGCTGATCGCGACGGACCCCGGTCGGGCCCGTTCCCAAGCTTACGACGTGGTCTTAAATGGGGTGGAACTGGCCTCCGGCAGCCTGCGGATTTATGACTCTGAGCTGCAGGCCCAGGTGTTTTCCGTCCTGGGGCTGACGCCCGCCGAAACCACCAGCAAGTTCGGGTATCTGCTGGACGCGTTTCGCTTTGGACCCCCGCCGCACGGAGGCATCGCGTTTGGCCTGGACCGGCTGGTGATGCTCATGGCCGGCGCCGACAGCCTGCGCGATGTGATTGCCTTCCCGAAGACGCACACGGGGTCCGATCCCGTCATGGGCTCCCCGGCACCGGCCGATCCCAGCCAGTGGGCGGAGCTGCGCCTGACCCCCTGGGAAAGGGACCAGCCCCCGCGCCCCTGAGCTAGGCGCCGGGCGCATAGCGGGCGACGCGCGCTTCCAGCTGCGCCAGCGGGAGAAAGCCGGAGTGGTGCCACAGCACGCGGCCGGTCCGGCTGGTGAGCACGAACCACGGGAGTCCCTGCACCCCGTAGCCATCGGCCAGCCGGCCCGTGGCGTCCACCGCGACCGGATAGGACAGCGGTGCGCCCAGGCGCCCAAGCAGGGTGGCCAGGGCCGTGGGTCCAGGCTCGGTGGGCGCTTCGTCGACGGCGGTCAGCGCCGGCCAGCCGTGCGCCCCGGCCACGGCGGCATAGGTGTTCAGGGCCGTCAGCTCCTCGGCGAGGGGCGTGGTCTGGGTCAGCCAGCTGGCGAAAAACATCACCAGGTGCGACTGCCCCGGACCCAGAATGACCGGCGGCCCACCGCCCGTCGCGGTGGCGGTGGGGAGCGCCGCCGGCGTGGTGGGGGCTGTGCCCCCCACATACCGATAGGACAGGCGGGCCGGGACCTTCGGTGTCCCAGGCAGCCACCGGGCGATGGCTCGTGCCAGGATCTGCCCCTGCTGTGCGATGCTCGCGTACGCCATCTGCGTTTCAAACAACGTTTCCTCACGGCCCTGCCGGTTGATGATGTACACAGCCGGGGTGTGGTCCACGTGGCCGTCGACAATCGCCGCGTAAATGCCGTAAGCACTCCAGACGCGGCGCACCTGACTCAGTGATCCGGTGAGAAACTGCCACGACGTGGTGAGCCCGTGGGCGGCCGAAAAGCTGGCGACGTCGGACACCGACAGCGCCTCGGGATTGGCCACCACGCCCACCAGCTGGACGGCGGACGCCGCGGGGCCCAGCAAGTGCACGGCGTCCAGGAGGCTCATGGTGGTCAGCGGGCAGATGGTGGTGCACCGGTCGTCGACGAATGCCAGCACCACCACGCGCCCGCGCCACTGGTGGAGCGAGGCGGGGTGGCCAAACTGGTTCACCAGGCGGAAGCCGGGTGCCGGGCGGCCTCCGAGCGCGGTGCCGGGATCCAGGTCTGGGTTTGTGGCCAAGGCGGAGAGCGCCGGAGGACGGGCGCTTGGCGGTGGCGCCAGCCGGCTCCGTCCCGACAAAACCCCCACGAACAGCGCGGCCGCTGCCGCCACCACCAAAGCCATGGCCATGACCCGCCGGCCCACTCGTGAACGCCAACGGTCCATGGTCGCCCCCTCAAAGGTGGGACTCGGAACATAGGCTGTTGCGGCACGCGCTACTGAGGGGACCGTAAACCCGCAGGGATCCGCTTGTCAATCGGAGTGCGCCGTTTGTCTCCGAGGCGGGGCGCCCGAACGGTGCCGACCGTACGCGGCCGACGTCGGGAGCTCGGCCGAGTCGTCGCCAACAGCCGGGGGCCGGTGTCAGCGCCGTCGTCTCGCCCCGGTGGACGCCAAGCGCTAGCGGGTTGTGTCCGCGAATGTGGTGTAAAATGCGCGGGGCGTTCTGAGACCCAGGGCTTTCCTGGACACAGAGCATCCCGTTCGGGTTTCCTTGGGCTAGTTGGCAACCGAAAGGAGTCCGCACGAGAGGCGACGGAAAGGGTGGCACGGAGCGACCTGTTGCGCAGGGCCGGGGTGGGCCCAGCCGAGTTCTTGCGGGTGGCGCTGGAGGGGTTGCTGCAGGGCCTCATGGAGGCCGAGGTCGACGCCCCGATGGGGGCCGACCGCTATGAGCGGACGGCGGACCGCGCTACGTACCGTCATGGCCATCCGGACCGGGACGGGGGGACCCGCGGGCTGTGCCGTGGGGCCGAGCGAGTCGAAGGAGTTCTGGACCGGTTTCCTGCGGGACCTGACGGCACGGGGCCTCTCAGGGGTGCAACTGGTCATCAGCCACGTGCACCGTGGCTTGGTGGTGCCGACTCACACCGTGTTCCCAGGGGCCCCGTGGCAGCGGTGTCGGGGGCACGCGCTCCGCAATCTGTTGCGGCATGTGCCGAAACATCAGCCGGCCATGGTGGCGGCCGTGATCCGGACGATGTTCGTGCAACCGACCCACGCGGCGGTCTTAACCGAACTGGCGAAGGTGGGGGAGGCTGGCATCCGCGCTTTCCGCAGGTGGCGGACGCACGGCGCGACATGGCGGCGGATCTGCTGGCCTTTATGCAGTTCCGTCGGAGCACGGGCGGCAGATCGATTCGACCAATCCGCTGGAGCGGCTGAACCGCGAAATCGGGCGGCGGGCCGACGTGGTGGGCATCTTTCCGAATCGGGCGGCCACCCTGCGGATCTGCGGCGCCGTGCTGATGGAGCCGAGCGATGCGTGGGCCGCGGCGCCGCGCCGATACTTCAGCCAGGAGTCCATGGCCAAGGTCCTCCTGCCCGCCCTGCCGGCGGCGATGACGGCCTAAGGGCCCGGCGCCGCGCGCCGGGGGTCTGACCGCGGGGGGCCGCCCCCCCGGCCGAGCAGACTTCCCCCGGCCCGCGCCGACGAGGGATGGGGCCTCCCGGAGGCGGGCGAGGTGCCGCTGGGCCGCCGCGCCGCGATTGCCGCGCGCTGGCCCGCACCTGGGCCGAAATGGCCCACGAGCTCCGCACCTGGGCCTTCACGACCGACCTGGTGAGCGAACAGCGGGCGTTGGAGGGCGCGGCGGGGATCCTGGCGCTGTGGGCCGCGCGCACGCCGCCCCCGTCCCCATGGGCCCACCGTCCGATGGGACCGTTTGCTGGGGGGGGGGGGCACGGACGCCCTGCGATACACCGGCCCGAGGCTTTCCGGCTTGACGCGCCGCTTCTTCGTCGGTTACGCTCTCTAGATACTCAGGGACCCGGCGGAACAACCTACTGGTTACCACCACGAATCCGGACGTGACCCGAACCGTCCTCGCAGAAAGGGTGGAAAACGGGTGACGCTGATGGCTCATGCCTTAGACGCTTTGAACCTGACCGGTGCATTGGTGGGACCGGAAGCCCCTCTCGGGGGATCTTCGGCCCCGGTGCACCGGATCTCGGGGGCGGACGGCCGTGTATTTGCACTGAGGGTGCGGCCCCCGCAGCAGGCCCTCGCCATTGTGCGCGAAGCCAGCAATGCGCGATTGGCGGCAGAATTGGGCGTGGGCCCCCGGGTTGTGGGCGTGCACTGCGGTCCCAAAGTGGCGTGCCTCCTGACCGAGTGGGTGGCTGGATCCAGCTTGGTGGCGTGTCTGGTGAAAGAGCCGCAGCGCATCACGGTGTGGGCACGAGCGGCTGGCAAATTTCAAGCCGCCATGCATGACGCGGGTCGGGGACACCCGGGGCTCGGACAGTTGGACGTCGGGTGGGCACGCCCGCACTCGGCGGCGGAAGTCCACCGCCTCCAGCAGCTGCCGCCCTGCGACGTCGCGACCCTGGTCCACCTAGACTTTCATCCGATGAACTTGGTCGTCACGGGCGACGCCACCATGGCCGCCGTTGACTGGGTGAACGCCGGCGTCGGCGACCGTCGGCTCGACGTCGCCCGCACGGTGGCTTGCATGGCGCTCGACGGGCCAACCCAGGGCCCGTTCGGCTTTTGGATCCCGGCGTTTGTGGCTACATTCGTCCAAGGCTACGAGGAGTCAGTCGGAGCTCTGTCGGACATGGCGCCGTTTGTGCGGTGGGCCGCGGAAGCCACGCTGCGCGATGTGCGGCCCAAGCGCTCCCCGGAGCAGGTGGCCCGCATGGAGGCGGTGGCGCGGCGGTGGGATGAGTCTGCCGCCTGGCCTCCGGATGGTGCCTCGAACGCATAGGAGTGCCGTGGCCGGCGCACCTCTCGCCAGCGCTGGCCGAATGTTGGAGCCCCCGCCGTCCGCGCCTGCCTCAGGTCTGCGGCCCCGTCCCACGATAGAACTGGCTGACCCGCCACGCCCCGCGTTCCCCTTTCCGGGGTCTCCTATGGGTTCAACGCACGGCTTCGTCTCTTTACCTTCTGCACCGATCGCGACGTTTGCCGTGCCGGCGGCGCCGTAACGCCCATGGCGGTGGGTCCGCGGCGTAGCGGGCCTCTTTTTATCGGCCGCTTGTCGGCCCCTCCGTCAGGTTTTCCGCACTTTGCGATGCGGGACGGGCGGCCCAAGGCGGCGGGTCAGTCCATCCGCATGCCGTCATTGACGTCCAGCATGTGTCCCGTGATCCCGTTGGAGGCCGGGATCGGCAAGGGCCCGCGCGGCGGGCGGCGTGGGAGACCTTGTCCCCCGTGCTGGCCGGTGTATCTCGCGCCGTCCGACGACTGGGCCCCCGTCAGTTCTACCGGCGACGGGCGCACGCGCTGGGCTACCCCGGCGCCCGGCTCCTGGAGGAGACGGAACAACAGGTGCGGGACACCCTGTGGGCGCTGGCGACGCAGCAAGGCCGCCCGCCCGTGCTGGCGGTGGACTGCTCGCGCCCCGGCTGCTGCAGGCACTGCACTTCCTCTGGAAGTACCACCTCGACAGTACGGCACCGGTGGCCCTGACTCTATGCGGGCATACGGAGCTGCGCCACACACCGGCGCTGCGCCCACTGGAGGTGATCCGCCCACGCGTCACCGAATAGGGGGCTGCGGGCCTGCCGGATGGCGGCCTATGCCGGTCAACAGACGCTGGTGGAGGATGCGGTCACGGCCCATGCCGCGACCGATCTCCAATGAGCCAGCCTGGGGCCACCCGGCTGACTTCTATCCGAATCCGACGGGGCACCCGGGGCCGAGTGCCCCGTTCTTCCGGCCCGACGGCGACCACCGACAGGGGCAGTCCTGGCCACACAGCCTTAGACTCGATAGTGGGGGCCGGTGCTGTCACATTGTCTAGGGTGGCCGCAGTCGGCGATCGTCATCGCGGAGACCCGGCCGCCACCCCGAACGGTATCTGGCGGGCCCGTCCCAGCCGCCGGCCCTCCCTGACCGCATGGTGATCCATCGCTCGGAGGATCCCCCGTAAATGGCGAGCATGAAGTTCCTGCATCTATCTGTCCATTGGGGCTTGACATCTACCGATCAGGTCGGACGGTAACATCAGTACACAAAGTGCGCTCTCTATTAGCCATCTGGAAAAACGGCATTTGCGGTGTGCCGGCTCGCGAGCCTCGTCGGACGCGAGGGGGCGGAATCAGGAAAGTGGCTGCGTTCTTAAACGTTTGGCGTCGCCGACCCGTTGATGCGAGTGTGAGCGGGATCTGACCCGATGGGAGGGTGTCGATGGCCAAGCCCGGTCGCGCCGACGTGGAACAGGAGGTGGGCGAGTGGGTGGGGGAGTACGGCGACCGCCTGGTGCAATACGCCTGGGCCTTGGTGCGAGACCGGGAGGAGGCCCAGGACGTGGCGCAGGAGGCATTTCGGCTGTTGTACCGCTGGCATGCGGGACCCGGCGCCGCCCGACCGATGACCCCGGCGCTCTTGTACCGCATCGCCCAGCGCGTGGCCCTCGACCGGCTTCGCCAGCGGCCGACGCGTCCCCTGCCTCGGGACTCGGCTGCGGAGCCTGCCCCGCTGTGGGACGCTCAAGGGGATCTCCGGCTCGATGTGGAGCTGGTGCTGGCCGAGATCGCCTGGTCAGACCGCGCGGCGCTTCGGCTGTTCTACTGTGATGGGTGGACGACGGAGGACATCGCTCGCCATCTAGGCGTGACGCGCGTGAACGTGCGGGGGCGGCTGTTCCGTGCGCGCCAGCGCTTCATGAAGATTTGGAGGGCCCGGGATGTGGAAGAGGATAGTGCGCCCGAAGGTGTGGGCCGGCGGGATGCCCGAGACGCGTGGGAAGGAGAGGGGCCTGATGCACCATCAGCGGAGCGACCGGTCGGGGACCGTGGGCGGAGACGACGCGTTGCGCGAAGGGGTCGCCGTGGGGCCGCGGCCGCGGTTGACCTTTGACCGGAATCGCTGGACGGCGGGGACAGTCGGGCGTGCCGCCGAGCCCCGACGTTGGGCGGGGCCCATGTGGATGGCTGGCGCGGCGGCCGTGGCGGTGACGGCGCCGGCTTGGCTGCACACCGTCCACCTCCTCGGACCTGGTCAGCCGGCCGTGGTGGTGCCCGTGCCGGCGGCGGCGCGGGGACACGTGGGGCTCGAGCATGTCTGGATGACGTCGGCGGCGCGCGGCTGGGCGATGGGGGCTCGGGGCGTCATCTGGTCCACGGCCGATGGCGGTCGCCGGTGGCAGAATGTGTCGCCGCCGCACGCACCAGCGGTCGGTGCCTTGGTGGTGCGCTCCTCCCGTGCTGCCTGGTGGGCGGCGGCCAACCGCGAGGGCGTCCGCATCTACCACACCCAAAATGGGGGGCGGACGTGGAGGTGGACCGAACTGACCGGGCCGGCATTTCCGGCCGGCTGGCGGCTGTCGCGGCACGCCCTGGCGCTGGGGCGACCCGGCACGGCGTACCTGTTGGTGGCGCCCAACTGGTATGGCAAGGCGGGATCGCCGCCGGCGGAGCCGGACACGCTCTGGGTCACCCACAACGGGGGCATGACGTGGACGCGGCGCGTGCTGTCCGGATTCACGGGAGGCGTGGAGGATGCGGGCCGCCTCTACGCGGGGCCGGGCGGTACGCTGCTGTTGGAAAGCGCCGACCACCACCAGGCGTGGCGGTCGTCCGATGGCGGCCGGCACTGGACGGCGGTGCCAGTCCGCGGTGTCCGTGCGGGCGCGCGGCTGGTGGGTCATCCGATATTTTTCGGCCAGGGACCCTGGGGCGTCGGGGCTGTGGCTCGCCTCGACGGGCGCACTAGGGGCTCCCGTGTCGCAGGACACGACCGATGTCCTGGTGAGCAGCACCGGCGGCGCGTCGTGGACGTTCACCATGACGATCCAGGGCTTCAACCCGGTGCTGGCGGGGTTGTCGCCCACCAGCTGGGCCGGCGCGGCCAGCGATCCCGGGAGCGGCGGCCCCTCCGGACCGCCGGGCCAGTACTTTGAATACGAAACCCATCGCGGGGGTGTCGGCCAGTGGTCAGAGACGCTGGTGCCGCAACTGTCCTCGGCCGCGCGTATTCAGGAGCTGGACTTTCTGACCCGGCAGGACCAGTGAGTCCTGATGGATGTGGGCGGTGCGAGTGATCTGTGGGCCTCTACCAATGGCGGACGCGGGTGGTCCGACGTGTCGTCCGGCACCAACCCCCAAGCCCCCTGACCGATGACGTGAGTGGCCGGATGCGGGCCACTCACGCGAGAGGCGCGTCAGCGAACGGCGGTGGGGACGAAAAGGTCCACCAGCCCAATGATCAGGGCGGCAATGAGTGCCGCCACCACGGTCACATGCATGGTGGGAATCACAAACTGCACCATCCAGATGACGACGGCAGACACCAAAAATCCCACGATGCCGCGGCCGTAGGGCGACACGCCGTGTCCAAACAGCGTTTCCAGCAGATATCCCACCAAGCTGATGACGATGGCGGCCAAGAGCGCGTCCCAAAACGTCAGGTGCGAAAATCCGGGCACCACATACCCCAACAGCATGAGCACCAGTGCCGCTACGATGAAGCGAACGATGGCTCCGACCCACCCCATGTGCCCATCGCCTCCTTGATTGCGCTGAGTGCGCCTGGGCCCCCGCCGCATCGCTTCGGGCGGGCGCCGAGGCGCTCGGCCATAGTGTGGCGCGGTGCCGCGCTTTCATACGAGACGCGATCGTCTAGCGCGGCTGCCCGACGGGCACGCTATCTCGGGATGCCGTGCCGCATCGCCAAGGCGACTCCAGCTGACAACGTCGAAATCTGAGGAGGTGCACGGGCACCATGGCCAATCAAGGAAACGGAGTCCCGCGGTCGTTCCAAGATCTGAAGGCGCGTGCTGCCGCCAAGATTCAGCGGGGCGACCAGGATGTCCACAGCGACATCATCGAGATGGGAGACGCCATGCTCCAGGCGGGCGTCGAGCCCCAGACACATCAGGACCACGTGGCCAAGTCGGTTTGGCAGTCCAGTCAGCCGCACGAAAAGCGCATGCTGGCGGATTTGGTGGCCCGCATGGCGAAGGCGGAAGCGGATGCGACCAACGCCGCGGACCCGGATGCCCTCGGCTAAATCTGGGCCGCGCTGGGTTTCGGAGGACGGTTTGCCGGCAACGGCAGCCGTCTCTCCTTGTGCGCGGGGCCCGAGCTGCTTATAATGCGGTCAGGTCCTGCAGTGTGCGTGCGCGTTGTGGTATGTTTTGAGCCAACACCATGACATAGGGAACCGGATCCTTGAGCAGGTAGCCGGCACGCCCCCCCGAGAGGGACAGGGGACGTCGAAAATTTGCGGGAGGTTCCCACCTGCTTGCGAGCAGGTTCAAAACGCCAAAAGTCACACGGCATCGCGGGGCGTCGGCGGGGCCACACCCCGCCGTTTTTCATGCCGTCCTGGTGGGACCGGCCGTCGGGGCCGGTGCGTGCCCGCGCGCGGTGGCCGTGGGGTGGGCTTCGGCCGCCGGTCCCGCCAACGCGGCGTCGCGGTGCACCCAGACGGCTTGGAGGATGCTGTCGCCGGCGTGCCAGCGGTGCAGTCGTTCGGAACGAAACGCCACCGAGTCCCCCGCATCCAAGATATAGGCGCGGTCATCGGTGAACGCCAGGTGCAACCGTCCGCTCACGACCCAGATGAACTCTTCGCCGGGATGCCCGTGAAACGCATCAACGCCCGCGCCGGCATCGGCCGTCACCAGCAGGGGCCGGAGGTGCACGTCCCCCTGGGCCAGGCCAGCCAGCACGACGCCGCTGCCGCTCGTCAGCAGGACCGGCCGGTCGCTGGCGCGGACCAGGGCGGGGTCCGCACCCGCACGGCCTCTCACCAGATCGATGAGGGCGATCCCGTACAGCGTGGCCAGCGCCTGCAGGCTCACGAGCGTGCCG
>JAJYPH010000098.1 GCA_021795575.1 Bacillota bacterium
CCGGGGGCAGGCCGACCACATCCTCCAGGGCAAACACGGGGACGGGCACCGTGTTGAACAGCCAATCGGCGCCACGGAGCACGCCCGGACCGAAGGGCACCGCCTCCAGTCCCAGGGCGCGGGCGCGTCCGCGAGCCGCCGGATCCCGGTCCACCACCACCACGTGGGCACCCAGCGCACGGGCCCGGACGGCGAGCGCGGTGCCGACCCGGCCGAGCCCGGCCACCAAGAGACGCGACCCCGCTACCGTGGTGTCCCCCGACCCGAGCGCCCAGGCCAGGGCGCCCTCGGCGGTCGGGATGGCATTGGGCCAGGCGAATGTGGGACGCTCGCGGTACGCCGCCCACGGAACCGGCAGCTGCCGGGCCCACTCGGACGCCACGGCGCCAGCCATCACGCCCAGGGTGGTGGCGAGACGGTGCGCCGGGAGCACCAGCGTGCCCGCGGCCCCGCGCACGTGTCCCTGGGATGAAATGCCCGATGGCGGGACCACGACCAATGCGCCGTGCAACAGCTCGGCCGGAGGGGGACCCGTCTGGGCGGGGTTGTGCCCAAACGCCTGAGCCAGCGCGCCACGCTGGCGCCAGCGCGCCACCAGGGCTTCCTCGCGCCGGTCCCCGCCCACCACCAGGAGGGGGGGTCTGTGTTCTGGAGCGTATGTGGTCATCCCGACCTCCGATCCGATCTCGGCTCACTATACGGATGGGTCGGAGGCATGGTGCAGGCCGGACGGAGCCGGTCACCCCGCTCGCGGTTAGGTGGACAGCCGAGCCGGCTCCCGGGCATCGGCCCACACGGCGGCCAACCGATCCAGGCCCCGCGCCAGGACGGCGTCGGAGTGGGTAAGACTGAGGCGGACATACCCGCGGCTGGCGGGTCCGAACGCGGAGCCCGGCGCGACGGCCACCCCGGCGGCCAGCGCGGCACGGGCGAGGGCGTCGCCATCCCCGCCGGGCACCGGCACCCAGCAGTACACCGCCGCCGGCGGCACCGGCATCGCAATGCCCGCCTCCGCCAGGCGCGTCACCACCAAGTCGCGCCGCGCACGATAGCGGCGGGCCAGGGTCTCCGGGTGGTCGTGCGCGAGGGCCTCGGCGGCCGCATCCTGGATCGCGAGAAACACGCCGGCGTTCACGTTGGCTTCCACGCGGCCCACGGCGTCAATGAGGTCCGCGCTGCCCACCAGCGCGCCCACACGCCATCCCTGCAAACTGTGGCCCTTGGACCACGTGAGACTTTCCAGCACCCAGGGCTTGGCGCCGGGCACCTCCAGGACGCTCGTCGCGCGTCCGTCATAAACCAGCTCCGCGTACGCCAGATCGCTCACCAGCACGGTGTCGTGCCGTTGGCAGAACGCCACCCAGTCTCCGATCGCCGCCGGCGTGGCGACTGCACCGGTGGGGTTGTTGGGATAGTTCACGTACCAGACACGCGCCTGCGCCGCGTCCGCCGGCGCCACCCGACTCAGGTCGGGGAGAAAGTCCGGCGCAGGCGACAGGGGCACGTCCACCGTGCGGGCGCCAAACAGGGCGCCCGCCATGCGATAGGACGGATAGCCGGGGTCCGGCACCAGGACGACGTCGCCCGGATTGACCAGCGCCAGTGTCAGGTGCACCAGGGCCTCTTTGGACCCGAGCGTGATCCACACCTCCCGCTCCGGGTCCAGCACGACGTCAAAGTGCCGCCGATACCAGGCCGCCACCGTCTGCCGGAGCCCGCTGGCTCCACGGTACGGGGGGTAATGATGGCTCTTCGGGTTGGCGGCGGCCGCGGCCAGGGTGGCCACCACCGGCGGCGACGGTGCCAGGTCCGGGTCGCTGATGCCCAAATCCACCACATCTTCGCCCCGCGCGCGCACCTGCGCCATCTCCCACCCGATGGACTGAAACACGTAGGGGGTGAGCTGGACCATGCGGTCAGCGAGGCGGGGCATCGGAAAGCTCCACCCACCGCGCGTAGTGTTGGGACAACCAGCCCGAGACGGCATCCGGCCGGTGTGTCGAGACCGCCAGCTGATACCGAGCGTCCGCCCGCGGGGGGCTGAGCCCCGTCACGGGCTCGGTGGGCGGAATGGGACCCGCCACCGGCAGCTCGGCCGCCGTCAGGCCGCCGAGCGCCTCCGCTCCGTCGGGCGGCGTTTCGGGGTCCTCGCGATACACCTGGTCCACCATGCTGGCCGGCAGGCGAGCTGCCGCCTGGTCCCGCCGCTGTCGGGTGTCAAAGAACGCCATGACCCACACAGGCACCCCACCCTTTTGCGATGTTCGCGACCGGCCCCAGGAGGGCCCGGTCGCCGGGTAGTGTGTGGCAGTGGCCGCAGGCCTACACGCGGTCTCACACCCCGCGCCAGGTTTTGGGCAGGTCGGCCGGTGCGAGATCCACAATCAGGACGTCGGGGCCGATGCGCTGCACCGCCGACCACGGAATGCTCACCCGGCGGCGCCCCCGCCCGACGCCGCGGCGCTCCGGCATGACCAGCGCCTGCAGCGACCCGCTGGGATCCACCTCCAGGTCGCAGTCGCCCAGGTGCCCCAACCGCTCGCCGTCGCGCAAGTTAATGATCTCCTTGCCCGCGAGACCCGAAAAGCGCACCACCAACACCCCCGGGGGAACTTTATGTGGGGGGACCGGGGGCTATGTCCACAGCGCGGCGCGCTAGTCTTCGGGTCTGGCGGAGGGCGCGGCGTACCCGGGTTTGGCAGACTCGCCCGCCTGGCGACGAAAGTTTTCCTGGTTCTTGGCCAGGTACCCTTGAAACAAATCCTCGGCGGTCATCCCGGCCGCCAGGCACATGGCTACGTAGAAGTGCAGCACATCCACCAGCTCTTCATGCAGGTGGGCCCGGTCCCAGGGCTGCGGGTTTTTCCACCACTTGAACTGAGCGGCTTCCAGCACCTCACCCAACTCCACAATGAGGGCCAGCGCCTGCTTCTGAATCCAGGTGCGCTCGTCGAAGTCCAGCCCCCGCCGTGCGACCAGATCCTCCTGAAAGCGCGCCTGCCAGGCGAAGATGGTTCCCAGTCGGTCGTCCTCGAGCCCGCTGCCCAACGATTTCTCCACCTCGCTCATGGTCGCCTCCCCTGCGTTTCGGCGCCCCTTCAGGAAGGGACGCCGCTTTCATCCACGAACCGTGCCCGCAGCCCCGGCACCAGGGCCCGCCGCGGCCCGGCGGCGGCCAGCGCGATGCGGGGCATGCCCTGCCGATTCAGGTCGTCCACCACGCGCAGCACGTCGTCACGGCTCACGCGGTCTACGGCGGCCACCAGATCCGCCACTGTCGGCACCGGCCAGCCGGCCGCCACCCAGGGCGCGACGCGATGAAGCCGCCCTTCCGGACTTTCTTCCTGAAACACAATGCCGATTTTGATTTGCGTGGCGGCGCGGTCCATTTCGTCGGGCGTCGGCGGCCGCTCGGTGAGCCCGCGCCACTCGGCCGCCATCTCGGTGACGACGCGCTCCACCTGGTCCGCGGCCACGGCCGCGGACAGCGACAGGTCCCCGTGATCCCGATGCCCACTGTACCCGGCCCCCACCTGATAGGCGAGGCCCTCCTGCTCCCGGATTCGCTGCCACAGCCGACTGGTGTTCTGCCCCCCCAGCACAATGCCCAGCATTCGATAAATCATGGCATCCGGGTGGTACCAGGGCACCGCGGGCCATCCCAGCACGACATAGGCCTGGTCTCCGGCCAGCCGCGCCAGCCGCTCCGCGCCAAAAGGCGTCGGCTCGCCCCGCGGCGGCGGGGCCACCGCGGATGGCGCCGCCCACGCCGCCATCCGACGCAGCATCCGGGCCCGCGCCTCCGCGGGATTCGCCCCACCCCAGCGGCCTGCCACCACCACCAGGGTTCGTTCGGGGGCATAGGTCCGCGCATGAAAGGCCCGCAGCCCCTCGATCGTCATGCGCCGGAGACTGGCCGCCGATCCCAGGACCTCGCGTGAAACCGGGTGGTCTCCCCACAACGCTTTCAGGTACGTATTTTCTGCGCGGTCCTCCGGATCGTTCAGCGCCTCGCGCTGTTCGGCGGCCACCACCCCGCGCTCCCGCTCCAGATCCTCCGCCTCCAGGTGCGGAGCCGTGGCCAGTGCCCACACCAGCTGGAACGCGGCCTCCCCGTCTTCTGCCAGGCAGTGCGCGTGGTAGCACGTCACTTCGCGCGTCGTATACGCGTTGACATCCCCACCCAACCGGTCCATGCGGTCCCCCAGCTGCGCCGTGCTGAGACCGCCGGCGCCTTTGAAGGCCAGGTGTTCCAGCAAATGGGCGGCGCCCCACTCGCGCGGCTGCTCGTCGCGGGAGCCGGCCGCTACAAAGACGGCCACCGCGGCGGAGCCCCCATGCTCGCCGTCCCCTTCCATGGCGAGGCGAGACCCGTTGGCCGCCGCCTCCACCTCGATGTCCCCCGGGGCCCCCTGGGTTCCCAAAGCACCAACACCTTTCGGTGCCAGTGTATCGTACCCGCGCGGCCGGGAACCTTAGCCGTCGCCCGTCGGCGTACCGCGTCCCAGGAGCTGGGGTACGGTCACCAGGTGGTACCCCGCCGCGTCGAGGCCCGCCACGATGCCGGGCAGAGCCGCGAGGGTGCGACTGGTGGGATGCATGAGGACAATGGCCCCGGCCTGGGCCTTGGACAGCACGCGGGCGGTGATGAGCCCCGCATCCGACGAGGGGCGCCAGTCAATCGTGTCGATGGTCCACATGATGACCCGGTTGTGCAGGGCATCGGCGGCCGCCAGCAGCGTGCCGTTGAACTCCCCGTAGGGAGGCGCGTAAAGGGTTGGGCGGGGCGCGCCCGCCAGCTGAATGGCGCGGGCGGCCCGGGTGATTTCGTTCAGGTTTTCGTCAAAGGACAGCTGATTCGCGTGCCGATGCGCGTAGCCATGATTTTCGACCGCCATCTGGTCGCGCACCATCTGTTTCACCAGGGCGGGGTTGGCCGCCGCCCACGCGCCGCCCAAAAAGAACGTCGCGTGGACGTGCGCCGCCGTCAGTATGCTGAGCAGCTGGGGAACGAACTCCGTGCCCCACACGACGTTGATGCTGAGCGCCATGGCCGGCTCCCGGGTGATGACCCGGTACACCGCCGCGGGCGGCGCGGCCGCCGCACTTTCAAACCGCGGCCCGCCCACCAGCACCATCCCCACCAGCACGGCGACCGCCAGCCCATACCACGTGGCGGCCCGCCGGGCGGCGCGCCGCCACGACCACACCCCGCTCCACATCCCCTGGCCTCCCCGCGCCCGCTTTGTGCACCGTATGCCCGGCCGCCCGAGATCATCCAGATGCGGCGGCGATCGGCTGACCCGTGAACGGCGCGCGCCAACGCGAAGCGGGGTGCCCCTTTCGGCGCACCCCGCCTGTTTCGCCGCCTAGCTGGCACCAGCCGGTGGTGCTGACGTCGGCTACGGGTCGCGCCGCGGCGGGCCCCGGCGCGGTCCCCGGTCCTCGCGATTGAACGGGCGCGGTGGGCGCGGATGCTCGCTCTCCATCCGGGCCAGTTCCTCTGGATCCGGGGGAGGCAACGTGGCCCGATGGGAAAGATTCACCCGGCCCAGGTGGTCAATCTCTTTGACCTGCACCCGCAGGGGATCGCCCACGTTGACCACGTCCTCCACCCGGTCGACGTGGTGGTGGGCCAACTCGGAGATGTGGACCAACCCTTCCTTGCCGGGCAACAGCTCGACAAACACCCCGAAGTTCATCAGGCGCGTGACCTTGCCATCGTAAATCTGGCCGGGCTCAATCTTGCGCGTCAGGTCCTCGATCATGCGGATGGCTCGCTCGCCCGACTCCTGGTTGACCGCGGCCACGTAGATCGTGCCGTCATCCTGAATGTCGATGGCAACCTTCTTGTCGCCGACTTTGGTCGCCTCGATGATCTTGTTGATGGTTTTGCCGCCGGGGCCAATCACCTCGCGGATCTTGTCGGCCTCGATGTGAAGCGTGGTGATGCGCGGGGCAAATGCCGACATCA
Source organism: Bacillota bacterium (assembly GCA_021795575.1). GTDB lineage: Bacteria > Bacillota > Sulfobacillia > Sulfobacillales > JAIMBI01 > JAJZWV01. Next base: position 5,975 of record JAJYPH010000098.1, read on the forward strand.
CCGGGCGCGGCGCCGGCATGACCGCCAGCATCTTGTCCAGAATGAACAGCCGACCCACGCGCGCCTGCTCCACGGCCTCTTCCAGGATGCGCCGCTCGAGACCGTGGATCTTGATGTCCATCTGGATGGCGGTCACGCCATCGCGGGTGCCCGCCACTTTGAAGTCCATGTCGCCCAAGGCGTCTTCCATGCCCTGAATGTCGGTCAGGACCGCGTACCCCTCACCCTCTTTGACCAACCCCATGGCCACTCCCGCCACCGGCGCCTTGATGGGCACCCCGCCATCCATCAGCGCCAGGCTGCTCCCACACACCGAGGCCATCGAGGTGGACCCGTTGGACTCCAGAATGTCCGACACCAGCCGGAGCGCGTAGGGAAACTCTTCCACTGGCGGAATCACTGGTTCCAGGGCCCGCTCCGCCAGCGCGCCGTGGCCAATCGACCGCCGGCTGGGGCCCCGGAGCGGCGCCGTCTCCCCTACCGAGAACGGGGGAAAATTATAGTGGTGGATGTAGCGCTTGCTCTCTTCCAGCCCGATGCCATCCAGCATCTGCTGATCCCTCAGCGTCCCCAGGGTCAGCGCGGTCATGGCTTGGGTCTGGCCCCTCGTGAACAGCCCGGTGCCATGCACCCGCGGCAGCACCCCCACCTCCACGGTGATGGGACGAATCTCCGCGAGCGCCCGACCGTCGGGCCGAATGTGGGCGTGGATGATCGCGCGGCGCACCTCGTCCTTCAAGAGGTGCTTCAACACGTTCTGAATCTCTTTGCCCAGAGTGGGGTGCTCCACCAGCACGGCGGCCGTCACGCGGCGGTTGACCTCATCAATGGCGGCCTCGCGGGCCAGCTTGTCGGACTCGCGCAGGGCCTGGCGCAACGGCTCCACCGCCAAAGCTTCCACGGTCGCGGTCAGGTCGGCATCGGGGAGATAGAGCTTGTACGTGCCCTTGGGCTTGCCCACCGCGTCCCTGAGGCTCGTGAGCGCCGCCACAATGCGGCGAATTTCCTCGTGGCCCCGGAAAATCGCATCGAGGACACGCGCCTCGGGGACTTGGTCCGCACCGGCTTCAATCATCAAGACGTTGTCGGCGGTGCCGGCCACCATCAGCTTGAGGCGGCTCTCGCTCTGCTCAGCGACCGTCGGATTGACGACCAGGTCGTCGCCCACGAGACCCATCTCCACCGCCCCCATGGGGCCCTCGAACGGAATGTCCGAAATGGTGAGGGCGGCGGATGCGCCAATCATGCCGCACACCTCGGGGCTGTGGTCATGATCCACGGACATAATGGTCGCGACAATCTGGACGTCGTTGCGGAATCCTTCGGGGAACAGCGGGCGAATGGGGCGGTCCGTGAGCCGAGCTGCCAGGATTGCCCGCTCCGAGGGGCGCCCCTCCCGCTTGATGAACCCCCCGGGAATTTTGCCGACGGCGTAGAGCCGCTCTTCGAAGTCAACGGTCAGCGGGAAAAAGTCAATGCCTTCGCGCGGAAGCCGTGACGCGGTGGCCGTCACCAGCACCGCAGTGTCCCCGTAGCGCACAAAGACGGCACCGTTGGCCTGCTTGGCCAGCCGTCCCGTTTCCAAGGTCATGACCCGTCCGCCCACCAGCACTTCGGCTGTGTGGACTGCCATCAGTTGGATTCCTCCCTCGATCTCACTCAATTGTCATGCGACCTGTTCTCGTCCCTTGCATTATGGACCACCCTGGGGCGGGGCGCAAAATTTGGGGCGGCGGTTTAGCGCCGGAGCCCCAAATCTGCGATGAGCTTGCGGTAGCGGCCACTGTCTGATTTGCGCAGGTAGTTCAACAGCGCCCGGCGCTGCCCGACCATCATCAACAAGCCACGGCGGGAGTGGTGGTCCTTCTTGTGCACCTGCAGGTGCTCCGTCAGGTCCAGGATCCGCCGGGTCAAAATTGCCACCTGTACTTCGGGCGAGCCCGTGTCGGTGGGGTGGACCCGATGCTCCGCAATAATTTCCTGCTTCTTGTCCGACGCTAACGTACCCATCATCCTCCTGTACTGCGAGGTTCTCGACCGAGCCGCGGAGGCCCGGTCCCTTGGCGATTCGGGTCATTGTACCACGGCGCGCGTGCACACGGCACCCCGTCGGCCGGCCGCACCCCGTCCATCCCCGGCGCCTGCACCGACCATCTCCATGGGGTTAAGACGCGTCGCGTCCAAACACGCCATCGGGACTGGGCAAGCGTTCCTGGACCGCGAGCTCTCGCACCAGCGCCATGTCCTGTTGGATCTGAGCCACCAGCGCCTCCACGGTCGCGAACCGGCGCTCGGGCCGTACGGCGACGGCAAGGCTCATGGCCAAGCGCACGCCATACAAATCCAGCCCGGGCGCCGCGTCCAGCAGGTGCACCTCCAGCCGCGGAACGTGGTCACCACCAGTAAAAGTGGGTCGCCACCCGAAGTTGGCTACGGCTGGCCAGCGGCACTCCGCCGTCCACGCCCAGCCGGCGTACACGCCGGCCGGTGGCATCAGCTTCTTGGGCGCCAGCTCCAGGTTGGCGGTCGGAACCCCAATCGTGCGCCCCCGCCCATCACCGGGGACGACCAGGCCGGTGGCCGAATAGGGCCGCCCGAGGCTCGCCGCCACCACCGCCAGGTCCTGCGCGGCCACCGCCGCGCGAATCCGGGAACTGGACAATAGGGCTCCCTCGGCGCTGACGGGCCGGGCGCGCTCGACCCGTACCCCCCTACCAGCGCCCCATCGGATGAGCGTATCCAGGTTGCCCCGGCCGCCAGCCCCATACGTAAAATTGGGTCCCTCGATCACCGCGCACGCATGCAGCCGCTCCTGGACGACTTCGTCCAGAAACCGCTCGCCGGGCCACGCCGCCAACTCCGGGGTGAAGGGCACCACGGCGACGGCCGGCACGCGCAAGCGTTCCAGCCACCACAGCTTTTCCTCGATCGGCGTCAGCTGCCGCGGGGCCGCGTCGCCGCGCAGCACCTCACTCGGCGGCGGGTCAAACGTCACGACCAGCCAGTCCGTGCCCAGCGTCGCGGCCAGTTCGCGCGCGCGGGCCATCAATCCCTGATGGCCCCGATGGACGCCGTCAAAGGTCCCCATCGTAACCACCGGGGTTCCGGCGTACTCCTCGCCCGGCCCGATCTGCCTCATCTGTCGGTCCACCCCGCTCATTGATGGATGCCGGGCTCGCGTGTCCCCGGCCACCCGCCACCCTCCACGAACACGTGACGAAACCCTCGGTCGTCCACCACCGCCAACAGCGTATCCCCGTACACCAGCACGGTGGGGCCCGCCCAAGACGCCCGCCGGGGGCGTTGGCCACGCAGAATGCGATCCCGGTCCTCCGCGTCCACGGGCAGGACGGCCCCGGACCACCCCGGCTGCCAGCGGCCGTCCCAGCCCTGGCGGTCGGCCTCCCACTCCTCCAGGGTCGCCGCGGCTTCAATCCGAAACGGCCCCACCTGCGTGCGGATGAGCGCCGCCAGATGCGCCGCGTGCCCCAGGACTTGGCCCCAGTCCCGCACCAGCGCACGAATGTACACCCCACCGGCCGTCGTCGCGAGGAACGTGGCCGCGTTGTCGCGCGCGCTCTCGACGGTGAGGTCGTGGACAAGCACCGCGACGGGTGGGAGCCACACCCGCTCACCGTGGCGGGCCGCGTCGTAGGCCCGGCGGCCCTGCACCTGCTTGGCCGACACCGCCGGGGGCAGGGTCAGCCCCTGGCCAAGCAGCCAGCGGCTCGATCGCTCCCAGTCCGCATAATCCGGCCACGGGGGATGGGAGCGAGCCACCACGGCCCCCGCGGCATCCAGCGAGTCTGTGCACCACCCCAGCACCGCTCGACCCCAATACTGCTTGGGCGACAGATCCGACCAAGCCAGCAGATGCCGGGCGCGGCCCACGGCCAGCACCAGCAACCCCGCGGCATCGGGGTCCAGCGTGCCCGTGTGCCCCACGCGCACCCCGCCCAGACTGCGGCGTACCCGCGCCACCACGTCGTGCGCCGTCATACCCGGCGGCTTGATCAGACTGACAAATCCGTCCAGGATATCGTCTCCCCACACTCCTGCTCCACGAGGGCCAGCACGGAGCGCACCGCTTCGTCCAGACCCGTGTCCAAGACGATCCCAGCGGCATGCTCGTGACCCCCGCCCCCCAGCCGTTCGGCCAGCGGTCCCGCCGCAAAGGGCGGACGGCTTCTGATCGATACTTTCACCGCTCCGCTCGCTTCTTCACGGAAGAAGAGCGCCAGTTGGACGCCGTCCAAGGCACGGAGCCCACTGATCAGCCCCTCCGCGTCCTCGGGGCGCGCCCCCAGCTGCCGCTGCACAACGGCCGGCACCCGGACCCAGACGACGCGGCGCGAAGGGTCGTGCTCGACGTGCGACCACATCCACCCGGTCAGGCGGGCACGTGGCCAGGTCTGGTGCTCCCACAACTGGCGCGCGATGCGGTCGGGGTCCAATCCCACCCGCACCAGCCGCGCCGCCGTCTCCAGCTCCCGACTATCGTGAAAGCCAAAGCGCAGGCCCTCGGTGTCCGACACGAGCGACACGTACAGGCAAAGCGCCGCCTCGACGGTCACGGGCCAGCCGGCGGCGTCACTGAGGTCGACCAGCATGTCGCCCACGGCCGCCCGATCCGGCTCCACCCAGTTGATGTCGCCAAACCGGGGGTTGGAGCGGTGGTGGTCGATGTTCACCACCCGAGGGGCCAACTGACGGAGACCTCCAAGCCCGAAGCAGCGGTCCGGGTGGCCGCAATCGACCGTCACCACCACATCCGCCCCGGGTGTGCGGCTCGGGCAGAGGGGGCCGGCCACCACCGCCGCCGCGCCCGGCAAAAACTGATACGGGGGGAGCACCGGGTCCGGGCCCAGGACCGAGACCGTCCGACCCCGCGCCCGGAGTACAGCCGCCAAACCCAGGGCGGATCCGGTGGTATCGCCGTCCGGCAGCACGTGCATGACGACCGCCACCCGCTGGGCCCGGGTGAGCTCCGCCACCACCGCCGACCGGTCGGCGTCACTCATCGCCGGGATCGCGCGGCGGCGGCACGACCCCCGCCTCCTTCAGGAGGGCCTGCACCGCCATGCTTTGCTGGATGCCCCGGTCGACCAGAAACACCAGCTGCGGCGCCACCCTGAGCTGCACCCGCCGCGCAACCTCGCCGCGGAGAAACCGCGCTGCACTGCGCAAGCCCGCGAGACTCTCCGCCTCGTGCGCCGCATCCAGCACGCTCACGTAAACCTTGGCCTGAGCCAAGTCCCGGCTCACGTCCACCCGTGTCAGGCTCACGAACCCGACGCGCGGGTCCTTGACCGAGGTTTCCAACAAGGCGGCCAGCTCGGTCCGCATCGCCTCGCCGACGCGTTCGGCCCGTTCCTGCTTCATCCCGCTTGGCTCGCCGGCACTTCTTCTTGGGCAAACACCTCAAAGTGGTCCCCCACTTTGATGTCGTTGAACCGCTCCAACCCGATGCCGCATTCGTAGCCGGTGGCCACCTCCCGGACATCGTCCTTAAAGCGGCGCAGCGACGCGATCGGGCCCTCGTGCACCACTTTGCCGTCGCGCAGGACCCGCACCTGGCCGCCTCGGGCCACCTTGCCCTCGGTCACGTAGGAGCCCGCGACTGCCCCAATCTTGGGCACCTTGAACACCTCACGCACTTCGGCCCGCCCCACAATCACTTCCTGGAACTTCGGCGACAACAGCCCCGTCAGGGCCTGCCGCACGTCGTCGATAGCGTCGTAAATCACTCGGTACATCCGAATGTCCACGTGCTCCTGTTCCGCGAGCCGCCGGGCCTTGCCGTCGGTCCCCACGCCAAACCCCACCACAATGGCATGGGAGGCGGACGCGAGCATCACGTCGGATTCCGTCACCGCCCCCACGCCCGTGTGGAGAATGCGGACCCGCGCTTCTTCGTGCGCAATCTTTCCCAGCGACGCCGCCAACGCCTCCGCCGAACCCTGAACGTCCGCCTTGACCACCAGGTTCAAGTCCCGGACTTCACTATCCTGCAGCCGTTGATAAAACTCATCCAGCGACACGCCGTGCGACACAATCGCCGCCGTCTCTTTGTCGCGCCGCCGCTGGCGCCGCGCATCGGCAATCTCGTGGGCCTGCTTGTCATCGGACAGCACGATGAAGTCGTCTCCCGCGCCGGGCACCTCCGCAAATCCCAGCACCTCCACTGGCATCGACGGCCCGGCCCGCTCCACCCGCTCCCCGCGGTCGTTGATGAGCGCGCGGACCCGGCCCCACACATGGCCCGAGACGAAGGCATCGCCCACCTTCAGGGTGCCGCGTTTGACCAGCACCGTAGCCACTGGGCCGCGGCCGCGGTCCAACTGCGCCTCGATGATAATCCCCTGCCCCGCCCGGTCAGGGTTCGCAGACAGCTCCAGCACCTCCGCCTGAGCCACCAGGCTCTGCAGCAGCCGGTCCATGCCTTCGCCGGTCCGTGCGGACACGGGCACCATGATGGTGTCGCCACCCCACTCCTCCGGCACCAGCTGATGCTCCGTGAGACCCTGCTTGACCCGCTCGGGGTTGGCATCTTCCAGGTCAATCTTGTTGATGGCGACCACCACCGGCACATTCGCGGCGCGCGCGTGATTGATGGCTTCGATCGTTTGCGGCATGACCCCATCGTTGGCCGCCACCACCAGCACCGCCAGGTCGGTGACCTGAGCACCCCGGGCCCGCATGGCGGTGAACGCCTCGTGACCCGGCGTGTCCAGGAACACCAGGCGGTTCTCCTGCCACTCGACCACCGACGCCCCGATGTGCTGGGTGATGCCGCCTGCCTCCTGGGCGGTCACCCGGGTCGAGCGGATGTGATCCAAGAGCGAGGTTTTTCCGTGGTCGACGTGTCCCATCACGGTGATGACCGGGGGACGCGCCACCAAATCCTCGTCCTGGTCCTCGCCGCCGGCGATAATCACCCCTTCGCGCTCTTCCTGCGTGGCCCGCTCCTCAACCCGCGCCCCAAACTCCCCGGCCACGATAACCGCGGTGTCGCGGTCCAGCTCATGGTTCAGGGTGGCCATGACCCCCAGGTCCATTAGGCGCCGAATCAGGTCGCCGCCCTTCACGCCCAGCTGGTCGGCCAAATCCTTCACCGACACGGAGCCGGCCACCACCACCCGCCGATTGACGGGCGGCATCGAGGACGGCTTGGCCATGGCCTTGGGGCGGCGGCTGCGTCCGCGAAAATCGTCGTCCTGCCAACGCCGGCCATGGCCTGCTCCTCCGGGGCGACCCCCGCGACGGTCCTTACCGCCCCCCGCGGCGGCGCGGCGGTTGGGCTGGTCCTTGCCGCGGGCC
>JAJYPH010000099.1 GCA_021795575.1 Bacillota bacterium
CTGGTGGCCAGCGGCGTTTCCGTGATAGCATCGGCGGAATTGTTCGGGTAGGTGGCCTTGCAGTCAAAGTACTGCCAGCCCGTGCTGTCACCGCTACCGCCGTCAAGCGCCACGGCTTTGTACGTGAAGTACGTCGTCCCGTTGAGCGTGAGGGACCCGATGTAGTTGACCTGACTCCAGATGTCGTCACCCGGCGCGAATCCAGGCGTCGTGGATTTGTAACAGCCTCCGTTGGAGCTGGACGGCGCTTCGATGAACAAGCTGCTTTGGTAGTAGCCGCTGCTTTGGCTGCTCTTGATGTTCCGGCGTACTCCTCCGGCCTGCGCCAGACCGATGTTGCCTCCGACCGACGTGTTCCCGCCGAGGCCCACCCATTGAGAGATGCCCTGGCCATGAGGCAGCGTATACTCCGTGTTGGCCATGTGAAACTGAGCCTGGATGCCGCTGTAGGTGGCCTGGGTGTCGACGTAGCCGGCCCAGTTGGGGCTTGTCGCCGTGGATGTATACCAGGCGGTCCCGGGCGCCGCGACGCTGGCCGGCCGGGTGTTCTGGTAGTGCAGGCGTGGCAGCAGGCGGTGTACGCCCGCGAGCCACGTGGCATACTGGGGCGTGCCTTTGGCAGTGGGCGGCAGCGGAAGACCCGCGCGCACGAGCTCAGCGTCGGTCATGGTGGAAGGGTGGAGCGCACTCTCTGACCCGGCGGGGAAGGTGCGTGTCGCCGAGCATCCCCAGCCCACGCCTATCCGTGCCAACAGGGTCATGGCGCTGAGCGGTGGGGGCGCTGTGAACTGGACCCACCAGCTGGTGTGCGATGCGTTCGACACGATGGTGCCTCCCGTGGCAGCGAGTGCAACGCGGGGTACTGCTGGAGAGCCTGGGTCAAGGGAACAGCGGTGGAGCGGGGTGACCCTGGGGAGGTGGCGGCAGAGAATCCCGACACGGTCGCGGGAGCCGTCGCTGGATACTGTTTAGTTACCCCCCCCTCCCCCGTGCGCGGCGGGTTGCAGGGTGACCAGGGCCCCGCTGGCCAGCAGCGCCAAGCCCGCTTTAGGCCAAGCATGATGGCGCACGGCTTACCCTCCCTCGGACAATTGCCAAGCGCTCAGGTGCGGAAACGACCGGCGCGCTGTCGGCCGTGTGCCATTGAAGGACCCGACGATGGCAGAAAACACAAATCGGGTCGGCCGAGCCGGCGTTTGTGGCCCCTGACGATAGCCAAAGCCTCCGGGGGCCACGGCCAGTACCTTGGACAAGAGGCTCATCGGGGGTGGCGCCGTGAAGCTCAGGGACCAGCTGCACGGGTCGTACCAACTGTGAAAGCCAGTTCCCGTGAACGTGATGGTGCCACCATCCGGTAGGTTGTTGAGCACGGGCACCTTTTGGGCCGCCTCCGAAAACGGAAGTCCCCCGTCCGGACACGTGGTGCTGCGCGCCACCGTCTCGCGAATGGGGTGCGGTGTGACCGAGGCCGGCGTCTTGCTGGCACCCACGGCCAGCATGGCCAATAGGGTCAAACCAGAAACGCCGGCCCAATACGAACGAGGCATCGGTGTATCCTCCTTCTCTCCTTATACCTTGCACCTTTGTCGGACCTGTGTCCCACAGCAGCCTCCCATCGACAACGTGGCCCGGCGTACAGTCGATGTGGCAAGTCGGCATCGCCCACCCCCGGAATCGAGGATGCCAACTGCTAGTATGGATCCAACGGCCTGTTCCTGCAAATCCTGGTGGGTTGGCAAGGCATTGGGTGTGAAAGGTGGTCGCGCTGACGTGCGCGCACGACGCCCCCGGTCGGCCTGTCGGGGTGCCGCCCCGTTCGACCGACGAGGTGGCGACCACCACGTTGCCCCAGAGCATGAGGTGCCGAGCCGCGGCGTCCGCAGTTGAACCGCCCAATCCGGCGGACTACAATAAGCGTGCGCCGAGTTAGGGGAGGTTCCTGGTTGTTGACTTTTGTCAGGGCGACCCGCGAGGACAGCGAGCGAATCCGCGCGTTTCTTGAGGGAGCGTCATCCGTCGCGGATATCAGCGACGAGTTGGTAGACGGTTTCGCGGAGCACTTGGATGGGCGGTCCGTCGGTGGGCTGTATCTGGCCACCGAGGACGGCACGATTCTTGCCACCTGCGTCATCACGGTGGTCCAGGCGCACGAGGCGTATCTGTCGGGTATCCGGGTGCTGCCAGAGCGCCAGGACCAGGATGTCACGGAGGAATTCGGCCGATTCCAGCTCGAGGAGGCGGGCCGGCTGGGCGCGGACGTGGTGCGCGTGCTGGTGCATGTGGACAACGCCGCCGCGCACCAGTTGCTGCAGGAGAAGTTGGGCTTTGAAGTGGTCGACCAGTGGGCCGTGGGGGAGATCAACCCCATCCCCGCCCCGGACGGCACCACCCGTGACGCCGGGCCCGCGTGGGCCGTGGACCGCGAGCGGCTGACCGCGTTCCTGGGGGCGCAGGGGGGCGTCGGTTTGTGGAGTGGCGGTCGGGAAACCGAGGTGAAATCGCTCGCGCTGTCGGAGCTGTTAAAGCGCGTGGAAGCGGGTGGGGTTGCGCTGTCGCCCAATGAGGGCACCATCGAGGCATTGGCGCTGACGCGGGTGCAGACCCGCGAGGTGCTGCACATCGAGTACCTGAAAGATTTGGGACACCGCTTGTCCACCCTGTTGGACCATCTTTGGAGTGAGGCCCGGGCGTGGGGCGCCAGCCGCTGTCGGTTCGGGGTGTCGCTGGGGATGGCGGAGCGGCTCCGGTCCATGGTGCCCAATACTGAAATCACATGGAGAGGGTCGGTCTTGGAGCGCCGGTTGCCCTTAAATCCCTCCGAAGGTTGACCGGTCGGTGACCCGGCGATCGGCACGGCGGCGCCGTGAATGGCAGGGGTGGCTTACCGCTTGGCGGGCTCTGTGGCCCGACCTGCTGTGGTCGCGGGTGGCGCTGGTGGCGGTCGGCTTCATCGCCTTGGCGTTTTTCCCGTGGATGTACGTCTCCCCCACCTACAACGTGAGCCGCGATCCGGTGGTCCTGATGTTCACGCGTTGGGACGCGATGTGGTACATCGACATTGCCCGGCGGGGCTACTGGTTCAAAGCGCTGGCGTTTTTTCCGCTATATCCCGCGGCCATTGCGGGCGTCCGGTGGGTCACCGGGGCCAGCGCTGCGTGGAGTGCCCTCATCCTGTCCAACGTGGCCCTCGTGGGCACCGTGGCCGTCTTTTGGCGACTGGTGCGCGAATACTATGGCGCCCCGGTGGCGAGCCGCACGATCCGGTGGTTGCTGCTGTTCCCCACGGCGTTCTTTCTTTCGGCGGCCTACACCGAGTCCCTATTTCTCTTGGGCGTTGTGCTGACGTTCTGGCTGGCGGGACCGCGCCAGAAAATCTGGTGGGCCGGCCTCACGGGATTGTTGGCCGCTCTGACCCGAAACCAAGGCGTCCTGTTGGTCGTTCCACTCTTGGGTGCCTATTGGCGGGTTGTCCGCGCAGACACGAGGGCACCGCAGCTCTGGCGGTGGCTACGCGTAGAGCTGTTGGCCGTGGCCATGCCGATGGCGGGCTTGTTGGCGTTCGTGGGGTGGCAGGCGCTGGTGTTCCACCGGGCCGATGCGTTTCTCGCGGCCCAAGCCGCGTGGGGCCGGGCCGTGGAGCCGCCGTGGGTCGGCATGGTGGCAGCAGTTGGCAAGGTGCTGGCCGGCGGGCCATTGCAAGCGCCTACCATCCTGAGTATGATGGACCTGCTGGCCGCGCTGGGGTTTCTTGGCTTGCTGGTTGTGGGCGTGCGGCAGCGACTGCCGTGGACCTGGCTGGCATTTGCCGGTGCCGCGTGGCTGATGGATGTGAGTGCGCCCGCGCTGGGCGGGGAAAGTCCGTTGCTGAGCATGACGCGATTGGTGCTGGTCCTGTTCCCGGGCTTTGTGAGCTTGGCGCTGGTTACGGAGAACGCCAGCCAACCGAATGCCAGCGCGTGGCGCGCCGGCACCGTGGGCACCATGTGGCCGTGGGTCCTACCGATGATGCAAGCGATGTTTTTCGCCATTTTCGCCACGTGGCGGTGGGTCGCGTAGGGACGGGCGAACGAGTAGGAATCGTTGAGGCAGGGGAGGATCCGGCGTGACGGCTTTGGTAACGTTGCCCACGTACAATGAGTTGGAGAACCTGACGCCGATCGTGGAGCAGATTTTGAGCCTCGGCGACGATTTTGACATCCTGGTGGTGGACGACGGCTCACCTGACGGCACCGGGCTGGTGGCCGAGCATTTGGCGACCGTGTATCCCGGGCGGGTGGAAGTGATTCATCGGCAGGGCAAGCTGGGCTTGGCCACGGCTTATCTGACGGGTTTTCGGTATGGGATTATGAAGGGCTACGACTATATATGCGAGATGGACGCGGACTTCTCCCATGACCCGTCGTACCTGCCCGCATTCATTGAGACCGCGCGCCGCGAGGGGGCGGACGTGGTGCTCGGGTCCCGGTATGCCCCCGGCGGGGGCGTGGACAACTGGTCCTGGTCGCGACGGGTCATGTCGCGCGGGGGCTCGCTTTACGCGAGCCGCATGCTGTCGCTGCCCTATCATGACCTGACGGGTGGGTTCAAGCTGTTTCGGCGGGATGCGCTGGAGGGGATGGATCTAAGCCTCATCAAAGCGACGGGCTATGGGTTCCAGATCGAGATGACCTACCGATTGCACCAAGCCGGTGCCAAGATTGTGGAGCACCCCATCGTGTTCCGGGACCGCCGGGCGGGGCAGAGTAAAATGTCCCCGGGCATTTTCGTGGAGGCCCTCGTAATGGTGGCCAGCCTGCGCGTAAGTTCCAAGACCCCCGCGACAGAGCCCTCGCAAGAGCGGGCAGGTTCCTAGGAACCGCATGCTGAGCCGCGTCCCAGCTGGGGCCCGGTCGCTGTGGACCCGCCACGGTGACCGGTTGTGGCGCTATCTGCTGGTGGGTGCCACGGGCACGCTGGTCAACTTTGCGGTCTTGAAGGCTGTGTGGCCGGTGCTGCATGCCACCCCGTCGCTGGCGGATGCCCTCGCCAGCGAAGTGGCGATCCTGACCAACTACGGGCTGAACACCAGGTTCACGTTTAGATCGCGCCCCAGCTGGCGCACGCTGCTCCAGTACAATTTGGTGCTGGCGGGCGGCTCGCTGTTGCAGGTGGGCGTGTTCACGGTGCTAGTGGATTTGGGCCTTTACTATCTGCTGGCGAACCTGCTGGCCATCCCCTTCAATACCGTCGTGGGCTTTGTCCTATCCCAGTGGTGGGTGTTCCGCCCTGAACCGGCGGGCCAGGGACCGGCGGTCCCGGCGGTCCGCCTGTCGAGTCCGCGGGGCGTTCGGGAAGGATCAGAAGGGCGGGACGATGACGATGAGCGACCGGACCCCGAACCTCTGGTCGGATCCGCTGACCGTCGTCGCTGAGGCGGGCGTCCTCCTTCTCACCTCCGGCGCGGAGACGTCGCGCGTCGAAGACACCATGGAGCGGCTGGCGGCCGCGTTTGGCGTGCCGGCGCAGACCATGGTGATGCCCACGGCGCTGTTCCTGCACCAGGCGGGCGGCTCCACGGTCATGCAGCGGGTGCGCCGGCGCGGTACCAATCTCGCGGTGGTGGAGCTCATCAATGCGTGGTCGCGCGACGTGGCCGCGGGGCGTCTTACGCTCCCAGGCTTTGCCGAGCGGCTGTCGGCGGTGTCCGGCTACCGGCGCTACCCGCCGGCGGTGGAGGTGGCCGCGGCGGGGGTGGCCGCCGCGCTCTTGGCCGTGCTGTTTGGGGCCGGGTGGCGCAATATGCCATTTGCCCTCATGGCGGGGGTTATCGCGCAGGGCCTGCGCGCCGGGCTGCGCGCCCACGCCGTGTCGCCGGGGGTGACCGACTTTCTGGGCGCTATGCTGGCCGCCCTGCCGGCGTTGTTGGATGCGGGGCTGGGGCTGGGACGCGGCGGCGCGGTGTTGGCCGGCGGCCTCATGGTGCTGGTGCCGGGCGTCATGATGACCACGGGGGTGCGGGACGGCATCGCCGGGGACCTCTTAGCGTCGGTGTCGCGGCTGTTGGAGGCGGCCGTGGTGGCGGCCGCCGTGGCGGCCGGGGCGGCGCTGCCGCTGTACCTGTACATCCTGGGGCACGGACGGTGGCCGGTGTGACCGCCGTCCTGCTGGCGGCCGTGTCCGCGCTGCTGTTTGGCGTCGTGTATCAGTGTCCTTGGCGCGCAGTTCTGTTGGCCGGCCTCTTGGCCGCCGTGGGCTGGGGTGTCTATGCGGCGCTGGCCACGGTGGCCCACCTCATGATCCTGCCGGACTTCGCCGGCGCGCTGGTCGTGGGGGCGCTGGCGGAAGTGGCCGCGGTGTGGCGTCGTCAACCGGTGTCGCTCTTCGTCGTACCGGCGATCATTCCGTTCGTGCCTGGCTACACGGCGTATCAAAGCATGCTGACCCTGATTCGGGGGCACTTCGTCAGTGGCTTGGGGCTGGGCTTGTCGGCCATCGTGGTTGCCGGCAGCCTGGCGGTCGGGCTGGCGCTGGCCACCGCGGTGGTGCGGCCCTTGGTTCACCGGCGCCGACTGCCGGTTCCCTTCGGTGGTCGCTGATGGGGCGACAGCACGCGGCGTACGGCTCCTGGAAGGAATTGCGGTGTGCCAAGTCGCTCATACTGGAGACCCGCCGTGTGTCGTGCCGCCTGTAACGGGATATAATGGATGGGGGGTTGATACCCTTAACAGCGGGCCGCGGCCACGCGTGACGAAGGGAAGGAGCTTGTTGATGCGGGTAAAAGTGAAGGGCGCGGTGGACCCGGCCACATCGGAGCGATTTCACCGCTACATGGGAGACAGTCCCGCACGCCGCGAGGGCTGGGTGCAGCCGGAGTCGCTGGAGCATTACCAGGTGACAGCCGACTATCTGGACCCGTTTAAAGAAGTGGCCGCCAACTTTGGACTGGCCGTGGAACCGGTGGGCGCCGCCGACGGCGACGGCGAGACGGTCAGCGGCTAGCGGTCAACAGCCCCTGGTTCGCCAGCAGGGCCCGAATGCTGTCGGGGTCCTTGGTGACCACGAACACTTCCTGGACCGCGCCGGGTGACCGGCCCAACAGCTTCAAGCCGGTCGGCGTGGCGTATTGCACGCTGAACCCGGTGGAGGGCCCCCGCTTGCGCGTGATCGGCCCGGGAATGATGGCATCGACGGCCGCCTGGTCGGCCAAGAGGGCCAGACCCACCTCCAGGGCTTCCAGCACGTGGTGTTCCCGCTTCACCTTGTGGTGGCGAAACTTCCGCGGCATGGCGCTCCCTCCCGCGCCATTGTACCCTGGGTGGAGGGAGGCGCGTCATGGAGTACTGTCGCCGCTGCGGTGGCCCGCTGGATACCGTGCACCTCTTGGCCAAACCCCGGGGGCGTTGTGCACGGTGCGGGCACGTGGAATATCAGGATCTGGCCGTGGCGGCGGCCACCGTGACGGAGGTGGCCGCCGGCCAGGTGGTGCTGGCGCGCCGAGCGATCCGACCCGGGTATGGCTTGTGGGTCATTCCCGGCGGCTTTGTCGAAGCCGGGGAGACCGTGGCGACGGCCGCCATCCGCGAAACCGCCGAAGAGGTGGGGATCCGGGTGCGCCTCGTGCGGCTGGTGGGCGTGTATTCCTACCCGCGGTCCCGCGTGGCGGTGGTGGTGTACCATGCCGTCCCGGAGGGGCCGGATGCGCCGGCCCCCCAGGATGGCGAAAGCTTCGAGGCACGGGGATTTCGCCAAGGAGAGGTGCCGTGGGATGACCTGGCATTCGACAGCACCCGCGACGCGCTGCGCGACTTCTTTGCGGCGCTCAGTCCGGACTAGCCGCCCGAATGCGGCTGCGCACCCGGCGTGGCCGGTCGGAGGGGAGGCTGCCGGGGGCTGACGCCCACGGGCCCACGACGATGGCTCCGTCTTCGAGGTCGGCGCGCTCGGGCCCGCGCACCGGTTCGGCGGCGGCCGGCACCGCCCACACCGTGGCGATGCGCACCTGGCTCGGTTCGAACGCGACCGCGTAGATGCTCCGATCCTCGTGATCCGGCTGGCCCACCAAGGCCTGACCGCGCAGCCGGCCCAGGACAAACAAGTCCCCCCCCGCCACCACCCGCGCCCCGGGGTTGACGTCGCCCAAAATGACGACGTCGCCGGCATGCTCAATGACTTGGCCGCTGCGCAGCGGCGTGCGGATTAACAGCGGGCCCGACGCCGGCGCGGCCGCCACCGCGGTGGGCCGGCGTAACCCTCCTCGACCGACGGACACCAGGTCCAACTCGGGAAACCGCTCAAAAACCTCTGCCGCGCCCGCCAGCAGGGAGGGCGTCAGTGCCCGATCCAGCACCTCCAGCTCCAGCGGCGACTGACCCAAAAATCCGCGCTGCCGCGCGAGCGTGCGCTCCAAATCCTCCAGCAGGGCGGCCTCGTCGGGGTACCCCTTCGCCAAGAGGCGCAGTCCCCGCCGATCTCCCTTCAGTTCCATGCGGCCCACTCCTGTCGTGTCGATTCATGGAGTAATTCCACGAGACCCGGGGAAATCCCTGCTGGACGGCGCTCGCCCCCGGGATTCCCGCCATCACCTGGTCGGGTAGAGTGGTGGGACGAGTGCTTGGCGCTCTGGGGGCTCCGAGGAGAAGGGAGGGACGGCATGTCGCGAGGAACCACGCCGCTGACGCACATCCTCGCACTGGGCGGCGAACAGGTGCGCGTGTTGGAGTGGCCGGGGGAGGCGCCCACGCTCGTCGCGTGGCCTGGGCTGGGGGGCACTGCCGAGTATTTCGGGATGTTGGCGGACAGCATCCCGTTTCGCATGGTGGCGCTGGATCCCCCCGGGGTCGGCGCGGTCAGCACGGGGCTTCCTGACCGGGACACGGTGGACCGGGTTTGGGGGGATGCGATCCGTTGGGCGGCAGGGGTCGGCGGGCCGGTGGTGGTGATGGGCCACTCGTGGGGAGGCTACTTGGCCCGCTTGGCGCTTGGTCAGCCGGAGCTGCCCGTGGCGGGTGCGGTCTTGCTGGACGGGGGCTACGTCCCCTGGGTGGACCCGAAACGGGCTCTGGCCGAAGAGATTGCCCAAGGGCGCGACTTTATGGCCCAGGCGGTGACCCAGGACGCCGACGAGGCTGTGGCCATCGAACAGAAACGCCTGGAGGCAACCGGCGTGGACGTGACCCCAGCGGTCGTCGCGGCTCTGAGGTCCGGCTACGTGCGCCAAGACGATGGGCGGTTTCGGCTGGCCGTGCACCCGGCCGCATTCGAGGCGGCCATGCAGTCGCTGGCGGATGTGCCCGTGGAGAACTATCTGGACACCGCCGGCCCGACCCTGCTGTTCGCCGCGGTGGGGATGGACGGGGTGCCTGGCAGGGACGAGGACTTCCACGCCCAGCAGCAGCGGATGCTGGAGCGGTTTCGACGAGGTCCCGCGGTGCGACTGGTCGTGCTGCCGGGCGCGAGCCACGAGGTGCTGCCGGAAGCCCAGGCCATTGTGGGCTCCGCCATCACGGCTTGGCTGGGGGACAGCCGGTTTCGTTGCCGATAGCGTCATCCGCGGGGTGGTGGCGGGGCTTGGCGGCGATCGCTCCTCGTGCGGACGCGAGGCCACAGCGCCCGCCGTAGAGGCTCCCAGGAGGAAGTCGGCTGGTGGGCTGACTTGCGTGCTTGCTGGCTTGGCGTTACGTTCGTCGTATGGGAGGTGGGCGCATGGCTCGGGCAGTGGTTCCCGTCACGTGGAGATTGGATCCCGCCTTGTTCGAGAAGGTGCAGACGGCGGCCAGGCGGCGCGGGATGTCTGTTCAAGCGTACGCCAGCGATGCGTTGCGGCGCGCCGTGGAGTCCGAGCGACACCTGGAGCCCCCCACTCCCCGTGAGGACCCGGACGCCCAGTGGTTGGGCGAGGATCTGAGCGGCCTGGCAGACCTTGAACCGTTCGACTGGGGCTCGGAGGGCCCGCCCGACGGTGATTCCGTCTCCTTTGAGCCAGGTGTGGGCTTCGTCACGGTCGGGAAGCGACCATGACGTCAGCGCCCTTGCGGTGGGGAGACATTGTGCTGGTGGTGCTGCCGGGACAGCATCCTCGAGGGCGAGAGCAGGAGGGACTACGGCCCGCCGTGGTGGTGGGGCTTCCGCCTCCA
Source organism: Bacillota bacterium (assembly GCA_021795575.1). Lineage (GTDB taxonomy): Bacteria > Bacillota > Sulfobacillia > Sulfobacillales > JAIMBI01 > JAJZWV01. The sequence continues at coordinate 10,113 of JAJYPH010000099.1, forward strand.
CCGCTCCGGTTCCCTCTGCTCCTTCTGGCGCCGTTCACGAGTCAGCGGGGAACCTGGGCAGAAGCCAATCCCGAGCTTTACCCATCCGTCGGCGCGGACAGCTTGGGTTTGCGCAAGCCGTTCATCGTCCTGATGGACCAGATTCGGGCTTGCGGCCTCAGTCGGATTCGAGCGCGGATCGGGAAACGGGACCGAGACGGATCTGACCGTGTGAGGACGGCGCTTCAAGCGATATTCGCTGGGGAGTGACGCACGGACCACCGTGTAACAGCACGATCCGCCGGGCCACGAGCGGCGGCTGACGGGCGAGGCGCATAGTCGGCCCATCCGAGCCCGGGCCCCGGCCTCGGGCGAAAGTCGCATCACCCTTCGGACCCCCGCACGATGACCCTGCGATGGCGCGGTCCTACCCTTGGATCCAGACGCCATGGGCGTCGACCCCACCACGCGGCAAAGGGGTCCGACTCACAAAGGGGGGAGAGGCGTGGATAGCGACGCGTCGCTCATCGATGAGGTTTATCAGCGGCTGCATCGGACTGGCCCCGAGTTCCAGGGGTATCTGTCCAACCACGGGCCCATGGCGGCCGAGGCCATGGTGCGCCACGGCCACGGGGACGCCGTGCAGCACTGGCTCGACGACTACGTGCGGCGCCTCGAGCCGTTTCCGCGGCCGGTGTCGCCGATAGGGGCCGACTGGCAGCACGCGCTGGGGGACGTGCGCCGGGTGGCCGACTGGGCCGTGCAGTTTACCACGGATCTCCAGGCGCAGCCGTGGCGGGTGGTGCTGAATGAGTGGTGGCCGCGGCTGCTGCCGGGCATCGCGGCGGGGGCGACCCATGGCGTGATCCGCGTGGGGCATGCGGTGCGCACGCTGCTGGACGACGGAGAGACGCCGCAGCGGGTCCAGGAACTTGGCCACGGCTTGGCGTATTGGGCGGCGCGCTGGCTGCCGGTTTCCGCGCCCAGCCGTGGGTGGGACATCGGCGCGGGCTCGCGCGCGCTGGGCGAGGCTCTGACGGACATTCCCCTGGTGGCATCACCAACCGGAGGGATCCGTGAATGGGTGGGGCGCATGAACGCGGTCCCCGGGTGGGAGGCGGCGGTGACGACCGTTCACATTCCTCAAGGGCCGGATGCGGCTCGGGACTGGCTCGCCGACCTGGTGCAGGGGTCGGTCGCGCGCTATCTGACGCACGGGCACGGAGAGCCCATCATGCTGGTGCATTCGGTGACGGCGCCGAACGCGGTGTGGCGGACCCTGCCCGCGCTGGACCGGCGGTGGTGGCGCGAGAGCGTCGTCGCGGCCTGGGTGGCGGTCGCGGCGCTCACCGCCATCTACGCGCCCGCTGCGCCCGCGGAGGATTCTCTGCTGGGCACCCAGTGGGTGGCCGGCGCTGATACCGCCTTCGCACGGGCAGTGGAGCACGGCGACGAGCACGTGATCAAGTTTGCCGACACCGCCATCGAGGTGTTTGGCCGCACCGGCGACGTGCGCGCGCTGGCCGCCGTTGACCGCGCGGCGCGTCTCATTGGTCCCTGAGCGGGGGCGACGGGAGAGGCGTCCGGGGAGCTGCGGGGAGCAGGATGCCGAACTGCACGTGACCCTGGGGGCTGGCGATTATCCACTGGGCCTGGAGGGCCTCCACCATCCGGTCGGCCAGCGCCAAACCCAGTCCAAAGTGGCTGGCATCGTCCGGCTGCCCGCGATAAAAGCGCTCAAACAGATGATGCCGCACGGAGTCTGGGATCGGGGGACCGCTGTTGACGACCGCCAGCAGCGGGCCGTCCGCCGTGGATTGTACTTCGACCCGCACCGGACTGTTGGCGGTGGCGTATACGTCGGCATTCTCCAGGAGAATGCCGACGGCCGCACCTAAAAGTTCGGGGTCCGTCCAGGTCCAGACCGCTGAGAGCGGCGCCACCTCCAAGGGGTGGTGGGCCACGACGTCTTCCCATGTGGGGCGGAGGCGCTCCATCCAAGGACCCAGCTCCACGCGTTGGAATGCTGTGGCCGGCGCGTGGATCTCCAGCCGCGCCAGTTCCAGCAGCCGTTGAATCAATCGCTCCAGGCCTGCCGCCGTTTGGCTGATGGCGGCCAGCGCCTCGGCGCGCACCGCGGGATTCAGCCGACCCCAGCGGCCCAGGGTGGTGGCGTACCCCTGAATGACCTGGACCGGGGTTCTGAGCGCGTGGGCCGCGTCGCTGGCAAAGCGGCGCTCGCGCTGCTGGGTTTGGTCGAGGCGGTCGAGCATGCGGTTGAAGGCTCGCGCCAGCGCCTCCACCTCCTGAACGCTGGCGCGGGGGGGTACGCGGTCGGCCAGCGTGGGGGTTTCGGAGACCCGGTCGGCGAGGCGCCGCAAGTCGGCCAGCGGGCCGGTCACCTCCCGGACCACCGCTGCCAGAGCCAACAGCAGGGCAAGGAGCAGGATGCCGCCCACGATCCAGAGAATGCGATTGAGGACGTCCATGAAGCCCAGGAGGCGACCGTGAGACTGGACCACCACCAGCCACAGGAATCCGCCACCCGCTGCCGGGAGGCTCGTCCGGGCGTAGGCGTAGACCGAGCGGTGAGCCGTGTACCAACCCTGGGGCGGCGCGCGGAGAAACCCGGCGGCCGGCATCACGGGGGGAATGGGGCCGACAGACACCTGAAACGCTCCATGGGGGTTCTGCACCAGGATATAGGTGCCGCCGCTGGCCAGATCCGCGAGGTCCTCCGACAAGGGGCGGGTATGGCGGACCCGCTGTTCCCGCAGAAGATCGGAGCGCGCCGCCGTGGCCGTGGCGCTGGCGGCGGACAAAGCACGGTTTACCAATCCCGACTGTACGAGGCTTGACACCCCGGCGCCCGCCGCCACGAACCCCACGAGCAACAGGACCCCCAGCGCCACGATCAGGGTGGCGGCTAAGGGCCAGGACCCGGTCGACTTCACACGACCACCATCAGCCGGTAGCCCACTCCGCGCACCGCCTGGACGTCCAGCCCCGGGAAAGGCTCGAGGCGGGCTCTAAGCCGGCGGATGGTCACGTCCACCACGTTGGATTCGCCATAGAAATCGTAGCCCCAGGCCGACTCCAGGAGTGCGTCGCGTGCAAAGACGCGGCCGGGGTGACGCGCCAGCACCACCAGCAGG
>JAJYPH010000291.1 GCA_021795575.1 Bacillota bacterium
CACCGCCATCAGGCCCACCACCGAGACTCCCGGATCGGGCCCCAATCCGCCCAGCCAGCCCAACAGGTGGTCGGGCCACACCCCCTGCTTCTGCGGTTCCCGTCCGACGTTCACCTGGACCATGATCGGCCGCGGATCGCGAGGGCCTCGTGCCAGTTGAGCCACTAAACTGACCCGGTCCACAGTCTGGATCAATTGGAAGTAATCCCGGGCCAATTTTACCTTGTTGGACTGCAGGTGTCCAATCAGATGGAGCCTAATATCGTGAACCCACGGCGGCTGCGCATCGGCGACGCCATATTTAGCAACCGCTTCCTGCACGCGGTTTTCTCCAAAGCGGCGAAATCCCAACTGAAACAGTTCGTGCACGGCGGCCAACGAGTGGCCCTTGGCCACCGCCAGCACGTCCACCGCGCCGGGCGGGCGTCCGGCCGCCCGGCACGCCGCGTGCACTCGCTCCCGGACGCCCGCCGCGCGCTCCGCCGCCGCCCCTCTCACGCTCACGCGGGGTCCATGCGCCAGAAGCCCCCGTTGCGCCCCGTCCGGCCGCCTTCGCGCCGATGCGAAAAGAACCACTCCGGGTGGCACGCGGTGCACAGGCCCGTCACCACGATGCGTTCGTCCGCGACCCCGGCGCCGTGCAGCAGGCGGCGGTTGGCTTCCCACAGGTCCAGATGCCGCCGGGCATCGACCAGTCCCGGCCCCAGGTCCAGGGCCGCCACCGCGTCCACCACGTCGGACCCCACCTCGTAGCAACAGGGGCCGATGGACGGACCAATCACCGCCTCCAGCGAGTCCGGGGGCACGCCCCCGGCGTGCAGCGCTTCCACGCCCGCCCGCGCTATCCCCCGCACCGTCCCGCGCCACCCGGCATGCAGCAAGCCTCCGACCGGCGCCGCGCGCGACGCCAGCCAAATCGGCACACAGTCCGCAAACGTCATGGCGATGGTGAGGCCGGCCTGCGCCGTCAGGAGCCCGTCCGCCACCGGTCCCGGACCCGTCGCCGCCTCGGGCCCCAGCCAGGCCACGTTGGTGCCGTGGATCAGCTGGCCCCACACCGCGTCGGCCGTCGGCGCACCGCGGATCGCGGCTCGACGCCGATTTTCCGCCACGGCCGCCGGCAGATCGCGCACGTGGCGTGATAGGTTCAGGGTGGCAAAGGGCGGGGCACTCACACCCCCGACGCGTCCCGTAAACCACAGGCGCCCTGCGCCCAGCTGCCCGCTCCAGCCTCCAGCGGGATCCGGCCCCCACGGCCGGTCCCGATCTCCCTGCTCGCTCGCCATGCGCCAAGCTTCGCGACCGGCATCCAAGTTCCTGCCCCGTGTGCGTGGGCGGCGAAAGTTTTCGGGTCTCAGCCGGCGTTCAGCGTGTCGGGGACGATGTCGACCAGAATCACGTCCTCCCCGATCTTCTGGATGCGCTCCCACGGGATGACCATGTCTTTGTCCTTGCCAAAAAAGCCGAACATGCGCGCTGAGCCGGAAACCACCAGCGCGGTCACCGCGCCGCGTTCGAGGTCGATCTCCAAGTCACCGATGACGCCCAGCCGGCGCCCGTCCGAGATGTTAATGATATCCTTCTGGCGCAGCTCCGACGTTTTGACCATCCGGCAGCTCCTTTCCGACAGGGTGGCGTAGGCGTGCGCAATGGGGTCGCTCCCCACTCTATGCGGGGCCGCCCCTTACGATACGGGCAGCCACGCGCGCACAAAGGCGGGCAGCCACCACACCACCCGCACCGGGCGGGCTACCGCCGGCCAGTGGAAGGTGGTGACCACCGGGACCACCCATCCGGGTTTGGGCGCGGCGGCAGGCGCGGGCCGTGGCACCGCCAGCACCCGGGCGGCCGGCATGTGGGCCGCGGACCAAGCCGCGGCCAGGCGGCGCGCGGCCTCAGCGTACTCGTGCAGGGCGATGCTCATCGGCTATACGTACTTCCGCATGTGGCCTAGGGCCGCCTTCTCGAGTCGCGACACCTGGGCCTGGGAGATCCCGATTTCTTCGGCAACTTCCATTTGGGTTTTGCCGTCGAAGAACCGCATCCTGAGTATCAGCCGCTCACGGTCGTTCAGGCGCTGGAGCGCCTCTTTGATGGCGATGCTCTCGAGCCAGCGCTGGTCCTCCACCCCTTCGTCGGCCACCTGGTCCATGACGAAGATGGGGTCGCCCCCATCGTGATAAATGGGCTCGAACAGCGAGAGCGGCTCCTGAATCGCGTCCAGGGCATACAGGACCTCTTCCCGCGGCAGAGCCAGTTCCGCGGCGATTTCGGACAGCGATGGTTCCTTGCTGAAGCGGTGCACCAGCGCGTCCCGCACCTGCAGGGCCTTGTACGCGACGTCGCGGAGCGACCGGCTGACGCGAATCGGATTGTTGTCGCGCAGGTAGCGGCGAATTTCGCCGATAATCATGGGCACCGCGTAGGTGGAAAATTTCACGTTCTGGCCCAGGTCAAAGTTGTCGATGGCTTTGATAAGCCCCACGCAACCCACCTGGAACAAGTCGTCCCCGTTTTCACCCCGGTTCGCGAAGCGCTGAATGACCGACAGCACCAGCCGGAGATTGCCGGAAATGAGCTCCTCGCGCGCCGGGCGGTCCCCTGCCTGCATGGCGGCAAACAGCTGACGCATCTTGGCGTTGGTGAGCACCGGCAATTTCGACGTGTTGACCCCCGGAATTTCGACTTTGTTGACCGGCATAACCTGCCCCCCCGCATCGAGGGTCAGTATTCCCGCCAGCCGTCAATTCATCCCTTATTTTGGGAGTTATTGGGGCCCGCGCGCATCGGTACCTGTCGGCTGATCGACCGAGCTTCCGCGTTGATCGTCGCCGGCGACCCGTTCGTCAGGTTTAGCACCCGCGCAAACCTCACGTGTCCGTGCGGGCCCAGCACGTAAACGGCAGCGGTGTACACCAGGTGCTGGGCGACCACCGAGACGCTCACGCCGTACGCACTCCAAACGGCGGCGAGGCTCACCAGCGAGCCCGTGAGATAGGTGGCCGAGGGGCCGGCCCCGCCGATGCGGGCCG
>JAJYPH010000100.1 GCA_021795575.1 Bacillota bacterium
TCCGATCTTCGACCCCTGGCGCGGCGACCATGCCGGGCAGGGGCCGGGCGGTACGAAGGCCGGCGACGTGCTGGGCCGCCTGCCGACTCCCCACGCGGGCCCGGGCGGCGAGGCGGGCTCCGAGCCCGGCCGCGACGTGTATGAGGTCGAGGTCACGGTGGACGAGGTGGCTGGCCTGCTGTTTTCCGACTTTCGACTGCCATATCTGGAGCCGCGCGGCGGACGCTCGCTCGAGCAGGTGGGGCCGGTCTTTCGCGACATCCGGAAGGTGGGCCTGTTGGGCAACCTGGACAAGCGGCGCACGCTCAAGGCCAACCTGATGCGCAATGCGCGCGACGCCGGGGGCCCGCGCATCCACAACCTCCGTCGCGACGACCTGCGGTTTAAAACGTGGATTGAAGAGCGCCAGCAGGCGGGTTCGGCCGTCGTGATTGCCATGCGCGACGTCTCGGGCTCGATGGGCGACTTCAAAAAGCGCATGACGCGCGCATTTTTCTTCTGGATGCTTCGTTTCCTGCGCACGCGGTACCGCCAGGTGGACGTCGTGTTTATCGTGCACCACACCCAGGCACGGATCGTGGATGAAGACAGTTTCTTTCAGCTGGGGGAGAGCGGGGGCACCAAGGTGTCGTCGGCCTATGAGCTGTGCCGCACGGTAATGGTGAGTCGCTATCCGGCCGCGCAGTGGAACGTGTACCCGTTTCACTTCTCGGACGGGGACAACTGGTCGGATGCCGACAATCGGCACACCGTGGAGCTGCTGGAGGACATGCTGCCGTCGGTCAGCCTGTTCGGGTACGCCGAAATCCGGGAGGGAGGCTATGCGTCCACACTCATGACGGCACTCAACAAGGTTCAGCATCCCCGCTTTCGGTCGGTGGCCATTGCCGAGGCGCCCGACGTGCTGCGGGCCCTGCGCCGCTTCTTTCACCCGGAGGCGGGGGGGGGGCGTCCATGAGCCGGCTGCCGGATGCCCACACCATTTGGGAGGCGGCCAAAAGTCTTGGGCTTAAGCCGTGGCCGGTTCAGTTTGAACAGGTGCCGGCGTCGGTGCTGTACGAGTTTGCCGCCTATCTGGTGCCCGGCCGGATGAACCACTGGAGCTACGGCAAGGCGTTTTACGCGATGAAAACCCGGTATGACTATGGGCTTGCCAAGCTTTATGAAATGGTGGTCAACGCGAACCCGGCCTACGCCTTTTTGCTCGACACGAACACGCCATTAGAAGACGTGTTTGTCATGGCGCACGTCATGGGGCACGTGGACTTCTTTGCCCACAACCAGTGCTTTCGGGCCACGCCCGCCGACATGCTGGAGCAGGTGGCCCGCCACGCCGAACGGGTGCGCCAGTATCAGTTTGACCATGGGGCCGCGCGCGTCGAACAGCTGCTGGATGCCGCGCTGGCGCTCGCGGACCACGTCGACTGGCCCGCGCCCGACACGCCCACGAGGCGTCCCCCGACGGCCGCGGGCACGCCCCATGACACGTATCGAGACCTGGGTCCTGGCCCGGCGGCCCCCGGAGATCGCTCCGTCAAGGCGGTGGAGGCCAATCCGGATGTGCTGGGCTTTTTGGCCGACCACGCCCCCGACTTGGAGGAGTGGGAACGGGATGTGCTGTCCATGGTGCGGGTGGAGATGCAATACTTTTGGCCCCAGATCCGCACGAAAATCATGAACGAGGGCTGGGCCACGTACTGGCACGCCCGGCTGATGCGGGTGTTGGACCTGTCCGATGCCGACGCGGTGGACTTTGCCCGGCTGCACGCCTCGGTCCTGCAGCCGGGCCAGCTGGGATTAAATCCGTACCTGGTCGGGTACCGGATCTTTGAGCGCCTGAACGCCCGGGCAGGGCCGGACGCGGTATGGCTCGCCCGCGAGGTGGATGACGACGTCTCGTTCATCCGCAATCACCTCACGGAGGACTTGGTGGAGTCGCTGGATCTGTACACCTGGGGCGTCCGCCAGGAGCAGGTCGAAGTGCAGTCCACCTCCTGGCAGGTGGTGCGCCAGCAGCTGGTCCAGGAACTGACTCACGGCGGCATTCCTGTGCTGCACGTCGAAGACGGCGACTTTAACCGGCGTCGCGAACTGTACCTCATCCACCGGCACGAGGGCCAAGACTTGGACATTCCCTACGCGGAGCGGGCGCTGCGCCACGTGGCAGCGCTGTGGGGCCGGCCGGTCCACCTCGAGACCCGTCTGCTGGACCCCCCCAGCGGCCAAACCCGCCGCGTCGTGCTCACCTATGACGGCAAGGCGAACACCCAAGTGATGCTCTGATCCTCTGAGCAAGGGGGGGCCGGTGTTCCACGGGTGCCCAACCAGCCCCTCGGCGGCACCCGCGCGGCGGCTGCCAGCGCCAGTCGTCCGTCGCCGCCATGCGTACAGCATCGGTGCGAAGCCGCCGGGCCCCGTGCGCCCGATGTCGGGAATGCTGGTCCCTCGACGCGCGGGAGGTCGTCGTGGGAGCCTGCTGCATCACGGAGACCTTCAGCCTGTCAGAGGGCAGCCGGCGAGGGGGCGTGCCGAAGGCCGCTCACGCGGTGCGGCACCGGTGAATGCTTGGCCGGTCCGCGTCGCGCCCTGGCGAGGACGGGATCGCGATAAACGCGCTGGGGCTCCGGTTCGGGGACGCGCGCGCGTGGCGGACGTCGCCATGGCCCGCGCCCGGCGATCCGGAAACCAACGCGCATCATGGCGGGTGGTCACGCGTGACGCGGGCCGTTTCCTCGATTCCATCGGGCCGTCGACGGGAGAAACACGTTGTGCACCCGCTCATGGGGTACGCGTGGCACGATGAAGCCGTGGTGCCGGCCTTCAATGTCGACAATGGTCACGTGGGTGGCCTGATACCGGCCGTACCACGTCTTGAGGGCGTTCAAGCGGGTTGCGGTGTCGTTCCCCAACTGGACCTCGGCCACCTCATCCCAGGGAAGGTGCCACGAATAGGCACTCCACAGATACCTGGAGTTAAAGTGCACGCCCTGTTCATCGATGCTGAGGCTGCCGATGCGGAGACGCTTCTGTCGTGGTCCCTCCACCATCTCCGTGGACTTGCTGATGAGGGTGCGTCCGATGGCCATGCCCCGCTCCTTTCTCAATCGTACGGGCTCCCTGCTCGAGCACTGGTTACGCGGGCCACGCATCCCAACGAAGGCGAGTAGGGTTTTCGGAATTCGCTGTCCATGGAGGGGACGGTCATCAAACCACTTGTAGCAGAAATCGGCGCAACCCACAACATCTTTCCACCTCGGGTCTGGCAGAAGGAATGCGACGCACCCCTGCCGAATGTTTTCCTGGTTCCGCTCGGCCGCCCTGTGGAGCGCAACGAGCCGGTCGTCTCCGATGACAAATTCGGGTGAGACCCACAGGCCCCCCAGGATCGCAGGCGCCGCGCTTTCTTTAGCCATTCGTGCATCCGGGGTCGAGCGCCGAGGACGGGCGGAAGGCGGTAACTGATTGCAAATTAAGGTGGGGCGGGGTTTCCGCTATCCCGTCAAGTCCCTGCAGGACGCTCTCGGGCGCCCGAATGTGACGGAGATTCTCCTGACGGCAGGGACGTACGAGGCTGGCGCCGTGGCCATTCGGCGCCCGGTGGTGGTTCGGGCCGAACCTGGCGTCGTGTTGTCCGCCCACTTTACCATTGTGGCGTCCTCCGCGGCGTTGATGGACGTCGCGTGGCGGGGAGGGTTGACCCTCGCCGCCCAAGCATCGGCGATGGTGCAGCGGTGCGTCATTCGGGCCCACCCAGCCACCCCGGTGGCGGTGGCCGTGGGGGCGGGGGCGGCCCTGACACTGGACCACAGCACCCTCGTGGGCGATTCCGGGCGGCCCACCACGCTGTGGGTCGCCGATGGCGCCCGGGTCGAGGCGGCCGGCACGCGCATCGAGGGGGCCATCGGCAACGCGGTTCAGATGGATGGCCGCGCGCAGTGCACGTTTGACGCCTGCACCCTGGTGTCCGCCGCGGGCCAAACGGCGACGCTATGGGTGCGCGGCGTCTCGACGGCCGGGCTGACTGGCTGCGAGGTGACGTCCGGGCAGTCTAACGCGCTCTTCGTTGAAGGGGACGCGTCGCTGTCGCTCCGCTCGTGCGTCATTGATACGCGCTCACCCGATTCGCCTGCGCTCTATGTGCGGGACCGGGCCACCGTCACCATCGAGGATTCCCGCCTGCATGCCGCGGAGAGCAATGTGCTGAACCTCTTGCACGGAGTGCGCGCGACCATCACCGCGAGCCAACTCACGTCAGACAGTGAGGCCTACCCCGTGCTGAGCGCCACCGGCTCCGCCGTCGTTCAAATCCACGACAGCACGCTCACCTCGGCCGAGGCCGGGGTCATCTGGTCCACTGAGCAGGGGAAGGTCTCGGTGTCCGGCGGCCGCCTGGCCAGCGACACCAGCCCGAAGGCGTTGGTGTCGCTGGCGGGCACGGCCGAATTCACGGCGACCGGGGCAGAGGTCTGGTCGCACAGGGGAACGGGCGTGTGGGCTTATCAGCAAAGTCGCGCCACCTTAAGCCAATGCACCCTGGCAGGCGGAGGTCCAGACGCTGCGGCGGGATACTTCTGCTGCGTGGCCGACACCGCCGAGCTTCGGGTGGAGGGCGGGAGCATCGCGCTGGCCGCCGGCCCGGGCGCCTTGTACGCCAGGGGCCAGGCGCGCCTGACCGTCACCAGCGCGTCGGTCACCGGGACCAGTGGCGTCGGCATGTTGGTCACCGAATCCGCCGTGGTCTCGGCGCAACGCGTGGAAGCCTCGGGCTTCCACAACGCGGTGTTTGCGGACGGTGGCACCGCCACGCTGGCAGGCTGCCGGTTGGGACCCAGCCTCGAGGGCACGCCTGTGGTCGCCGCCGACCACGGGGCCCATGCCCAGCTGACCCAGTGCACGATTGACCAGAGTGGTGGCATGGGGATGGTGCTGCTGGGTCGGTCGTTCGGTGTGCTGGCGGAAAGCACCATTCAGAGATCCAAGAGCCATGGGGTTTGGGTCGAAGCGCTGTCCGATGTGAGCTTGACCGCGTGCGTGCTGGATGGCAACGGCGGCTCGGCGGTGTTGGCCGAAGCCGAGTCGGTGGGTACCGTTGCCCGATGCATCATCCGGGGCCACCACCAAGAACCGGTGCTGAACCTGGCTCCCGGGTCGTTTGTCCGAGCCGAGGGCAACTTTGTCAGCGCGCAGGTGCTTCCCCGGTCGGCAACGGGTCTGCCCGCTCCTCAGGCCGGAGAGCTGGCGCTGGACGCTTCTCTGTTGGAATTGGAGTCGCTGGTGGGGCTGGCTCAGGTAAAGGCGGCGGTACGGGACTTGGCGGCGCTGCTCAAGGTCGCGGCCGAGCGCCAGCAGCTGAAGTTGGGCGACACCGGCCTGCCGACCCTGCACGCCTTGTTTTTGGGACGTCCGGGAACGGGCAAAACCACCGTCGCCCGGCTCATGGGGGGAATCTTCCACGCGTTGGGCGTGTTGCCCCAGGGTCATGTGGTGGAGGTGGACCGGTCGCGCCTTGTGGGACAGTACATTGGCGAGACGGCCCAAAAGACGCAGGCGGCGATCTCAAGCGCCATGGGCGGCGTGCTGTTTGTGGACGAAGCGTATGCCTTGATGCCCAATGCCGGCCACGGTCAGGACTTCGGTCGTGAAGCCATTGACACCCTGCTGAAGGCCATGGAGGACCATCGGCAAGAGTTTGTGGTGATTGCCGCCGGGTACGCAGACCAAATGCTGGAGTTTCTGCATGCCAACCCGGGACTTCGGGATCGGTTTGGGTATACCTTTAGCTTTGAAGATTACACACCTGACGAGCTGATGCTAATTTTTGATCACGCGGCGGCCGCGGCGGGCCTGCGGGTGGACCCGGATGCCCACGCGCTCATCGCCGAAGAGTTTCAAGCCTTGTACGCGCGGCGCGACAACGCGTTTGCCAATGCCCGCCTGGTTCGAACCTGGGTGGAGCAAATCACGGTCCAGCAGGCCAGGCGCCTGGCGCGCTGGCCGGACGCCGATCGTACCCGCTACGCCCTGATGCAGGTGGTCTTGGAGGACGTCAAGCCGATGGTGCGACTGGTGAGCGGTGTCCGCGAAGCCGAGCCCCTGACCGCGATCATGGCCGATTTGGAGCGCTTGGTGGGATTGGCCTCCGTCAAGGACGCGGTCAAGCAAATGGCCGCGTTGGTGGAGTACCAGCAGCAGCGTCGGGCGTTGCATCTCCCCAATCTGTCACGCATCAGTTATCATATGATATTTATGGGTAATCCAGGGACCGGAAAAACGACCGTGGCTCGCCTGATGGGCCGAATCTTCAAAAGCTTGGGGGTGCTCGAACGGGGTCAGGTGGTTGAGGTGGACCGCGGCAAGCTGGTCGCGGGGTACATCGGCCAGACGGCGCTAAAGACGCAGCGCGCCATTGACGAGGCGCAGGGGGGGGTCTTGTTTATCGATGAGGCGTATACGTTAACGGGCGGCGGTGGGCAAGATTTCGGCCGGGAGGCGGTCGAAACCTTGCTCAAGGCGATGGAGGACCTGCGCGATGCGTTCGTGGTCATCTGCGCCGGCTACCCAGAAAACATGCGGACGTTTCTGGACGCCAACCCTGGGCTGGCCTCGCGGTTCGCCCAGAGCTGGGACTTTGCGGACTACAGCGTGGAGGAACTGCTGCAAATTTTTCGGGACTTGGCGGGCCACGCCCAGCTGGGTCTCACGAACGAACTCCAGGACGGGCTGCGTCGGCAGTTTCACGAGCGATTGATGTCGGGGCCGCAACACTTCTCCAACGGACGCTTCGTCCGCAACGTGTATGAAAAAGTCCAGGGGCAAATGGCGCTGCGCGTCATGGGGCTGCCCGCCGCGGAGCGATCGGCGGAAACGTACAGCCTGCTCACCCTGGCGGACCTTCCTGAGCTGTCCACGGTTCCCGACTAAAGATCCTGGGGTTCCGCGACGCTCGCATTACAGCGCGGCCATCGTATCGGGCACGGAACGGTGCACCAAGTCCGCGTACAGGCCGTCCTGCGCCATGAGGTGTTGGTGGCTCCCACGCTCCACGATCTGGCCCTGATCCATGACGAAGATGAGGTCCGCGTCGCGCACGGTGGACAGTCGATGCGCAATCACGAGGGTGGTGCGGCCCTCCGCAATGCGGGTGAGCCCCCGTTGCAGCACCATCTCGGTGTGGGAGTCCAAGCTGGCGGTGGCCTCGTCCAGTATAAGGATTTTCGGGTTGAATGTCAGCGCGCGGGCAAAGGCCAGCAGCTGCCGCTGGCCGAGGGAGAGATTGGCGCCTTTGGCGCGCAGCCAGGCCTCATAGCCCCCGGGCAACTTGCGAATGAACTCGTCCGCGCCCGCAATTTCGGCCGCCTCTTGGACCGCCTGGTCGGTCACGTCGGGGCGAAACAGCCGGATGTTGTCCGCCACGGTTCCTGAAAAGATGTTGACGTCCTGCTGCACGATGGCCATCATGCGGTGGAGCTCGTGTTGCCGGTAGCGGTGGATGTCCACCCCATCCACGGTGATGTGGCCCTGCTGCACGTCGTAGAAGCGGGTCAAAAGGCCCATCAGCGTGCTTTTGCCGGCCCCCGTTTCCCCGACGAAGCCGACGAAGCTTTGGGGGGGCACGGCGAACGTCACGTCCTGCAGCACCGTCTGGTTGGGCACGTAGCCAAACGATACGTGGTCAAACGCCACCTCGCCGCGCACCGCGGCGCGGCCGTCTCGGTCCCAGCGCACCGGGACGGGGTCGGCGGCGTCCTGGATTTCTGGCTCCTCCAGCAGCACGCCCCCGATGCGTTCGGCCGACACCAGCGAGGACTGCAGGGTGTTCCAGTTTTGCGTGAGCGAGTTGATGGGCTGGAAAAACTGGCGGATGTACGATGTGAACGCGAACAGCACGCCAATCTCGATGCCGTGGTGCAGCACCGCCAGGCCCCCCAGCCACACCATGAGCGCCACCGACAGATTGCCGAGCGCATCGAAGCTGCGGTTGAACAGCACGGACCATCGGTACTCATTGATGTTGCCGCCGGTGTAGCGCCGGTTGAGTTCCGTGTGGAGCTGGAACTGCTTGCGCTCCTGATGGAAAATCTGCGTGATGCGCATGCCGCCCAAGTTTTCCGCAGTGTACCCGATGAGGCGGGAGAACTGCGTCCGGGTGTACTGATAGCTTTGGTGGAGCTTCTTGCGAAACAGGACAGAAATCAGGACGATGACGGGAATCACCAGGAAGCTCATCAGCGCCAGCTGCCAGTTGAGCGCCAGCATGGCGCCCATCACCAGCAGAAGCATCATGCCGTCCTGAATGACGCTCAAGAGAAACTGCGTGAAGAACATGCTCACGTTGGTGGTGTCGCTGGACACATTGGTGATGAGCCGTCCGGTGGCGTGGGTGTCGAAGAACCGCATGGCCAGCGACTCGACGTGGCTGAAGAGGTCCTGGCGCATGTTGCGCACGATGCGCTGGCCAATCCACTGCAGGCGGCGGTTTTGCACCAGGTTGGCCCCGAGCCCCACGAGGGTGACGCCCAGGTACAAGAGGGCCAGCAGCAAGATGGGCTCAAAAGCGGGGTGGGGTACCAGCAGGTCCTTGTCGATGACTAGCTGCACCAACCACGGCTGGAGGACCTGGGCGCCCACGTAAAGCACCGCCAAGCCCACCACCACCAGCAAGCCCTTGACATGGGGCTGTGCGTAGCCCACCAGGCGGGTGAGCGCCGTCCGGGAGTCCGTCATCCGGATTTCGCGTCCTTCATCCCAATCGGTCTCAGGCATGCACCCCCACCTCCTCCCCCATCTGAATGCGGAACAGCTCGGCATACAGGCCCCCGGCCCGCAGCAGCTCCTCATGCGTCCCGCGCTCCACCACCGCCCCGTGGTCCAGCACGATGATGTGGTCGGCGTCGCGGAGTGCCGACAGGCGGTGGGCCGCAATAATCGTGGTTTTCCGGCCGCGGGCCCGGCGGAGCACCCGTAGGATGTCTGTCTCGGTGCGCGTGTCCACCGCGGACAAGCTGTCGTCGAGAATCAACAGCCGGGCGTCGCTCTTGATGAGGGCGCGCGCGATGGCGGTTCGCTGGCGTTGGCCGCCGGACAGCGTGACGCCGCGCTCGCCAATCTCCGTGTGGATGCCATCGGGCATCTCGCGGATGGCGTCCAGGATGTGCGACTGGGACGCGGCCCGCTCCACGGCCTCCGGCACCACCAGGGGCATCGAGAAGGCGATGTTCTCGCCGATGGTGGCGGAGAACAGAAAACCATCCTGCGGGACGTACGCGATGAGCTCGCGCAGGTCCTCCAGGCGGAGGTCCAGGATGTCGGTGCCGTCCAGCGCAATGGTGCCCGGGGGTGGATCGTAGTCGCGCAGGATGAGATTCAGCAGGGTGGTTTTCCCGGCGCCGGTGCGCCCCACGATGCCCAGCACGGATCCACGGGGAATGTGCACGGTGGCGTCGTCCAGCACCCGGGCGTCGCTCCCCGGGTACCGATACGTGAGGTGGGTGATGGTCACCTCGCCGCGCCAGTCTCGGCGCACCGGCTCGGCGGGATCCACGATCGTGGGCTCGACCCGGAGCAGCACTTGGAGCCGCACCAGCGAGGCGGACGCGTTTTGGAACGTGTTGATGACGCGGCCAAACTGCATGAGTGGCTGCACCATCATGGCCAAATAGGCCGAGAACGCGACAAAGCCGCCCAGGCTGATGACGTGGTGGATGACGTCGTAGCCCCCCAGCAGGAGCCCGACCGTGAATGCGATGCCGCTCAGCATGGGCAGGATGGCCTGAAAAAGGGTGTTGAGCTCCACCAGCTTCATCTGCCGCGCCAGCACCTCGTTGGCCAGACCGGCAAAGCGGCCGTTCTCCGTGTCTTCGTTAGAGGTGGCTTTGATGAGGCGGATGGCGAGAAAGCTTTCCTCCGCCCGCTCTGCCATGTCCGAGAGCGCTTCCTGGACACGCCGCGAGCGCATGCGCACGCGCGGCCCCATCGCCACGATGACGGCGGGAATGAGGAGCAGGGGCAGGAGGCTCAGGAGCGTCAGCTCCACGTTGATGGTGCCCAGGGTCATGTAAAGCGTGGCGGCAAACAGAAATACCGCCTGTGACATTTGGTTGATGCCCTGGGAGAGCGCCTGGCGGACGCGGGTGACGTCCGTGAGGGTGTGGTTTAGCAAATCGCCCACGCTGTGCTGCTGGAAGTAGTGGGACGACAGCCGCTCCCAGTGGCGAAACAGCACTTGGCGCACGTCGTACTCCATCATGCGGGCCAGCTGGCCCATGAGCAGCTGGCCTAGACCAAACGCCACGACATAGCACGCCGCAAAAAACGCCAACGCCAGCGCATAGTGTTCCACCGTGTACGGGGTCGCCCCCGCCTTCAGGCGGTTGATAAACTGCCCCAACACATGGGGGATCTGCACCTGCAGGAACTCTGCACCGCCGATGGCCACAATGGCCAGGACGTAGGCCCACCGGTGGCTCCCGAGGAACGACCGCATAAGATCCTGGGGCTTCAAACGGACAGCACCTCTTCCACGGGATAGCCCGGAGATTGCTAATCAGGTTAACAGAATAACAGACGCGGGCGGCTGGGCGCGCAAAACGATGAGCGCGGGACGAAAAACTTGCGCTGGGTTTGTCCGAAGCTGGCGAAGGGTGGCGCGATTGGGGACGCGATCCCCGGTTCCCACCATCCGCCGATCGAAAGCCGTCACGCGCCGCCGGTCGTGGCATACCCTGTAACACTCACCCTGGGGGCCGGGGCGCGGCGACGGTGGCCGCTTTGGCGTCCGATCCGTGCCCCGGGTGCATAGGGGAGACGTCGGCACAACGACGGCCGGACCAGAACGAACGCACCGAAACCGAACCCACCACCCATGCAAGGAGGGAGTCGCGATGGATGCGGCCGTGCTGCAGGAACGATTGCGGAGGTGGCGGGCCCAGGAGGCCGAGCTGCGCTGGACCGGCACCTTCTGGGAATATTTTGACCGCGTGCGCGAGAATCCGCGCCTGGCGCGCCTCTCGCATGCGCGAGTGTACGACCTCATTGCCGACGCCGGGGTGGACGAGGGCCCCGACGGGCCCCGCTACCGGTTTTTCACCGAGGATCTCTTTGGGCTCGAGCGCACCTTGAGCCAACTGGTGGACTACTTTCACTCCGCCGCGCGGCGCCTGGAAGTCCGCAAGCGGATCCTCCTGCTCATGGGACCCGTCGGGGGCGGCAAGTCGACGCTGGTCACCCTGTTAAAGCGCGGACTGGAGGCCTACTCGCGCACGCCGACGGGCGCGCTGTATACGATTGTTGGCTGTCCCATGCATGAGGAGCCCCTCCATTTGATTCCCGGACCCCTGCGGGCGGAGCTGGCCACCGCGTACGGCCTCTACATCGAGGGGGACCTGTGTCCGGTGTGCCAGCACCGCCTCGAAGCCGAGTGGGGCGGCGACATTGACCAAGTGCCCGTGGAGCGCCTGGCGCTGGACGAGAAGCATCGCGTAGGCATTGGCACGTTTGCCCCCAGCGATCCGAAGTCACAAGACATCGCGGAGCTCACCGGGAGCATTGATTTGGCCACGGTGGGGGAGTACGGCAGCGAGTCGGACCCGCGCGCGTATCGGTTTGACGGGGAGCTCAACATCGCGAACCGCGGTTTGATGGAGTTCATCGAGCTATTGAAGAGCGACGAGAAGTTTCTATACGGACTCTTAACCCTGAGTCAGGAGCAGATTCCTATCAAGACTATCGCGGAAGATGCCCAGACGGCCCGGGCCCGCCGCCGTCTAGCCCCGCGAGGCGGGCTCAGGCGGCGGCGCCAGCCAGTCGGGCGGCGGACACGCAACGACATCGGGGGCCAGTTGCTGTTCGCGCTCCAGATGCCAGTACACCAGCCAGTCGATGGCGCGCGCGAGCGGGGGCGGCACGGGGGACGGAACCGCCGAGCCGGTCGTCGCCTCGGGGTGTTCCGAAGGACGCAAGCCAATTCGCCTCCTTGCCCAAACGGCCGCGCCAAGAGCGGCACGAGCTTTCCTGACGCAGGCGCCGCGATGGCCAAGATACCGGATGTCGCACCATATGTGGCGCGGGCCTCGGTGACGCGCCCAGCGGGCTGGGTACCTATGGAAACTCCGGGAGAGGGCGGCGGCATCGCGGCGCGTGTCGGTCAGCGCAGGTCAAACCACACCCGCTGATGCGTCAGGTGGGCCAGCACCGGCAGATACCGCGCGTACTCATGGCACCAGCGGCCGAACTGCCGCCGGGGCACCCGGATGCACACGCCCGCCTGCGTCGCGAGCACCTCACAGGGGACCCGCAGCACTTGTCGAACGAGCGCCCGCGGCGACGAGCCCACCCGGTGCACCGAGAGGGGCCGCCCGCTCAGGCGGCGGAAGGTCGGGGCGGCGGCCACCCAGCGCGGATAGGCGGCGGGGTCCACTACCGCATGGAGCTGACGCGACCCAGCGGGGCCAGGGGTCCACACGGCGGGCCGAAACGGCTCGCCCAGCAGCCCATGCATCAGGTGATCCCAAATCACGGGGTCGCGCTCCGTGCACCGCCCCCCCAACTGCGTGGTGAGGCGCACGGCCACCGAATCGCCGGGATAGTGGACCCCAATTTGATGCGCGCGCGGCAGCCGCGTCACCCAGGCATAGGCACCAAACGACACCCGCACGTCGCAGGCCCCGTTCGGGTAGCGGCGCTGGACGACGCCCGTGACCACGTCGTCGGCGGCGATTTTCGCAATCCACGCGGCGATCCGGACATTCCGATGCCATCCCTGCGCGAAGCGCGAGCGGATCAAGCGCTCCAGCCGCCAGCGCTGCCGCGCCGTGACGCGACGCCCCGAGCGGGCGTGGACCCACTGGTCCCCGGCCAGCGCATAGCGGCGATCCTGGGCCGCCACCTGCTGGCGGGCGGCGTCCAGCACCGGTCCGGCGGGTAGGGAGGGGCCCGGCCGGCGCGGCGGCCCGTCCCCCGTGCGCCGCGCCGGCCGCGGCAGGCCCCGAAAGGTGGTCGGCCCACAATCCTTCAGGCCTAGCCAGAACAGGGGCGCCGCCACGTGGACGACAATGAAGCGGTGAGACCACCGAAACCCCGGAAACAAAAGCACATTTTCGAGCGCCGCACGCTCCAAGAGCGCCAGCACATCGGTGCCCGG
>JAJYPH010000292.1 GCA_021795575.1 Bacillota bacterium
GCTCGCCATTCATTAAGACCACCGACGTCACGCGAGAGCGGATCCTTCACGTGCCAGCGCCGGGACCGCCCCACGAACCGCTTCTTCACCCGCAGGGACTGGTCACATCCCGGCTCGGGCGGCCCGTTCCCCTCATCCCTGCGGTCGGTGCGCACGTCGACCGCGTTATCCGGGATGGTTGCCGCCTGCGGCCGGGATTCCTGCTGCTCGCATCGGTGCCGCGCTGAAACGGGGGCCCCTGGTTCCGCCTGGCCAGGACTCCCGGTGGACGTTCGGTCACTCATCGGTAAACCCCGACGTCGTGAACTTGCGGTGGCTGGCGTTTTCCAGCACGGCTCGCCGCTCATCCTCGGAGTAGTTGGCCGGCAGGCGGGCGGACACCTCGAGGGTCAGGGACACCTCGGCATCGGGCGAGCTGGCCAGATGGCGAATGACCTCCTTGATGATTTGCTCCAACTCACCCGCCGCTCCCGTGTACGTCAACGGTACGCTGCCAAAGTACCGGGGTCGCGTTGCAGGAGCCTTGAACGCCGTCTCTGGCCTGGCAACGTCCGTGCCTCGCCCCGGAGTCGCCACGGCGGGACCACCTGCATCGGATGCGGACGCGGCCTCGCCCCCACGCTGTTGGCGACGCCGCTCCATCTCCGCAAATTGGGCGTCGGCCACGTCGCGTTTGACCACCAGCGTCGGCGCGCGCGCGGCCGCCTCTTCTCCCCAGACCAGACCCACGTACTGCCCGGTGTCGTCGAGGCGGTCCGCGAGGGCCCAGGCTTTGTGCTCTGCGCCGTCGCGGACGGCCTTGACCAATACGTCCTGGCCGGTGAGACGGGTAAGGTACGTGTACTTGGCGTAGGACGTCCACAACTCCGTCAGCGAGAGGTGAGCGTTCTCTTTCCAAAACCACCGGTCCAGCTCCGCCTGCAGCAGCACCCAGCCCCATTGGTCGACGATGCGCTCCCCACGGAGCTTGTCAAAGACGGCTTTGGTCAGATTGTCCTCGTGTCCTCCAAGTCGGCTGGCCACCCACGGGGGACTTACGTCGCCATCGGGCACCAACACCCAGCGGTAGCCCTCGGTCACCGCGCGCTGGAGATCTTCGTCGGCGCGGGCCTGCTGGTGTTCCACTTCGCGCGTCTGCTGGACATCCAGATTCAAGACGTCCTTCTGGGCGTGCAGCTCCGTCCACGCCAAGAAGCGGCGCGCTTTGAGGTCGACGTCCCCCAATGCCTTCTCGTCCAGTGCCAGGAACACGAGGACATTTTTATACTGGCGTGGTCCGCGTCCCCTGTCCGCCAAGACGGTTTCCGCAAATCGCTGGGCGGCGTTGTTGTCCTCGCGCGCGTACGGGTGGTCCGGCGGCAGGATCGCCAGGCGCACGCCATCCGGCAAGTCGGGAACCTCGCCGGGGGTCTCCGCGATGTGCCCCCCGCGAAACCCCGACTTCCCCGACGCCCCCCTTAGGCGTCTCAGCACCTCGCGGCTCACGGCGGCCGAAGACTGTCTTACCGCGCGGTCCTCCGCTTCCCGCCGGATGCTGGGGTGCGTGTCGAACCAGAGCCGGCTCCCCTCGTGATACAGATACGTCAGCACCTGGCGCAGTTCATTTAACGCGTCACCCATCACCCCGATGGCTTCCCCGGGTTGCACCGTTCCGAGCTTCACCTGGTCGGTTTCCATGCCGCGGACGCTTTGCCCGGTGCCGGACGGGGCTGTGCCCAGAAAGATCGTGCGGGTGACGCGGCGGCACGCGTACAGACTGCCAAACATCGTGTTTTGGCTGTCCAACTCGCTCGGACGGGAGTCGGGCCCATCCACGTCCTTGCTGATCACGGCTTGCCAGCTGTCGTCGAGGTAGTCGGACAGCGCCGTCTTCACCTCCGGCACCTCCAGCGGGAGGCTTCCGGGCATGACCAACAGCGAGCGGTCGCTGCCATCCCACAGCGCGTGAATCACCTCGGCCATCAGGCGCAGCACGCCGCGGGTGCGTTGAAAGCGCTCCAGTGTGGACCACGTTTCGTACAGATGGCGAAACAGCTCCGGGTGAATCGGGTAGGCGCTTTTCAGCTGACGCTCATAGTCCACCTGCCGGGCGTAAGGGGGAAAGTCCCCGTGGTGTTCGCGATAGAGACTCATGAACGCCGCCACCACCGCGTCGCGGGCGGCGTAGTCGGTCACCTCGCCAAAGAGGCGCCGCCGCACAATCTCAAAGCTCTCCAACGCTTCCGCGGGCGCCCAGGGCGCGTCCACCCGCTGGAACACCCGCGACAGTTGGTCCAGCGTCTCCTGCCCGGCGCGCCCGCCCACCTCCGCATCGGAGTTGGGCAGGCTGGCCACCACCAGCACCCCGTCCACGCTGGCGGCCGCCTCGGAGAGCGACTGCGCAAACGTGAGGTTGCCGTCGAAGGTGCCCGCCGATAAGCGGCCGGGGTGGGCCGCCAGCGCGCGCGTGAACGCGACCCACTCGTCAATCAAGATCAGGACGGGGGCGTAGCGTCGAAACAGCTCGGCCAGCGTGTCGGCGCCCGGCGGGGCCGCCTCCCGGTCCGCGTCGGCCACCATCGCGAGGCCCTCGGCCCCGCCCAGCTGGTAGGCGAGCTCGCCCCACATGGTGCGGACACTCACCCCGTCGGCATGCACCGTGGGGCTGGCCGGATTAAAGCGCGTCCCCACGAACACCCCGCGCGTGGCCCGCGGTACGTCGCTGGCATGGTCCACCCCTAAAATCTGCGCCACCTCGGGCACGTCCGGCAAGCGCACGCCGCCCCCAAACAGATGGTACAGGGCCAGCATGGCGTGGGTCTTGCCGCCCCCAAACGTGGTTTGCAGGCGCACCACCGGGGCGCCCCCTTGGCCCCCGAGCCGCTCCGCCGCCACTTTCAAGAGACGCTGGAGCCCCCCCGTCAAATAGGTGCGGCGAAAGAACTCGGTGGGGTCGCCGTACTCCGAGTCGGCGCGCCCCTGGTGGACGGCGCTCAGATCCGCCGCGAACCGGGCCAGCGGGGCGCCCCGCGTGGCCACGTCGGGG
>JAJYPH010000293.1 GCA_021795575.1 Bacillota bacterium
GTGGGCGGCAGGGCCTGGAGCGCGGCCGCAAGATCCCGGCGCGCCCGGCCGCGCGCCTCGGCCAGCGCCAGCGTCCACAGGGTCAAGAGCACGATTTGGCTGGTGTACACCTTGGTGGAGCAGACCGATACCTCGGGGCCCGCGCGGTTCAAGGCCACGCGATCGGCTTGCCGCGCCAGCGTCGAGCCCACCACGTTGGTCACGGCCCACACCGGAAGTCCCCGTCGCTGCGACAGGTCGACGGCCGCCAGCGTGTCCAGGGTTTCCCCCGACTGCGAAATGGCCCAGACGACCGTGCCGGCGGGGATGGCCGCCTCCCGATACCGAAACTCGGAGGCCACCTCGACGGTGGCGGGGATGCCCGCTACCCGCTCCAGCAGCTGCGCCGCCATCAGCCCCGCGTGATACGCACTGCCGGCCGCCACCACCCGGACATGCTCGACGGCGGCCAAGTCGTCCGGCGTGAGGCCAACCTGATCCAGGACCACGTGGCCGTCGGCGTTGAGCCGCCCCGCCATCGTCGCGCGCCACACGTCGGGCTGCTCGTGAATCTCCTTGAGCATGAAGTGGGGGTGCCCCCCGCGGGAAGCTTGTGCCCGGTCCCAGTCGATGGGAAACGGCTCCCTCACCACGGAGGCCCCGGCCATGTCCCGCAGTTCCACCGAGTCGGCCCGAATCACGGCCATCTCGCCGTTGTCCAACACCAGCGCTCGACGGGTGTACGGCACCAGCGCCGTCAGGTCCGAGGCCACGTAGGTGCCCGTCTCCGCCAGTCCAATCACCAGCGGGCTGGCTTCCCGCACCGCCACCAGCGTCATCGGGTCGTCCGCCGCCACCGCCAAAAACGCGTACGCGCCGTCCAGGTCCCGCGCCGTGGCCGCCACCGCATCCCAGAGATTCCCGCGATAGTGGTGCTCCAACAGGTGGGGAATCACCTCGGAGTCCGTGTCGCTGACAAACTGATGTCCTGCGTCCTGCAGCATGCGCTTTAACACCTGGTAGTTCTCGATGATGCCGTTGTGCACCGCGGCCACCCGGCCGTGGCAGTCGGTGTGCGGATGCGCATTCACATCGGTGGGCGGCCCATGCGTCGCCCACCGGGTATGCCCGATACCACACTGCGCCGCGCCCGGGAGGTCATCCACCACCCCGATGAGGCTCTCCAAGCGGCCCGCCTGCTTCACATGCGCGATGCCGTCCGCATCCACCACCGCCACGCCCGCCGAGTCATAGCCGCGATACTCGAGGGCCGACAACCCCTCCAGCAAAAACGGCAGGGCCGCGTCGCGGCCCACATACCCCACAATCCCGCACACGCCGATCCATCCTTTCCCGGAATCCCCTTTCCCCGCATCGTCCGTTCCGTGGCCCCGCATGTCCGCGGCACGTCCCCGTCTTGGGGGTGCGCCGTCGCTGTCCGAGGCACGCGTTCACCCTCCAGCCGCTCCCCCGAGCCAGCCGCTGGAAACACCAGGAGACACCTATGAAAGGTGGTCGGGCTCGGCCTCACGGTTTTGTGGCGACATTGCTGTCGACCCTTTGTCCCGTGGTTGTCGGCCGCCGAGAAGCCGGAGGTCACCCGCCGAATGCTTCGAGATCCCTCTCCTCGTCAGCCCAGTCACCTGGGCTCCGGCGCTTAAGGCTCAGAATTCGACCGCGCTGGTCCCGACGTCAGCGCCTCTCGAACGACCGTGGTCAGCCGGTCGGCCCATGACTCCACGACCGTGGCATCCCTCCCCTCTATCATGATACGCAACAGCGGCTCGGTTCCGGAAGCCCGCACCACCAGCCGACCGTCGTCACCCAGCGCCGCCACGCAGGCCTGGAAGGCGGCGTCGACCCCTGAAAGGCGCTCCCACGCAAACCCGATGGCGGGCAGGCGCACATTGTCGAGCCGCTGGGGGTAGTGAGGCATCTCCGCGACCAACTCGGATATCGTCCGTCCGACGCGGTGCACCTCCGCCAGCACCGCCAGCGCGGTCAACAGTCCATCGCCGGTCACGGCCCACTCCGACAGAATCACATGGCCGGATTGCTCGCCCCCGAGGGGAGCCGTCCGGGTCTCCATCGCCTGCGCCACCCAGCGGTCGCCCACCGGGGTGCGGTGGAGCCGAATGCCCTCGGCCCCCAGCGCCCGCTCCAGCCCCAGATTGGCCATCACGGTGCCCACCACTTCGCCGCCGGGCAGGCGCCCGGTGTCTTTCAGCCCCCTCCCCAACAGGTAGAGAATGCCGTCCCCATCGATGACGCGGCCCTCCGCGTCGCACGCAATGACGCGGTCGGCGTCGCCATCGAAGGAAAATCCCAGATCCGCTCGGAGCGCACGCACCGCGTCCGCCACAATCGCCGGATGCGTGGCCCCCACCCCCTGATTGATGCGCGCCCCCTCGGGCGTGCCGTTTAACACGGTCACCTCCAGTCCCAGCGCCTGGAGGACGGCAGGAACTGTCGTGATGGCCGCACCGAAGCCCAGATCCACGACGACGTGCCTCCGACCCACCCGGCCGCGGAACCCAGCCACCAACCGCTCCCGATAGAGGCCCACGCGTTCCTCGCAGGGTTCAACCCGCCCCATCTGGTCCCATGCCGCCCAAGGCACCTCGGCACCAGCCACCCGGGCCGCCACGGCCGTCTCGCGGGCAGGGGTCCACTTGCGGCCCTCGGCGTCCAACAGCTTCAGTCCGTTGTATTCTGGAGGGTTGTGGCTGGCCGAAATCACGACCCCGGCCTGGGCCCCCAACCGGGGCACCAGTGCGGCCACGGCTGGGGTCGGCACCACGCCTAAGAGGCCCGCCGTGCCCCCCGCTGCGGTGATGCCCGCGACCACCGCCGCCTCCAGCATGGGTCCCG
Organism: Bacillota bacterium; assembly: GCA_021795575.1. Taxonomy (GTDB): domain Bacteria; phylum Bacillota; class Sulfobacillia; order Sulfobacillales; family JAIMBI01; genus JAJZWV01. The sequence goes on from JAJYPH010000293.1 coordinate 2,851, forward strand.
AGACCCGCGTGTCGCGGCCCACCAGCACCAGCGGCGCCGGCGGCAGCTCCGCCACGGCCGCCGCGCCCACCGCCAGCGCCAGCGTCGGGGTGAGTTCACGAGGGGCCTGGCCCCTTGCGCCGTCAGTCCCAAACAGTGCCACCCGTTGTCCCCCTATGTCCCCCGACGGTTT
>JAJYPH010000294.1 GCA_021795575.1 Bacillota bacterium
CGCACGGTGTCAGCGTTGAGCCGCTCCAAATGCTGAAACTGTGCCCGTCCTGTCACCACGGTGTTGATGCAGCGGAGTAGCCACACCATGTCGAACTCGTAGCCGGCTTGACGCCACGTGGCCAAGGCGTCCCTCATGTGGGCGCGCAGGCTTGGGTCCCGTGACGTTGCCGTCGCCAAAGCGAGATCCCCGCTCGACAGCTTGGTGCCACCACTGTTGACCCGGTTGAAAATGTTCACGACCGTGTCGAGGGCTAAGTTGGCGGGCAGTTCCTCGGCGGGCATATCGTGGTCGAAAATCTGGAGAACACGGCCGAGGCGTGCCACCGAGACTTTGACGTCTTGAACAGAGGGATCCGGCAAGAAGTTGGTGAGGTCCCCTTCCCCTGCCAGGGTGTCAGCGGCCATCATATTCCACCGGGCGGTGGCCATCATATTCCCCCGGCCCGTCAGCCAAGCGCAGGCGGCGTCTCGACCGGGGGTTCGACCCCGGGGCGCCGCCGGGGGCGGTAGCTCCGCCCCTCCAAGACAACATGGTAGCTGGTGTTGACCAAGCGGTCCAGTAGCCCCTCGGCCAGCACCGGGTTGGGAAATAACCCGTACCAGTCCCCGGGGAGGCGGTTGGACACGACAATCCAGGACTTTTGCCGGTCACGCTGGCAGACCAATTCGTAGAGGTCCTCGCTCTGGGCCACGGTAAAGTCACGCAGCCCGAAGTCGTCCACAATGAGCAGGTCGGGGAGAAAATAGGCGCGGAGCCGCCGCTCGAACGTGCCGTCGGCATGGCCGCCCGCGAGTTCGCTCAGGAGACTGGGGGCCTTGCGGTAGGCTACGGCAAACCCTTGCCGGCACATGGCCTGACCCAGCGCCTGGGCGAGATGACTTTTGCCCACGCCCACCGGGCCCGCGAGGATGACCGATTCGTGGCGGCGGAGAAACCCCCCGGTCGCCAGCTCCCGGATGGTGGCCGCGGGAATCTGGGGGTTGTAGTGGAAGTCGAAGGTGGTCAGCGTCTGGATTTGGTCGAAGCGGGCCGCCGCCACGCGCCGCGCGACGGCGTGCTGGTCCCGCCGGTCGATCTCATCGGCACAGAGACGCTGCAGGAATTCGACGTAACTGAGGTGGTCGGTTTCGGCTTCGTGGCGGCGGATGTCCAGGGTATCCCACATGCCGCTTAGCTTCAGCCGCGTTAGCAACGGTCGCAACTCATGAGGGTGCATGGGAAACCTCCTTATTAGAGGCCGGAGCGGCGAGGGCCGCCCCGGCGGTGTCTCAAGACCGCGGATCGGTGACGGGCGTGGTGGTAAACTGGTCGGGACCGCGCAACAGAGCGCCGGGGTCGGGCGGCGTCGGCGCGGGCAGCGGGTCCGCATGCTGGTCGAGGGCCTGCGCCAAGATGTTCCGGATGGTGACCAAGCGCGGGTCGTCGTGGGTCCACGCTCGCTGGCAGGCGGCGTCGACGCGCGAGGCCCCATAGGTCGCGAGCAGGCCCACAATTCCTTGGGCTTGGCGCAGATGCGCCGTGGTGGGCGTCGCCAAGAGGGCGTCCACCACGGTCAGGACATGGGTGCCGGCGGCTTGGGCCTCGGTGCGGCACCATGCGGGCGTGCGTTCATAATAGGCGCGCTTGACCGCAGGATAGTCGGTCAGATCCAGCGCCACCTGGCCGGGGGCCACGCGCCGATGGATTTTCACACAGGGCTCCTGCCAAAAGAACGCCACCTCGTCGGCGCCGAGGCGGACGTCCAAGCGGCGGCCGACGTGCGCCCAGGGCACGCTGTAGAGCGCGCGGGCGACGTGGCACCGGCTATCGGGCCCCACCCGCGCGGTGGTCCACGCGCCAAAGACCCAGGGCGTCGTGGGCAAGGGGTGCAGCGCTGGCTGTTCGGTCGTCGTGAACACCTCCAGGGGCCGGGCGTGCGTGGTCCCGTGTACCCGCTGGCCCGCCACCTCCCGGCACCAGCGGAGGGCCGCCTCATTCATTTGGGCCACGGAGGTCCAGTGCCGGCCGCGCCAAAAGCTGTCCCGGATATAGGGCATGCCGCGCTCGACACGGGCCTTATCCTTGGGATGAGCAACCCGGCCGGGGTCGATGAGAAAGCCGTAGTGCGCCGCGAGGTCGGCGTACGTCCGGTTCAACTGCGGGTCGTAGAGATCGGGACGCAACACCCCGTCTTTGAGGTTATCCAGCACGATGCGGTGCGGGACGCCGTCGAAAAAGGTGAACGCCGCCCCAGGCGCCGCGCACCAGGGCCCGACCGCTTGGGAGGGGCCTACATTCACGAAGAGGTGGCGGCTCACCGTGAGGACCAGGCTGAAGGCCCAGATCCGCTGCGACTGTTGCGTGCGGGGGTCGGTCCAGCGTCCCATGAGGCCGTAGTCGACTTGGGCCTCGGTCCCGACGGGCGGATCCGGCCGCCACAGCGTGACGGTCGCGGCCGGATCGGCCGCGGCGAGCCCGGCGCAGTAGCGCCGAAAGGTGCGCAGACTGACCGTGAGGGCGGTGTCGGCCACCAAGCGCTGCCACACCGTGGCCACCGTGTTGATGGCGAGCCCGGCCGCAATCCGGTCGCGATACGGCGCTAAGGCCGCTTGCGCGGGTTGCGGCCGGGCGAGCGGCCCGTCCGGGAAGCCCGTGCGGGCCAGCGCGACCCAGTCCGACCGGCTACGCGGCGGTCCGCCGGGGGACAGACCCGCTGCCGTCGCGTGGGCAATGTACTTCCGCAAGGTGTGCCGGTCGACGCCAAGGTTCCGCTCCAGGGCCCGGAGACTGTCTCCGGCGTACCAGTGACTCCAAATTTCCACGAGATCGTGCATCGTAAACGCCCTCCGTCCCATCGCATCCGCTCCTTCGTGATTCGACATGAACCACGGGAGCCATTCGGGCTGACTCAGGAGAACCCTGGCCAGGGCGGCCAGCATATTCCCCCGGGGGAATATGCTGGCCGGAGGGGGTGGAATACGATGGCCCTGTTACCGCCTAAGTGGGGGAATATGATGGCCGTCTACAATGGTGCCTGGC
>JAJYPH010000101.1 GCA_021795575.1 Bacillota bacterium
TCGCCCAGCGCCTGCCATGGTCTGCACGCGCCCGTCACACCCGCTCACCGACCCCAGATGACTGGAACCTCCCCCTGTCCTCCACTACCCTGGTTTCAGGAGGTGCAAATGGCGGCGGGCGGACACAGAAGGTCGCCCGCAGCGGTAGGGAAAACCAGGGGGCGAAAGGGGCTGATCGGCTGGCGGCGCGAGCGCGCTCAGAAAGCTCTTTCGGCGGGACCGCCGGCGGCGGCGCCCGTCATCCGGGCCTGGACGCCCTGCGCGGCCTCGCCATCATTGGAGTGCTGCTGTTCCACGCCTATATTGTCAACGTGATTCCTCACATCATTTGGTCGCGCACCGTGGGACAGGGTGCCGAAGGGGTGGGCCTCTTCTTTATTGTGAGCGCGCTGACGCTCTCCGCCAGCTGGCACCACCGCCAGGGACGGGACCCTAAGCCCACCGCCGCCTTCTGGGCGCGCCGATTCTTTCGCATTGCGCCGCTGTTTTATGTGGTCCTGGTCGCCGCCTGGCTTATCGGCCAAGGCAAGCCGGGATATGCTCCCCACGCGATGGCCCAAAACGTGTTCACCCCCGGCAACCTGTTGGCGCACGTCACCTTTGCCTTTGGGTGGATCCCGGCGTATCAAAACTCCTGGCTGGGCGTCGAATGGTCGATTGGCACCGAGATGGCCTTCTATCTGCTGTTCCCCCTGCTGGTCCTGTGGCTCATGCCGCGGGTAGGACCCATCCGTGTCCTGTTTTTGGGTTTTGTGACCTCTCTCGCCTGGCCCTGGCTGATGGCCCATGTCTTCGCCCCCTGGCCGGGGTGGGCCTACGCCTTTCTCTTCTGGTCGCTCCCCGGTCAGGCCGTCTGGTTTGCGCTGGGTCTGGCGCTGTTTTGGATCCCGCGGCCGGGCCGCGGGCTCGACAGCCTGAGCATCTGGATGATTGCCGCGGTGGCCCTGGCCGTGGCCCTGATGAACGTCCCCCCCGCCTATGGCGCCGTGATGTGGGCCATCCCCGGGGGCTTGCTGACCTACGCGGTGTGGCATCGACTGCCCGGCGTGCGCGGGATCACCCAGAGCCGCGTGCTGCAGTACGCGGGCACGCGCAGCTATTCGTGGTACCTGCTGCACTGGCCGATCTTGACGGCGGTGGTGCTTCCGTACTTCCCCGACGCCGGACAGCAGGGGGCGCTCGGCTTCGTGGCCCGCCTCATCCCCATGGCGGGTCTCACCATCGTGGCCGGCGAGCTGTCCTATCGGTTCATCGAAGAGCCCGCCCGGAAATGGGGCCAGCGGCTGATTGCCCGCTGGGGATGGGCCCAGCGTCGTGCCACCGCGGCACCGCCGCACGAGCCCAAGCTGGCCCCCCAAGGCCAGCTGTCTGCCCGCCGGTAGACGCGGCCGGCCCATCACCCCCGTTTGATAGTCAGTTCCACCACGTCGCCATCCTGCAGGCGATGCGCGTGCCCCACGGTCTGCCCCGCAAACCGGGCGCTGGGCCCCGTCACCCGGGCAGGCCCGAGGCGGCTTTCCCAGTCCCGGTGCATCGCCCGCCCAAAGTCCCGCACCGTCGAGCCGGCTGGCAGCACCACCGGCTCGGTGGCGGGTGGGCGTCCGGGTGGCTTGGGATAGACGCGCATGAGGCCCGTCAACGCCCAGATAAGCTGCCGCACGTTGTCCAGGCCCTCCCCCGTGGCGGTGGAGCACACCACCTGCGCGACGCCCGCTTCGCGCTCCTGCCACGCCAGGATGGCCGACACGTTGGCCAGGTCGGCCTTGGTGCCCACCAGCGCCCAGGGAAGATCGGGGACGGCGGCTCGGACCATCTCCCGCACCACATCTCGGGGGGCTCCGCCCTCTGCGGGAACAGGCTCGACGAACAGAACGCCATCCGTGACGCGAATCTGGGCCAGCACCGCGCGGCCGTCGCCCCGACCCTCGTCGCCTCCTGCGATAAGTCCCGGCAGGTCCAGGAGCTGCACCGGTGCGCCATGCAGCACCGCCATGCCCTCGGCCGGCCGCACGGTGGTAAAGGGATAGTCCCCCACGGGTACGGCCCGGCCGGTGAGGGCGTGCAGGAGCGATGACTTCCCCGCGTTGGGCGGCCCCACGAGCGCCACCTGCGCCACGCCCTGGCGCGCAATGAAATAGGCGTCATGGTGCTGAGCCCCCCGGCGCGTGGTGGCCTCGGCAATCTCGGCTTCGATCCACCGGCGCAGCTCGCCGTAGGGCCCACTGTAGTATCCCGGCAGCTCGGCCAGCGCGGCGCGCAAGACGCGCGCGCGGTCGCGGGGCTCGAGGCCTCTGATTCGCCGTTTGATGATTCGGCGCATTTCCTGATGGGGAATGGGCATGATGCTCCCTCGCTTTGCTCCATCTGAGTGGGATGAGCGGATCACGTAGGGAAGCGGTGGCATGACAGACAAACCGTCGCCGAAACCTGCCGCCCCCTTGGGGGTGGCTTACAGTCCCGCCTTGGTGGCAATGAGGCAGTGGGAGAACCCGGCCGGGACGCCCGCGCACGAGACGATCAGCATGGGCTCCCTCCTCGACCGGCGATGCGGACAGTGTACCATGAATGGCCCGAGGGGCTGGGCCCCGCCGAGTGCACGACCGTGGGCTTGGGCGTTTACAGCGGCCCTGGGCTTCCACGACCGCGCCCAGCGCACTGTGCAGGAGGCTGGCCGTGGCCAGATGAATGGCGTCGAGACTGCAGAGCGCCGCCGGTGGCAGACTACCTGTGGTATGGAGCACCCCGTCGCCGATTCTCAGCACGGCCACCTGGCGAAAAAGCTCATGGGTCTTGGCCAGCATCGCGCTCCCGCCCCCCGCCACGGCCCTGGCCACCTCAACGCGAGCCAAGGCGCTGGATGCCAGGCGTTGGCGCCCGCGCAGATAGGCACGAAGGGCACGCGTCTCGGGCTCCGCCACGATGAGCTTGACCAGCGCGGACGAATCGAGATACGTCGCGCGGTCACCGCTCATGGCGGCGCAAGTCCTCCAGGATTGCTGACAGGAACCGTGCGCCAGGACCCCGCGGCAGGGGCTCGGGCAGCGGGTCGCCGGGACGCTCGGCCAACGCCAAGTCGCCCGTGGAGGCCAGCCGCTCCCAAGCATTCCCGGCCGCCAGAGGCGCCAGTACGGCGATGGGCCGGCCCTGCAGGGTGATTTCGATGGTCTCGCCGGCTTGCACGCGATGAAGGAGCTGGGTGGCATGGTGCCTCAGTTCTCGCACTCCGACGGTGTTCATGTTATACAGGTATCACCCCGACGGCGAGTTTGCCAGCCCGCCGCCGCACACCGGTAATGAGGGCCAACCCACTCCGTTAAAAGTCAAACGTCACTTGGGCAGCCGGTGGTTCATCCCGCCGCGCCGTCACCGCTTTCTCGGGCACCACCGCCGCCACGCGCTGGCGCAGATGCCCGGGCGCAAGCCCGGCGGCGCCCCGGTACCACCGCCCGTAGTCGGCTAGCAACTGGGGGTGTCGCTCGGATAAATACGCGGTGAATACCGGCCGTACCTCGGCCGACAGGCGCGCGACGTCGGCATGGACGAAGGCCGCCCCGTAATCCCGGGCCGCCTGCAGGGCCTGCCGCAGATGTACCGGGTCGTCTGTCAGCCCCGGGAGAATGGGCGCCATGAGCACGCCTGCCCGGATGCCCGCCGCCACCAGCGTACGGACGGTCGCCAGGCGGTGCCGCGGCGCCGGGGTGCCCGGCTCGGTCTCTCGCCAGATAGCCTCATCCACCGTGGGCACGCTGACGCACACCGTCACCGCCGCAGCCGCTGTCATGCGTCGCAACAGGGCCACGTCGCGGCGAATGAGCGTGCCCTTGGTGATGATGTCCACCGGCACGCGATGGCGGTGCAGCACTTCGAGGCACTGTTCCGTGATCCGCCACCGCCCCTCTATTGGCTGATACGGGTCCGTGGCCGTCCCCACCACCACCCGCGTCGGGCGCCAGCGCCGGCGGGCGAGCTCGCGGTCCAAAATCTGCGGCAGGTTGGTTTTGACCATCAGGATTTGGCTGAAGTCGTCGCCAGCACCGAGGTCCAAAAACCGGTGGGTCGCACGCGCGTAACAGTACACACAGGCGTGCTGGCAGCCGCGATACGGGTTTAAGGACCATTCGAACGGCATGCCAACCACGCGATTCAACGCCGTCTTCACCGTCATCTCGCGAATCTCGCGCGGCATAGCACCACCCCGCACGATTATAGACCATTTGTTCTCCCGCAAGCACCGTCCGCCATCGCAGGGGCGGGCCCGCGCCGCTTACGGGTTAGCGGGCGAGGCGGCCCCATCAAAGCGGGGGACCGGGAACCATTGCGCCCCGCCATCCACGGTTTCGTAAAAGGACGTGGCCGGCTCATGGCCGACGACCTCGCGCCGCTGAAACATCACGTAGCCCGTATTGGCGCTGACGAAGTCCATGCCCGACAGCAACCACTGCCGACCTGCCAAGAGGCTCCGAACAGTGGTGGATACACCTAAGGAGCGCCAAGTGGTGCCCCCGTTGCGGGAAGCCCAGATGGCTCCGGTCGTCAGCGAGTAAACCCACAGATGGTGAGAGCCCCAGCGGGAGATTTCCGGGGAGGACGCCCGAGGCATCGTCGCAGAGAACTGCCAGTGTTTGCCTGTGTCGCTGGTGGTGTACAGGTAGGCATTCCCGTGGGCGGGCACCAGTAGCACACCCGCGCCTCCCGTCCCGAGGGGATGCACCAGCGCCGCCGACAGCGACCACCCACCCGTCCATCCCGGAGGCGGTGGTACCGCCACGCGCGTAAATGCCTGGCCAAAGTCCCCGGAGCGATACATCCGTCCACGGGATTCCACAAGCAGCACCCGACCGGCCAAAATCCCCGCCACCTTCAGGTGGGGCAATGGGCTTGCGGGCAACGGAAGGGCCTGCCAGCGCCGCCCCCCGGACGTGGTCCGGTATACCCACGTGCGTCCCCCGTGGACCGCGTTGGTGGTGATGGTCAGCATGCCCTGTTGGGGCGACGCCCACGAGGTCCATCCCTCCAGGAACTGTCCCGCCGCCCCAGGCGGCGAGACGTCCGTCCGGACCGCGGGGCGCCCGTCGCCCCTTAGGCGCCGCACTTGAACCATGCCCGTGCCCGGCACGCCCACCGTCACCACCAGACTCGTGGTCCCCACCGGCGTCCACGACATGACGGACGACCGCGTCCGGGGCAGCACGCGGGCCAGCACGTGGAAGCCGCTCAGTCCCGTGGACGTGTACATTACCCAGCCCGGCGGGTTCCACGGCATAGCCCAGCCGACCGTGGGGGTGACCATGTCCAGCTGAGAGAGCGAGCCACTGCCGCGCCACACGGGCACCGCGCTGGGGGCGGGCGGACGCCGCGCTGCGGGGTGTCCCACAATGGACAGGGCTACCAGGGCGGCGGTCGCGGCGGTGGTCAGGACTCCGTACCGCCAGCGCCGAGGGCGCCGCGCCCGGCGAAGCGCCGCCTCGGCCCTCCGAACGGTGTCGCCTGTCCATCGATCGACGTCGAAGGTGAGCGGCACGTCAGCCGGCAACCCGTGCTCCAAGTCCGCGCGCCAGGTTTCGGGGTCCTCATGCCGCATCATGCGTCCTCCTCATCCTTCGTTCCATGCGGCCAGAAAGCGCCGCCGTGCCCGCCAGAGGCGGCTGCGGACGGTGGCAGCCGGCAACCGGAGATGGGCCGCGATGGCGGCCGTGGGCAGTTCCGCGTAGTAAAACAGGTACAGGCACTCCCGATCTTCCGGTTTCAGGCGGGCGAGCGCGTCGCGGACGGAGGCGGCCACCAGAGCGCGGTCCGCGTTGGGGTCCGGCCGGTCCCACACCAGTTCTGACGGCCTCCGGTGGCGGCGCGCATCGTGCGCTAAGTTTTTCGCGACGGTAAACAGCCAGGCCACCCGGGGCTCCTCCCCCGTACGCCCCACGTGTACGTAGAGCCGCAGAAAGGCTTCCTGCGCAATGTCTTGGGCCATGTCCGGGTCGTTGATCAGAAAGTGCGCGTAGCGCACCAGGCGATCTCCCCATCGGGCCATCCAGGTCGACAGCACGTCGTCTCGCCGGAGCGGCCCATCCCCCGCTTCTATCGTCGTCCCGCCCCCTGCGTTTACCGACATGCTCACATCCGAAGCCTCCGCCTGACAGACGGCGTTCGGGACGGCTTTGTTTCAGCACCCATAAAGTTCTGGCGGAGCGCACCCACGGGGCGGCCACCGGGGATGCGCGTCCCGCGTTGACGTCTATCCAGGATTTCCTTAGACTTGGGGCCAATCCTCGACCGCGGCGTGATGCACGTGGTCGTGTCCCAGGGGACCACACAGGAGGCAGTGGGCATGCACAGGACCTCCGGAGAGCTGACGCTGCCGGCAGACGTCCGGGCGCTGGTGGCAGATGCCCTGGTGCACGCGCTGTCGCCGGACGCCGTGTACCTGTTTGGGTCGGCGGACGAGGGTCGTCTGCGCCCCGACAGCGACGTCGACTTGGCTGTCCTGGTGCCAGACCCTATTACCCCGGCGCAGCGGTGGGCACTCACGGCGCAGTTGGCCAACCTGGTGCGACGCGACGTGGACCTCGTGGATCTGCGGCGGGCCAGTACCGTGCTTCAGGCGCTCGTCGTCTCGCGGGGCAGCCGCCTCTGGGTGCGCGACGCGTCGCCCGTGGCCTGGTTCGAAATGCGGGCCCTGAAGTCCTATGCGCTGTTGAACGAAGAGCGCGCCCCCATCTTAGCGCGCATGCAGAGAGAAGGGAGCCCGTTTTGACCGACGACGTCGTTCTTGGCAAGGCGCAGGTGATCGGGCGTTGTCTGGCCCGTGTGGCCGAAGAGTATGCCAGCGACCCCGAAAACCTGGAGGACATCCGCCGTCAGGACTCCGTCGTACTGAACGTGCAGCGCGCCTGCGAAGCCGCCATTGATTTGGCGATGCACGTCGTGAGCGACCGGCGGTGGGGTCTGCCCGCCAACAGCCGCGATGCGTTTGACCTCATGGCCGCACACGGCGTAGTGGACCGCGCGCTGGCCACCGACTTGAAGGCGATGGTGGGTTTTCGCAACCTGTGCGTCCACAATTACCAGGACATCGACGTAACCCTGCTGCGCGACGTGTTGGACGTCCACCTGTCCGATCTGCGCACATTTGCCCAGGCCGTGTTCCAGTATCCCTAGCGCCGCCGCCCGATTACGGATCCGCACCCATGAGCGGCAGCGACGCCTTCAGCACCACCTGATCCCGAATCACGACGCCGCGCTCCACCACCGTCCCGGCCGCGAACGCATCGCGCCGCACGGCGAGGGGGCGAAAGCCCAGTCGGAGATAGAATCCGAGCCCGTCGGGCGTCGTGGCCACGGCCAGCGTGCTCCCGCCGTGCGACGCCACGTCGCGCGCCACCCGGTGCACCGCCTCCCTTCCCAGGCCCTGGCTCCTCAGGCTCGCCACGACCGCTACACTCTGCAGCTCCGGTCCGTCAGGCGCGTCGCTCCACAGCGCCTCGACCACCGGCTCGCCATCCCAGTCCCGGCGAACCAGCATGCGTCCCCGGTCGCGGTAAGCCGCCCGATGGGCATCATCCTCATCCGCCTCGCGCAGGAGGGAGTCCCAGGGGTCGCGCGACTCGCCGGCCGCGAGCCAGCGCCACGGAGCGAGCGGCCGCCAGGCGTCCCCCTCCAGAATGAGTCCCGTGAGGCCGGCGGCCGTTCGGGTCTCGTGCATCTCCCCGGTCTGCCACGACACGAGCATCCCGGCCCCAATGTCGACGGGCTCACCGTCGGCGCCAAGGGCTTCCCCGGTGCCTGACACGACCAGGAGCCACTGGCGACTGGAGGCGGCGTGGCGCGCAAGCCGCCCCCCCGCCTCCAGTCGCACGCAATGTACCGACAGCCCCGTCAGCGGCCCGCCGCCGATAGGGGCCATCGTCGCGCCGTGGGATCCGAACTGCCTAATGTCATGGAGGCCCGCGGCGTCCCACGCCTGAACACGCACGACTAGCCTCGCCCGGGGGTGGTTTGACTCCACGGGTCCAGCAGGCGCTCCACCTCATCGGCCGGCAGGACCTGCTGCTCCAGCACCAGCTCGCGCACCGTGCGACCCGTCTTGTGCGAGGTTTTCGCAATCTCGGCGGCGCGGTCGTACCCAATCGCCGGCGCCAGCGCCGTCACCATCGCGAGGCTCTGCTCCACCAGCCCTTCGGCCCTCGCGCGGTCGGCGGCCAGCCCCTGCACCAGGCGCCGGTCAAAGTTTGCCGCCGAGGCCGCCAACAGTTGGATGGACGACAGCAGGTTGTGCGCCAGCACCGGCATCATGACGTTCAGTTCAAAGTTGCCGCGCTCCCCGGCAATCGTGATGGCCACGTCGTTGCCCATGACCTGGGCGGCCACCATCATGACGGACTCGGCGATGACGGGGTTGACCTTGCCCGGCATGATGCTGGACCCCGGCTGGGTCTCAGGAATGATGAGCTCCCCAATGCCGCAGCGGGGTCCCGATCCCAACAGGCGAATGTCGTTGGCGATCTTCATGAGGCTCACGGCCAGCGTCTTCAGGGTGCCGGACAGCTGCACCGCCGCGTCCTTGGCCGCCTGCGCCTCGAAGTGGTTCTCGGCCTCCCGGAACGGGAGGCCGGTCAGGGTCGAGAGCCGCGCCGCCATGCGGGCCCCAAATTCCGGGTGCGTGTTGATCCCGGTGCCCACGGCGGTGCCCCCGATGGCCAGCTCCTCAATGTCGTGGCTTGCCTGCTGCAGGCGCCGAATGCCGTGCGCCACCTGGCTGGCATACCCGGAAAACTCCTGGCCCAGTCGAATCGGCGTCGCATCCTGCAGGTGCGTGCGGCCAATTTTGACGATGGGGTCAAATTCTTGGGCCTTCTGCTCCAGCGAGGCCTGGAGCCCCACGAGGGCCGGGATCAGTGCCCGGTGGACCGCCTCCAACGCCGCCACGTGAATAGCGGTCGGAATGGCATCGTTGGACGACTGACCCATGTTCACGTGGTCATTGGGGTGGACGCGGGCAGATCCCGCCGCCGCCAGCTCGGCGGCCCGGTGGGCAATCACCTCGTTGGCGTTCATGTTCGTCGACGTGCCGGAGCCCGTCTGAAAAATGTCCAAGACAAACTGGTCGTCCCACTGGCCCTCAACAACCTCCGCCGCCGCCGTCACGATGGCCTGCCACGAAGGGTCGTCCAGCTGACCCAGCTCGTGGTTGACGTCCGCCGCTGCCTGCTTCACGAGCCCCAGCGCGCGAATGAATGGACGCGAAAACCGAATCCCACTGATGGGGAAGTTCAACACGGCGCGCTGCGTCTGCGCCCCGTAATAGGCCGCTTGCGGCACCTGCATCTCACCCATGGAGTCGCGCTCCGTACGAAAGGCCTCGCTGTCTCCTGCTGCCACGGCTCTGCCTCCTGCCTCGGCACCCGGTCGGCGCCGGCGTCTTGTCATCCCGATCCCTTGTCATACCACTCCAAGCGCGGAACGCCGTCAAGCACCGCCGTGCCCCGGCGCGTGGGGCGACGGCGTCATGCCTTGGGTCAACGCCACGAGCCCCGCCACGACCGGCGGGGCGTCCGTTGTGAGGACTGCGGGTTCATCCGCCGCCCCGTAGGCCACCACGGCATGGCAGCGGTCGGCAATCACACACGCGGCCCCTGGTAGTCCCCGGGGCACCGTGGCGCAAGCCGCAGCCGGTGGACAGATGCCGCAACCCGGGGGCTCGCAGCCCGCCCAGCACACCAGGCGGACGGATAAATCGCTCTCCGTGGCGCACGCCGGATCGTCAAGCACCGCCCGAATGGGGTGGGGGCTCACGCCGATCATGACCGACGTCCGTGCGCCGCGCCACAGTCGCCGCGCCTCGGCCACAAACAGGGGCAGCCCGCGCCCGGTCCACACGCCCGTGCCCGGCTCCCCGGCGTGCAGCCGCGACGACACGCGCCCGACCTGTGCCTCCAACTCGCGCCGCGCGCGCTCGGCCAGGGTCGTAAACGGCACCGCCCGATACCGCGCGCCGGGCCGTCCGGGCTCCTGCCAGACGACCCCCCGGTGTGCCAGGGCCGCGAGCGCCGCGTACACATTGGACCGCGACACCCCCAGCTGCTTCGCCAGCTCATACCCGGTCTCCATAGCGCCCGTCATCGCCAGGGCCGCATAAATGCGTGCTTCCAGGGCCGAAAAGCCGAGGTGCTGCAAGCCGTCTAAGACGTCGGGCTGGTCGCTGCCCATGGCCATCATCCCCGGTGGCCCAGCATCAGGGACATCACCTGCTGGCGTCGGGCCCGGTCCTCTAGGAAAAGGCCGGCGGCGGCCTCCGTGACGGTGCGCGTGCCAGGCTTGTGCACGCCCCGGATGGACATGCACAGATGTTCCGCTTCGACCACCACCAGCACGCCCGCCGCGCCCAGCCGCTCCGCGATGACGTCGGCCACGGCCCGCGTCATGCGCTCCTGCAGCTGCAGTCGATGGGCGACGCCGTCCACGACGCGTGCAAGCTTGGACAAGCCCGTCACGCGACCGTCACGAGGGAGATAGGCCACGTGCGCCACGCCCGTGAACGGAAGCAGATGGTGCTCACACAGCGATGTGAACGGGATGTCCCGCACCAGAATGACGTCGTCGTACGCTTCATGAAACACGGTGGCCAGCGCGTCACCGGGGTCCTCCCCCTGGCCGAGGAATTCGTCGTAATACGCGGCCACCCGATGCGGCGTGTCGCGCAGCCCCTCCCGGTCGGGGTTCTCCCCGATGGCACGGAGCAAACTCCGAATCGCCTGTTCTGCCTGCCGCACATTCACCACCCGGTCGCGAGGGGTCGTCTCGCCGCGCGACACCTTTGGCGCCCCAACCTCACCCATCTGGCCCCCACCTCTCCTGCACTCCGTAGTATCATAGCGTACTACTATCCAGGCGCAAGACGAGACTCGTACCCAACGGGAACCGGTGCCGGGCGCGGGTCCCGAAGCGCCACCGGAGGGCCTGATGGGGTCGGGGCCTGGCCAGCTGGCTGTTGACCTGCCACCCCTCCATGCAATCGTCAGCGGGGGAGGCGAGCTTATCCAGTACCTCGTCGTGTTGGCGATCGTGCTGAAGGGGCTCGGCCCTTGGGTGATGTCACCGTGGCCGTGGGTCGCGTCCCACCATTTCCGGTTGCTGGGTGTGACCTACCGCGTGACCACCATCCGCGTCGGGTCCGTCGGGCCGCCGTTCAACTAGAATGCGTCTGCCCCCCCACCTCGCGTCGTCCGTGACCTTTGGGCTATCTCGGGAGACCGGACGTACCAGATGCTTGCGTTCCGCACCAAGTGGGGCTATGTGCGGGCGGTCGCCCAAGCGTCGCGGCCGGAGGACCCGCCTACCGCCGTAGGCGACCACAGCCGGTGCGGGACCGGGCCTACCCCGTGGCACGGCGGCTAGATGATGTGGAACACCACCCAACTGAGGCCCACGACCCACGCCACGATGGTCGCCAGCATGATGACGCTGAACCAGTGCACGGCCCGCGCTTCCCTCATCCGCGTCTGCCGCGTATGCTCGGCCTTCCAGGGCGCGGGCATGCCCCGCCGAAAGGGTCGACGTCGCATCCGACACCCCCTCGCGGCCATTATAGGCATGGGTTCCCACCAGCCACGCTGGCGCTGTGGCACAATGGTCCTGCGGGAGGTGACGGAATGGCGTCAGCATCGGAAAGTTCCCTGTCTTGGCTCGATCAGGCCGCCCCGGACTTTGAGGTGGCCACCACGGAGGGTCGCACCCAGCGACTCATCGACTACCGCGGTCGCCCTCTGCTGTTCGGGTTTTTCCCCCTGGCGTTCACTGGCGGCTGAATCTCCGAACTAACCTCATGGCGAGGTTTATGGTCCCGCATCGAGGGACTGGGGGCCAACCTGCTTTTGTGCTCCGTCGACTCGCCACCCACTCTGACCGTCTTTCAGGCCAGCCTGGGCGGCTTGCCGTTCCCACTGGGTTCGGATCTGACGCGCGCGGCGGCCCGCGCCTACGGCGTGCTGCGCGAGGCGCAGGCCATCGCGCAGCGGTCAATGTTTGTCATTGACGGTGACGGCATCCTCCGATACGAGAATCGTTCGTTTCCCGCCAACGACCCCGCAGCGTATGAAGCCGTGCTCGAGGCCGCCAGTCACCTGGGTACATAGCCCTTCCGGCCCCCCACGGGATCGCAGAAGGCACCGGCAAGCCGGTGCCTTCTGCGTGCGTCGCGACTCCTCACGAACTCCTCACGAACTCCTCACGAACTCCTCACGAACTCCTCACGAACTCCTCACGAACTCATCAATTGGGGCGGCCCATCGGCCTCGTCGCGATGAGGAAGCGCTTCGTTCAAAAGATCGCGCACCACCTCGCTCGGATGGCGCTGGGTCTCGGCCGCCAGCCGACGAATCGCGTGAATCTGCCACGTGTATAAAAAGTAGTCCGCACGGCGCTGGTTTTTGGGGCGCTTGGTCTGCATGCGCTTTCCCCTCCTCGAGTGGCCACCTCTCTGGTCGAGAACCCAACCGATTTCGGCCGGCCCCCATCGGCATCCACCTGATCAAACGTGCCAAGTCGCCGAGGGGTTGCATGGCTCGGGACAAATCTTTGCGATCAGTTTTCGTGGCGGCCCACTTCGCCCAGACGGCGTTCCACGTCCGCCCACGTCGGCACCGTCTGGGCACCAACACGCGTGCACGCCAAAGCGGCCACGCGCGAGGCGCGCCACAGGGCGTCCTCGGGTTCGCGCCCGGCGGCCAGATAGGCCGCCAGCGCTCCGGCGAAGGCGTCCCCCGCCCCCGTGGTATCCACGACGGGGAGGGGCCACGCGTCGACGCGCCCGGTGCGCTCGGCCGTGCTCCAGACCAGGCCGCGGCCGCCGAGCTTCACAATCGCGAGGCGCGGCCCCCGCGCCCGCAGTTCCCGCGCCGCGTCTTCTTCCTGCCCGTCGGCCACACCATGGCCCAGCAGGTGTGCGGCCTCCCCCTGATTCGGCATGAGCACGTCCACGTGCCACAGTGCGGCCGGCAGAGCGGCCGGCGCGGGC
>JAJYPH010000102.1 GCA_021795575.1 Bacillota bacterium
TAATACCTCCTCCAAGGTGCGGGACGCACGCCGGGACCAGTTCTCTGAGGAGGCCGTGCCGGGCTGGTTGGGCGCACGGGGCTCCAACCACCAGTCCTCGAGGTTGACGACCAGCCACGCGGCGCCGGTGCCCGCGAGCCACGCCATGGTGGCGCGGTGCACCTCCGCGGGCCCGGCGGTGGGCGAGAGCCCCAGCCACAGGCGCCACGACGCCTGCACCCCCGGGTCCAGAGCGGCCCACATCGCGGCAAACATGGGCATATCATGCGTGCCGGTGGTCACGAGGCTCTGGGCGGGGGGCTCTTCCTGGCTGCCAGGCCGCCCGGGATGCACGACCACCAGACGGTGGATGTCCCGCATGGCCATGGTGCGGCGCACCACCGCCGGGACATTCCCCAAATCCTCCCCCACCACCGGCGTGCCCGCGCGATGGGACTCGAGCGTCAGCACCGCATACAGTTCGTCGGCGGGATACTGCACGTAAACTCCCTCCTGCGCCGTGGCGCCCTGGGGGATCCACAGCAGCCGATGCAGGCCCATCACATGATCGAGGCGCAGGACGCCCGCCATCTGGAGATGGGTTCTCAGGGCCCGCCGCCAATACCGATACCCATCCTCGCGCAGCTGGCTTGGCACCAAGGGCGGCATGTCCCACCGCTGGCCCACGCTGGAGAGCGCATCTGGCGGAGATCCCATGCTCATGTCCCGGGCAAACAGGTGGCGCCAGCGCCACACATCGTAGCCCGCCGGATGCACCCCTACGGGAAAGTCCAACAGGGGTCCCCGCCCGGCGGCGGTCCACTGTCGCATGGCCCCTTCGGCGCTGCGCGCCGCATACGCGTAAAACTGCGCGCGCTCCGCCGACACCGCGCCCGGGGGAATGCGGCCGCCACGCGCCGGTTCGGGCCAGCGCGACCACGGCGTGGGGTGGGCGTCGTAGTACGCGCGGAACGCGGCGTAGTCCCGCGTGGCGTCATCCGGCGCCACGTCGGATCCCGTCCGCCACGCCTGCTCCAGCGCTTCCCGGCGGGCCCGCCCCACCGCCCGCCAGTCGATGGCGCCCGCCCCCCCACGCCGCACAACCCCGGCGGCCGGTTCGCCCGCCAGGTAGGCCTCGCTCCAGAACAGCCGCGTGATGGGGCGATACGGGCTGGCATCGGCCGCCTGTCCCTCCAGCCACGTGGGCAGCAGGGGCAGGGTGGCGACAAAAGCCGGGGCCTGGTCGGCCCACTCGGCCAGGTGACCCAGCGCGTCGTAACTCCCCATCGGCTGACCGCGGTCCGCTAGGGCATAGGGTGGACAAAACAGGCCCAGGGCGGGCTCAACGGGACCGGGCGCCGCGCGTCCCGGCGGCGCAATGACCAACGTGTCCGCCGCAATCCCCATCACCTCCACCGTGAGCCGGTGGTACCCGAGCGGAATGCGCATCATGGGCAGGACCAGCCGCCACTCCTGATACGCATCCCCGGCCACACGGGTGGTGGCCACCCGCACGGGGTCCACCGGGAGGGGACCCCAGGCGCCTCCCTCCTCCCAGGCGATGGTGACCGCGACCGGCCCGTGGGCGGCCGCCGGGACCCGCATGGTCACGCGCAGGCTCACGCGGGTGGGGCTGGCCCGCACCAGCGTGACCGGCTCCAGTACCCGGCGCCACCGCGCCACCGTTTGATCCAGCAGCGCCTGGGGGGCGTCCTCCGCCGAGGACACGGCCACCCCCAAGCCCGCCAACACGGCCAGCAGCGTCTCTTCCGACGCGCGGTGCGTCGCCCCCAGGGCATCTTTGAATTTGGTTTGCACGCCGTGGCGCTGCGCCAGCAGCACCAACGACCGCTCGCGTTCGCGCAGGCCGTCCCATCCGTCCCATGACGATGGCACCCACGACCGCCCCCTTCCCATGGTCCGTTGTGCTCTCCCGAGACGCGTGCGCCGTCGGCGCCCTGGATCCCTGTGTCCCGTCGACCGTATGCCAATCCGACCGGCGAGGTCAACCCGGCCCACGGGCGTGCGCGCCTCGCGGCGCACGCTTGGGCTACAATAGCGCCACGGAACCGCCCATGTGGCACGGGAGGAGGCGATGCGCGTGGACCCAACCCATCCGCCGTTCCCCGCACGGGTGGTCGTGACCCAGCTGTCGCCCGAGGTGGAAGCGGGGCGCTTTCCCGCCAAAGCGGTGGCCGGCGACCCGGTGGTCGTGCGCGCCCGCGTGTTTGCGGACGGCCACGACGTGGTGCGGGCGCACGTCGTCTGGCAGGACGCGCAGGGCCAGCACACGGTGCTGCCCATGCCGGCCACGGGCAACGACTGGTTTGCGGTCGAGGTCCCGTCCGGCCCCGTCGGCCTGGCCCGCTACCAGGTGGTAGGCTTTGTGGACGCGCTGGCCACCTGGCACGCGGGCGCCGTCAAAAAGCTGGACGCCGGCGTATTGGACCGTGTGGACTACCTCCAAGGTGCAGAGTGCGTGGAGCGTGCGCGAACGCGCCTGCCCCGCGGCGACCGTCCGCTGGCCGAGCTGGCCCGCTGGTGGCGCACGGCGCGTCCTCGCACCTCCGCCCAGTTGGCCAACCGGCTCGCACAGGTGGCAGCGCTCGCGGACACGCTGGACGCACCCGCCGACGCCACCGTGGGTCCGTCGCGGGAAGTGTGGGTGGATCCCCCGATCGCGGCGTTCAGCGCCTGGTACGAGCTGTTCCCGCGCTCTACGGGGGAGGCGGGCGAGCCCGGCACGCTGGCCACCGTGCGGCGCCGCCTTCCCTACGTCCGCGCGCTGGGGTTCGATGTGCTGTACCTGCCGCCCGTGCATCCCATCGGACGCACGGGGCGCAAGGGACCGAACAATGACCCCGCGCCCCCCACCGCCGACGTGCCCGGCAGTCCGTGGGCCATCGGCGCGCGAGAGGGGGGACACCAGGCGATCCACCCGGACCTGGGCACCCTGGACGACTTTGACGCCCTGGTGGCGGCCGCCGCCTCCGAGGGCCTCGCCATCGCTCTCGACTTGGCGTTTCAGTGCGCGCCGGACCACCCGTGGGTCGCCGAGCACCCCGAGTGGTTTCGTCATCGGCCGGACGGCACCATTCAGTACGCGGAAAACCCCCCCAAACAATATCAGGACATTTACCCGCTGGACCTGGCAGGCGAGGCCTACGGGGCGCTGTGGGAGGCATGCCGCAACGTCGTGCGGTTTTGGATCGGGCACGGCGTCCGAATTTTTCGCGTCGACAATCCCCACACCAAACCCTTTGATTTCTGGGAGTGGCTCATTCGCTCACTCAGGGCCGAGCATCCCGACCTGGTGTTCCTGGCCGAGGCGTTCACCCGACCCGCCGTCATGGCGCGTCTGGCGCAGCTGGGCTTTTCGCAGTCGTACACCTATTTTGCCTGGCGCCACACGGGTAGGGACCTCCGTTCGTACGTCGAAGAGCTGCAGGGGTGGCCCGAGTCTGACTTCTTGCGGCCCAACTTCTGGCCGAACACGCCCGACATCCTGACCGAATTTCTCCAGACCGGCGGCCCCGCGGCGTTTGCGGTGCGCGCGGTGCTGGCCGCCACGCTCTCGTCCAACTACGGCATCTACGGCCCCGCCTTCGAAGAGGCCGTAGGGGAACCGCTGGCTCGGGGCAGCGAAGAGTACCGGGATTCCGAAAAGTATCAGGTGCGGCACTGGGTCTGGGATCGGTCGCAGGGCCTCGGGCCCCTGCTGGCCCGGTTGAACCAGGTGCGGCGCACGCACCGGGCCTTCCACCGGTTTGGCAATGTCCGCTTTCACACGACGGACAACCCGGAGCTCTTGGCGTACAGCCGCCGAGACCCCCGGGGCCCGGACACCGTGCTGGTGGTCGTGAACCTGGACCCGGCTTGGCCGCAGAGCGGCTTTACCGCCCTGGACCTGCCGTCGCTGGGCGTGGCCGACGGGCCCTTTGCCGTGCGGGACTTGCTGGCTGGACGGACGTACCAGTGGCACGGCGCCGTCAACTACGTCGCGCTGTCGCCCGACGACCAGCCGGCGCACGTGTTCGAAGTCGTGCCGGGCCGCCTGGCGCCGCCGTAGAATTGGGTACACCAAAGCGCGTTTGCGACGGAACAACGGGGAAAAGGGGCGCAGCATGCCGAACGGGGTGGACGACTGGTACCGCGACGCCATCATCTACGAGTTGCACGTGCGGACGTTTTATGACGGCAACGGAGACGGCGTGGGCGACTTTGAAGGTCTGCGCCAAAAGCTCCCCTACCTGAAGGATCTGGGCGTGACGGCGCTCTGGCTCCTCCCCTTCTACCCGTCACCGGGGCGGGACGACGGGTATGACATCGCGGACTATCAGCACGTGCACCCGGACTACGGCACGCTCGCGGAATTTCGCGCCTTTTTGAATGACGCCCACCGGCTCGGGCTCCGCGTCATCACGGAGCTGGTCATCAACCACACGTCGGATCAGCACCCCTGGTTTGAGCGGGCCCGGCACGCGAAGCCCGGCAGTGCGTGGCGCAACTTCTACGTATGGAGCGACACGGCCGACCGGTACGCCGATGCCCGCATCATCTTCCCGGACTTTGAGCGCTCGAACTGGACGTGGGATCCGGTGGCGGGGCAGTACTATTGGCACCGCTTCTACAGCCACCAGCCGGACTTGAACTTTGACAGTCCGCAGGTACGCCGGGCCGTGCTGCGGACCGTCGACTTCTGGCTGGGCCTGGGCGTGGACGGTCTCCGCTTGGACGCCGTGCCGTATTTGTTTGAGCGGGACGGCACCTCCTGCGAAAACCTGCCCGAAACCCACGCCTACTTGAAGGAGCTGCGCCGCCACGTCGACGAGCACTATCCCCACCGCATGCTGCTGGCCGAGGCCAACCAATGGCCGGAAGACGCCGTCGCCTATTTCGGCGACGGCGACGAATGCCACATGGCGTTTCACTTTCCCCTGATGCCCCGCCTGTTTATGGGCCTGTACCAGGAAAGTCCCGAACCCATCCTGGACATTTTGGAAGAGACGCCGCCGGTCCCCGAGGGTGCTCAGTGGGCGCTGTTTCTGCGCAATCATGACGAGCTCACGCTGGAGATGGTCACCGAGCAGGAACGCGACTACATGTACCAGGCTTACGCCGAAGACCCCCGAAGCCGCATCAACTTGGGGATTCGGCGCCGCCTCATGCCGCTCTTGAACAACAACCGCCGCCGCGCCGAGCTCATGCATGCGCTGCTGCTGGCACTGCCGGGCACCCCGGTGCTGTACTACGGCAATGAGATTGGCATGGGCGACAACATTTATCTGGGGGATCGCGATGGGGTGCGGACCCCGTTTCAGTGGAGCGGCGACAAAAACGCCGGGTTTTCCACCGCCAACCCGCAGAAGCTGGTGCTGCCCGTGGTCACGGACCCGGAGTACCACTACGAAGCCGTCAACGCGGAGGCCCAGCGCGCCAATCCTCACTCGCTGTGGTGGTGGTTGAAGCGCCTCATTGCGCTGCGCCGCAGCACGCCGGCGTTTGGGCGCGGGGAGCTGTCCGTCGTGAGCGCCAACAACGCGCACGTGCTGGCCTTTGTCCGCAGCCTCCCCGACACCGACCCGCCCGAGCACGTGCTGGTGGTGGCCAACCTGTCGCGCTTCGCGCAGCTGGCGGCGCTGGACCTGTCCGCGTATCAGGGCACCCACCTGGTGGAGCTGTTTGGCCGCACCGCGTTTCCCGCCGTGGCGGCCGACCCCTACCCCATCACGCTGGGACCTCACGGGTTCTTTTACTTCCGCCTGGACCCGGTGGCCGTCGAGGGGGCCGGCGCGCTGCCTCTGGGCACGCCGCTCGTGGTGCGGCAGACATGGGAGGAGCTGTTGGACGAGGGGACCGGCCGGCGGGCGCTGGAGGCGGCGCTTTTGAGACACCTGGGCCAGGCGCGCTGGTTTGGTGGCCGGGGACGGCACGTGGCCCGCTGCCAGCTGGAATCCCAATGGCCACTGGGCGCGTTTCGTCTGCTTACCGTGCGCGTTACCTACCAAGACGGGGGACAGGAACGGTATCTGGTGCCCGCCGGCTGGAGTGACGACCCCAGTGGACACGACCTCGTGGAGGTGCGCACCGACGCGGGCCAGAGTGGCTTCGTGCGCGATGCGGGCCAGGATCCCGAGTTCAGTCGGGCCGTCGCGGCGCGCCTGGCCCGCCGAAACTCCCGCGGGCGCACGAGCCTGGTCGGGTGGACGCAGAGCACCTTTTTGCGCCGCTGGAACGACCCGGACTGCGACTGGACGCCCCATCCGCTGACGCGCGAGCAGTCCAACACGTCGGTCCGGCTGGGAGACACGGCGCTGTTAAAACTTTATCGCCGCCTGGAGCCGGGGCCACAGCCGGACTTCGAGGTGACGCGGTACCTGAACCGGATGGGGTTCGCCCACAGCCCCATCGTGCTGGCGACGCTGGACCTTTTGGACAAGGCCCCCAACGGCCGGGACGGGACACCGGCCACGACGCTGCTGTCCGTGGCGAGCTACGTCCCGCATACCGAGGACGGGTGGGAGTGGGCCGCAGCGGCAGCCCAGGCGTACGTGGACCAGCCCAGTCCCGACGTGCTCGCCGCCCTGCTGCCGGAGGTGGCCCGGCTGGCCCGGGTCACGGCCGAACTGCACCGAGCGCTCTTGTCGCCCTCCACCGATCCCGCGTTCAAACCCGAACCCATGACGCCCTTTATCCGCCGCAGCTTGTACCAGGGCGTGCGCCAGGACCTGACCGACACGATCCGCCGGCTGACCCGAGCCGCTGCGGCGCCGGGCCCGATGGACCCGTGGACGCTGGGCCTGGTGCGCCGCACGCTGGAAGCGCGAGCGCGGCTGACGGCGCTGGCCGACGCCGTGCTGGACGCCCCGCTCACGGTCCACCGGTGCCGCATTCACGGCGACCTGCATCTGGGCCAAGTGCTGTATACGGGCGAGGACTTTGTAGTCATCGATTTTGAGGGCGAGCCGCGCCGCCGCCTGTCGGAGCGGCGGCTCAAGAGCCTGCCGGTCCGGGACGTGGCGGGCATGCTGCGGTCCTGGCACTACGCCGCCCTGTCGGCCGTGGGGTCGGCGGACGCCGTCATGGCGCCCAGGGACCGCCGACAGCGCGCCGCACGCGCCCGCACCTGGCATCGGGCGGTGGCCGATCACTACCTGGACAGCTACCGGGGCGCGCTGCCGACGGCCAGCTGCGTGCCTAAAGAGGCGTCCGCCGACCCGTGGCTCGGCGCCTTCCTGCTCGAAAAGGCCGCCTACGAGGTCCAATACGAGTTGGGACACCGCCCCGAGTGGGCTTGGATCCCGCTTTTGGGCCTGCTGTCCCTCGCTGGACTGCCGGAGGACGACGCCGACGAGGAGGACGTGCCATGAACAGCCAGCCCACCGTCGACATCTCGGCCGAAAACCTGTGGCTGTTCAACGAGGGGCGCCACAGCCGCATCGATACGTTCTTGGGG
The DNA here is from genome assembly GCA_021795575.1 of Bacillota bacterium. GTDB lineage: Bacteria > Bacillota > Sulfobacillia > Sulfobacillales > JAIMBI01 > JAJZWV01. The sequence continues at coordinate 7,436 of JAJYPH010000102.1, forward strand.
GCCCACCCGCGCGGAAACGGCTGGACCCAATTTGCCGTGTGGGCCCCGAACGCGCGAGCCGTTGCGGTCATTGGCGACGCCAATGACTGGGGTGCGAGCGACGCCCCGCTGACGCCCCAGGGGTCGTCGGGCGTGTGGGCCGGGGTGTGGCCGGACTTTCCGGCGGGGGCCCTGTACAAGTATCGCGTCGTGGGCGCCGACGGCTCCCGGGTCGACAAGGCTGACCCGGTGGGCTTCCGCCACGAGTGTCCCCCGGCCACCGCGTCGCAGGTGTGGGTGGCGGCGCACGACTGGCACGACGCGCGCTATCGCCAGGGGCGGGCCGGGCAGACGCTCCGGTCCGAGGCGGTGTCCATCTACGAAGTGCATTTGGGCTCCTGGCGGCGCGGGGCCGATGGCCGATGGCTGGACTACGACCGGATGGCCACCGAGCTCATCGCCTGGGTGCACCAAGCAGGCTTCACCCACGTCGAGCTGCTGCCCGTGATGGAGCACCCGTTTTATGGGTCGTGGGGGTATCAGACGACGGGATACTTTGCGCCCACCGCCCGCTACGGCACGCCGGACCAGTTCATGGACTTCATCGATCGCCTGCACGGGGCGGGCATCGGGGTCATCTTGGACTGGGTGCCCTCGCACTTCCCCACCGACGCCCACGGGCTGGCCCGCTTCGACGGCACACCCCTCTATGAGCACGCCGACCCGCGCGAAGGCTTTCATCCGGATTGGCAAACCCTGATTTTTAACTATGGACGCCACGAGGTGAAAAGCTTTCTGCTGTCGAGCGCCCGGTTTTGGCTGGATGTGTACCACGCCGACGCGCTCCGAGTGGACGCGGTCGCGTCCATGCTGTACCGCGACTACTCCCGCGCGGCCGGAGAATGGATCCCGAATCAGCATGGCGGCCGCGAGAATCTGGAAGCCATCGCCTGGCTCCGCCAGATGAACACCGACCTGTATGCCGAGTGCCCCGGGACCGAGACGATAGCGGAGGAGTCCACCGCTTGGCCCGGGGTGTCACAGCCCGTGCACGACGGGGGTTTGGGGTTTGGGTTCAAGTGGGACATGGGCTGGATGCACGATACGCTGGCGTATTTCACCATGGACCCCGTTTACCGGCGCCACCACCACCAGGCGCTCACGTTTCGGATGATTTACGGATTTCAGGAAAACTTCGTGCTGCCCCTCTCGCATGACGAGGTGGTGCACGGCAAGGGGTCGCTCGTGGGGAAGATGCCGGGCGACGACTGGCGGAAGCTCGCCCAGCTCCGCATGCTGCTGGCGTACCAGTGGCTCCTGCCCGGCAAGAAGCTCCTGTTCATGGGCGGCGAGTTTGGCCAGTGGGCCGAGTGGAACCACGACCAAAGCCTGGACTGGCACCTCGTGGACCAGCCCGAGCATCGAGGCATCGCGCGGCTCGTGGCCGACCTGAACCGGCTCTACCGAGCCGAGGCCAGTCTGGGTGCGACGGATCATCAGCCCGACACCTTTCGCTGGGTCGTGGCCGACGATGCGTCCCAGAGCGTCTATGCGTGGCTCCGCACCGCTCCGGGGAGCCGGCCCGTGCTGGCGGTGATGAACGCTACGCCCATGCCCCGCTTCGGCTATCCGCTGAACGTGCCGCTGGCCGGCGGGTGGCAGGAACTACTCAACACCGACGCCGACACGTATGGCGGCACCAACCTCGGCAACTGGGGTGCCGTCACGGCCAGCGCCCCCCCGTTTCCCGGGGGGGCGCCCCGCCTGGATCTGACCCTGCCGCCATTGGGCCTGGTGGTGCTGGCGCCTCTCGCTGACCCGGCCTAAGGCAGCGGGTAGCCGGCGGCGCGGTAGACGGTATACCACTCCTCGCGGGTGAGCGTGACCTCGGCCGCCTGGCAGCACTGGCGGAGCCGCTCCCGGTTCATGGTGCCCAGGACCGGCTGCATGTGCGCCGGGTGGCGCAGGAGCCAGGCGATGACAATGGTGGTGGGACTCACCCCATGATCCGCCGCGACGCGGACCAACGCCTCGTTGAGGGCCGGAAACTTGGGGTTGTCCAGGAACACGCCCTCGAAAAAGCCGTACTGGAACGGCGACCAGGGCTGAATGGTGATGTGGTGGAGCCGGCAGTAGTCCAGCACACTCCCGTCCCGGTCGCTGGCTTCGGCGTTCAGCGTATTGACGTTCACGCCCTGGGCAATCATCGCGGCGTTGGTGATGGACAGCTGCAGCTGATTGGCCACCAGCGGCTGGTGGACAGACTGTGCCAGCAGCTCCATCTGCATCGGCTTCATGTTGGACACGCCAAAGTGGCGTACCTTGCCACGGGCGGCCAGGTGGTCGAAGGCTTCGGCCACTTCCTCCGGCTCCACCAGCGCATCGGGCCGGTGAAGCAGCAGCACGTCCAGGTAGTCGGTCCCGAGCCGCTTCAAGCTCCCATCTACCGCCTCCAGAATATGTTCGCGCGAAAAGTCATAGGCACCGGGCCGAATGCCGCACTTCGACTGCAGAATGACCGTGTCCCGGCGGCTGGGGGAAAGATGCGCCGCCTCGGCGAAGCGCTCCTCGCACGCGCCAGCCCCGTATATGTCCGCATGGTCAAAAAAGTTGGCGCCCTGGTCCAGCGCCTCCGCAACAAACCGCTCGGCCGCTGGCTTGTCCAGGTGGCGGAGCCGCATGCACCCCACCGCCACCACCGGCACCATGAGGTCCGAGTTTCCCAGCGCCATGGTTCTCATAGCGGTCCCCCTTCTCGTGGAAAAGCTTTGACGGGTCTCCGGCAGCCATCATACCGCGTCCGCCCGGCTGTCCGCGGCGTATAGTGGGTGCAGCAAGAGTCAGCAGACGCCAGAGAGAACCCGGAGGAGGAATGTCGGTGGCGCTCTTGATGGGGAGCCTGGTGCACGATCCACGCCGACCGGAGGAACCCCGCGAGGGGGTGGTCATCGCGGTCACGCGGCATCCCATGTGCCTGGCGCGCCTCTTGACCATCGCGTGGAAGGACACGGGCACCCTCGAGGACCTGGACGAACGGGAATTCGGCGAGATGGACGACTAAGGTCATTCGCCAGGAGCGGGTCCGCCGCAAGCCTCGATGGAGGCTGGGAATGGCGTGCCCGGGGTGATGAGGCATCGGCGCTGGGCTCGCCGGCGCCGCTCAGCCGTCGCGGCGGCTGCCGACGTCTCGGGACCCACTTGCGGGCTTCGTCTTAACCGCCTGGCAGGACCACCCGCGTCGCTCGTGTTGGTCGGCGTCCGAGGTGGCGAGTGCCGGCGGGGCTTAGATCCTCGAAGCGTGGGAGGCTTGGCTACGCCGGTTCACCAGGATGCCCTCTCGGCGCTCGCGGCCAAGTGATGCGCCAACCCCTTGGGCACCTATACGGCGGCTGCAGCCCGCCTGGAATCATGGCGCCGATGACCGTGTCCCCGGCGTCATGCTTGGCCACGTTGGCATCGACAAAGATGAGGCCCAAGGGGCCGTGCGGCAGCGCCTCCGTCCAATCCCCGTGGACCACCGCCACGCCAGGCCCATCCCCCGCATCAGTGCCCGAACGCCGCGGGCCCGCTCGGGATTCTGCTCGGCGGTCACCACGCGCGCGCGGGCGGTGCTGGCCAGCCAGGCGGCGCCCACCCTGACGCCGATCCCACTCTCCAGGATGGGCGCGGGCCGCATACTGCGGGCCAAGACAGCCAGCCACTGTCCCGTCTCGTCGGCGCACGACTGGTGGAAGCCCGCCGTGCCGCCAGCGCCTGCCGCCTCAGCGAGTCCAGATTGAGGCGGCGTGCCACGACCATGAGCCACCGGCGCGCCTGCACCGCCTGGCGGAAGGGGGCGCCGTCTCATGCGCGGACAAACACGTCCGCCACCACGTCCTCTGCCCAGGCACGTCCCGGGTCGAGGCGAGGACCTGCCGATACACGGCGAGCGCATGCTGGTTGTACAACCCTTCCAGGTCCGAAGGGATCCCTCCCGTCGACATCGCTCAGCCACTGAACGATCGGCGGGTCCCGAGTGTGACGCCTAGTGCCGGCTAGGTGACGAGGCGTCGGGCAAGGGCTTAGGACACCGCGTCGAGCGCCACGCGGGTGGCGGCGCCCGCTTGCTCCAACAGCGCCACCTGGTCCGGGTGGCACGTAAGAAACAGCACCTGATGCCGCTCGGCGAACTCGCGGAGCACGTCAACCATGACGCGCTGTCGCATGGGGTCGGCATTGACCAGGATGTCATCCAGCACCAGGGGCATGGACCGCCCGCGGCGGGCCTGCTCTTCAATCCACGCCAGGCGAAACGCCAGGTACAGCTGCTCCCGGGCTCCCCGGGACAACGCTTCCGCGCGATAAACCACGGCGCCGTCGGCCGCCTGGACCTCCAGGTTTTCGTCGTCCGTGGGCCAGAGCGCCCCGTAGCGCCCTGCCGTCATGCGGCTGAACAGGCGCTCCGTGTCCCGTATCACCTGGGGCTGCCGTTCGTGCCGCAGCGCGTCCCGCGCCACGTGGACCGCCGACTCGGTCCACGAGAGTTCCAGCCAGGCCAGCGCTCCGCGTACCACCTCCTGGCGGCACACTTCCTGCTGGAGACGGGCTTCCGCGAGCGTGCCCGACCGCTCCAGCGCCTGGCGCGCCTGCCGTGCCGTCGCTAGCTGCCCCATGGCGCGGTCCCGCTCCTCGGAAAGCCCCTGGCGAGCACCCACCACGCGCGTGTGCTCATCCGCGAGCCGTTCAGCGGTCCATGCCTGGAACACCGACCGCCAGTCCGGCCCCAGTGCCTGGACCACGGCGTCCGCCCCCAAGCGGTGCTCCAAGCGGACCACCTCGCGGCGTGCGTCCTGCCACGCGGCCCACCGCTGCATCCGGCCGACAAATTCTTCGGCTGACCGGGCCTCCACAGACTGCCAGATGGTTGCCAGCGCGTCATGCGCCGCCGCGCGGCGCTCGACGGCCTGCTGGAGCTCGCCACGCGCCCATGCCTCCTGCCGCAGCAGCTCGTCCCAGCCGTGCCGGTGCTCCCGCCAGGTTTGCCACGTCTCGGGGGAGCGCCCCCCTTGAAGGTGCGAGCGGGCCAATACCGGCGCCGCCTCCGCCCAAAACTGCTCGGCGGCTGCCCCGCTGGCCGCCATGACGCGCTGGCGCTCCTCCACTTCGGCGGTGAGTGCAGCCCACCGCGGGGCTTGCGCCAACAGGGCGCGCGCCCCGTGGACCGTGAGGCTGGGCAGGTTCGCGTCCTGCCAGAAGCGGGTCCAGGCGCGCTGGGCCTGCTCGGCCGCGCGCACGGCGGCGTCCCGCTCGGCCCGGGCTCGCGCAAGCTGCGGGGCGTCCACCCCATCGTCATCCGGCACGGGCACGTCCGCCCCGGCGCTCATCACCCGCCAAGCCGCCATCCCGCCGGCGCCCGCCGCCAAGATGCCGGCCCCCCAGGACCAGGGCGGGGGGAGAAACGCGGCCACCAGCGCCAGCGCCGCCGCGGCGACGGCCAGCAGCGGCACGCGCGTCAGCTCCTGGGTGCGGGTCGCGCGGGCATGCTCCGCGGCAATGAGCGTCCGCCGCCACGCCTCGTCGGCCGCCGTGAGCCGCTGTTCGGCCTCGCG
>JAJYPH010000103.1 GCA_021795575.1 Bacillota bacterium
GGCTGGCGGCCAAGCGGGCCGCCCCCGCCCCGGCCTGGACCGGGGCGGATGTGTTGGACGTGGGCTTCTGGCCGCACATGGCGGGGTGGGACGTGCCGGTGGAGCAGCGGGTGCGGCAGGCGGCCGAGATGGCGCTGGCGCTGCCGGCAGACTGGGCGGCGCCGGCGCTGGCGTGTGTCCTGGGGACGGCGCCGGCCGCGGTGGCGGTGGCGGTGCTAGAATCACTCAAGGAGGTGCGGGGGATGCGATCCGTCCTGGACGTGCTGGTGGAGGAAGCCGAGGCGGCCGAGGCCCGGGGCGAAGCTCGGGGCGAAGCTCGGGGCGAAGCTCGGGGCGAGGCTCGGGGGGAAGCTCGGGGCGAGGCCCGCGGCCAAGTGGAGGGCCGACGCTGCGCGTTGGTCCGCGTCTTGCAGGCGCGGTTTGGCGCGGCGACAGACGCCTGCCGCGCGCGCATCGACGCCGTGGACGACGCGGACCTCCTGGACCGGGGGCTGGAGTTGGCCGTTACGGCCGACAGTTTGGCAAGGTTCCTCACGGCCTGGGATTAACGGCTAGGCCGGCTCCTTCAGGCATCAGGGTTCGTTGGAGCGGGTAGGTCGGAGGACCGATGCATCGTCGACGCGCGGGGCGAGGCCCGAGGAGAAGTCCGCGGCCCAGTGGAACGCCGGGCGTGCGCGCTGGCCCAAATCCGCAGGGTGCGGTTTGGGGAGGACCGGGACACGGGCCGACACGCATCGAGAGCACGGAAGACGCGAACCGCCTGAACCAGGGGCTCGCCGCAGTCGCCACGACGTCTGGCGCCGCATGGCGTCACACGTCGCGGCGGTGCAGCACGTAGCTGGCCAGCACCAGCACCCCCGCGGTGTAGAGTGCGGCATAAATCAAAAAAGCGACGCTGGGTACGGGCCAGGGGCCAAACGGACCCAAAAAGGCCGGCGGCACCTGGGTGACGGCCCGGCTCGCCACCATGTACAGCGCCCACCGGTAAAGCCCGTCGACAGGGAACACCAGCCGCGTGATGGTCCCAAACACCGTGACGGCCTGGGGCAGGGCTCTCCCTGGCAGAATTTGCATGAGCGAGCCGCCCAACAGCGCCACGAAGAAGAGACCCATGACCGCGACGCCATTGCTGAGCGGCGACAGACCCACGGAACCCAACAGCGTCACCGCCCCGATGATCCACACGAGGCCCATGAACGCGAGCCACGCGGCCACCAGCCCCAGCGAGACCCCGGGGTATCCAAACGTGACGTGCACCAGCAGGATCAAACCGCCCGCGAGGCAGGTGGCGTACGCGCTCCCCACGATCCCAAACCCGATCCACTTGCCGGTGAGAATCTGCCAGCGCGGCACCGGCCGCGGCAGCACGGCCAGCAGCGTGCCGTCGTCAATCTCACCCCGAATCGCGCCCGCCATCGAGAACACGCTGAACAGTGCCGTCATGAGATACGAGAAAAACATGCCCACGTACAAGACCGACACCGCCACGGCTTCGGGGGGCAGTCCCGCCGTGCCCGGGGCGTGCGCCAGCTCGGAGATGCCCCATTCGTAAAGCACGAAGAACAAGAGCGCCACCACGGCTGCCACCAGCACCAAGCGCTTGCGCAAGATCTCGACCAACGTCGCGCGCACGACGACGGCCATCAGTCGGCCTCCGCGGGAGCGGCGGGGTGGTCCGACGCCACCATGCTGCGAAACCACTCTTCCAGGTGCGTCGTGACCGGCTCCACCTCATAAACCGCCACGCCCTGTTCCAGCAGCGTGCGGTGCACCGTGGGCAGGTCCGGACGGTCTACCGCCACCGTGATGCGGAGCCCCGTCACCGTGGGGATGACGCTGTCGGGCACCAGCCACGGGGCCAGGGCCGTGCGGACCGCCGGCGGCAGGGCATCCACCCCAATGTGAAACCGCGGCTCCGATCGCATCGCCGCACTAACGGCACCCACGTGCAAAAGCTCCCCCTGATTCAACAGCGCCACGCGGTCGCAGAAGGTCTCCATGTCGGCCAACAGATGGCTGTTCAAAAACACGGTCACCCCTTCGCCGCGCAGGGTTTGGAGGAGCGCATGCACCTGGTGGCGCCCCAGAGGGTCCAGCGCGGAGGTGGGTTCGTCCAAAAACAGCAGGCGCGGATCACCCACCAGCGCCACCGCCAACCCCAGGCGCTGCTGCATGCCTTTGCTGAACGATCCAATGCGGTGCGCCCCGCGGCCCAAGAGGCCGACCCGGTCCAAGAGGGCATCGGACGACGCCCGGCTCCACGCGGGCCGCTTCAAAAGCGCCCGATGATAGTTGAGCACCTCGTAGGGCGACAGCCATGCGGGGTAGCGAAACAGCTCGGGCAGGTACCCGAGCTGTTCACGCACCGCGGGATCCTCCAGCGGTTGGCCTAGGAGCCTTGCCTGGCCCGCCGTGGGGCGGATGAGCCCCACCAGCATCTTGACGAAGCTGCTTTTGCCGGCGCCGTTGGGTCCCAGGAGGCCGAAAATCTCCCCCGTGCGGACGGTGACGCTCACATCATGCACCGCCACCCGCGCCCCGTAGTGCTTCGATAGCGACAGGGTGTGAACCGCACTCGCGCCGCTCACCGATAGATGCTCGCCGCCCAGTTCACGAACTGTGCCGCGCTCATGCCGCCCGAGCCCGCCCGATACAGGGCAACCAGCGTCTTGCCGTGCAGGTACAGCAACACCCAGCCCTTGGGCGTCTTCTCCACAACCGCGCGATGCCCCTGGAACGACACGCCTTGGCCAGCTGCACTCACGGGCACCAGCGCCGTGGCGCCCGGCGTGGGCATGGCCGCCAGCGCCTGCGACACCGGGGCCGGCAGGAACGGCAAGCCCTGCACCGCGGACCACACCTCGCGGGTGTTCACCCCGCCCGGCACTACCAGCGTCGGCACCTGGGATTCGGCCACCGTGACGCCCGCCGCGTTCGTGTTCGCCGCGCCGACCCACAGGGCCCGCGCGGGCACCTGCACGGTGAACGGCACGCCCGACAGGGCCGCCGGGAACAGATGGCTGCCACCCTCATCCAGGATGAGGGCGTTCAAGGCTTGCACATGTAGTTGGAACGTCACGTGCCCGCCCGTGCCCACGAGGGCCGTCGCCGGCATGGCGAGGCCCGCAGGCCAGAGGTTGGTCAAACCCGTCGCGCTGGTCAGCTGGCTGGCCGGCACCGCCGTGGGCTTTTGGCGCAGGCCCGACTCGCTGACGCTCCCGTAGCGCGCGAGCGACGCGTGGCCGTTTTGGGTCACTTGCTGAAACATGGTCTTCATCTCGCCCCGGGTTACTGACACCACCTGCAGGTGGCTCACCGTGTAGGTGTTCGCCACGCTGGCCATGACCGACCGTCCGAAGGGCGACGCGGCCGTCACCGCCAGCAGCACGGCCGCCGCCCCCACCCCCAGCACCGCGCGGGAGGCGGGTCGTGCGGCGCGCCGCGCGCCGCGCGCCCGCGTGCTCCCGGTCGGGTCGACCGCCGCCAGCCGACCCACCATCCCTCGCAACTGTGCCCGACACCCCACACAGGTGGCCAGGTGCCGCTCCACCGCTTCCGTCTGGAGCGGTGTGAGCTCATCGTCCCAGTAAGCGAGCCAGGTCGCGCCTTCGGGGCACGCCCCGGCACTGGTGCCGCTCATGTTCACTTTCACGGTCCATGCCTCCTCTCCCCCTGCCGTTCCGCCTCTGCCAGACGGTCCGACGCGTCAACCACTTGTCCCCGCACCTTGTTCACCGCGCGCCACAGCACGACGCCCACCTGTCCGACCGGAATGCCGAGTCGGGTCCCGATTTCTCGATAGTGGCACCCCGTCGCCCGCATCCACAGCGCCTGCCGATCTCGTTCGGGCAGCTCATCCATCGCGGACTGGACTTCCTCCCAGGCTTCCCCCAAAAGCGCCTGGGCCTCGGGCCCCGGTTCGGGATCCGGTTCCACGGCCGCCGCCGCGACGGCACGCTGACCGTCGCGGCGCCACCGGTCGACCGCCAGCCGGGCAAGAATCACGCGGAGATAGGGCACCATGCGGTCGGCCTCGCGCGGCGGCGTGTGCCACAGGCGCACGAAAGCCTCCTGCGCCAGGTCCTCTGCGGCCTCATCCCCCACCAGCCAACGGGCGCGCCGCACCAAGGCGTCGAACTGGTCGCGGTACAGACGGTCCACCGACCGCTGCCAGGCCAGAACCGCCCCCGCCTCATCGCTCTGGCGCGTGCCCCCACCCCCTCAGGTCCGTAGACGTGGACGCGCTCGTTTTGTTACCGGACCAGCGCAGGCGTTTTAGCGCCGAAGCCGGATCGGGAGATGGCGGAACCCGCGAAACGCCGTGTTGGGCCGTCGGACGACCCCCTCCGCCACCGCGGCCCCGGCCCACCGGCGCGTCAGCCCCTCGAAGGCCAGCCGCGCCTCCAGGCGTGCCAGCGGGGCACCCAAGCAGAAGTGAATACCGCGCCCAAACGCCAGGTGCCGATTCGGGGTCCGCCCGATGTCCAGGCCGTCGGGGTCGGCAAACTGATCCCCGTCGCGATTGGCCGAGCCAATCACCAGGGCTACCGACGCCCCTTCGCCAATCTCCACCCCGGCCAGGTCGGTCGCGGCGAGGCTCCACCGGAACGTGGCCCGCTGGACGGGCGCGTCGTAGCGCAGCATCTCCTCGACCGTGCTTTCTGCGAGACTCGGAGCGGTCCGGAGCCGCTCCCACTCGGCGGGGTGGTCCATTAGGGCGGCCAGGCCATTGCCCAGCAGGTTGACGGTCGTCTCGTGACCCGCCACCAAAAGCAGGGTCAGCATGCCCAACAGCTCGCCCTCGTCCAGGCGGTCCCCCTCGTCGTGCACCTGCAGCAGCAGGCTGGTCAGATCCTCGGTGGGGTGAAGCCGCCGCAGAGCCATCATGTCGCGAAAGTACTGGGCGATGCTGGCTTCCGCCGCCAGCGCCGCCTCGTAGCCCGCTTCGCTCTGATGAGAGGCATCGCTGGCGCCGATGAGGTCGGCGCTCCACCGGCGAAAGGCTGGGCGATCCGCCTCCGGAACCCCCAACAGCTCGGCAATCACCGTCACGGGCAGCGGCATGGCAAACTCCGCCATGAAGTCTCCCCCGCCGTCGCGGTGCAGTCCGTCCAGGAGCTCGTCGACGAGTGTCTCAATGCGGGGCGTCAACCGCTCGATGGTGCGGGGTGTGAACGACCGATTGACCAGGTTGCGGAGCCGCGTGTGAGCCGGCGGGTCCCGAAACAGCATGGAGCGGTCGATGGGCGTGGCCTCCTCAGGATTGAACCGCTTCACGATGTCTTTCGAAAATCGCTGATCACGGAGCACCTCCGCGCACGTGGCATAGGCCGTCAACCACCACTGCCCCGTGTCCTCGGACCACGGCACCCACACGACCGGCGCCTCCTCACGCAGGCGCCGGTACACGGCGTACGGCGATGCGAGGAAGTTTTCGCTCTTCAATTCCGCCAGCAGCGCCGGACTGAGTGTCGATGTGGCCATTCCCATCCCCCCTGTCGCCATCCAGTGTAACGCCACGGACGCAAAACCAACCCGATGGGGGGTGTAGCAGGGGTTGTGTAAACTCCCTGGTCCGATATCCTGGCGTTTGCCGTGAGGAGGCTTCCCAGGAGTATCTTGACGCCCGAGCCAATGCGCGACTGCATCGCCACCCATGACTTCCGGTCCCCCGAAGACGTCCAGCGGGCGCTGGAAAGGCTGTTTGCCGAGACCCTGCAGGCCATGTTGGACAGCGTGCGGGAGACCGTTGGGCTATCCCAAGCACCAGGCCGGCTCCAAGCGACCCCGAACCGCCGCAACGGCCGGTACCCCAAGCAGGTCACCACGGAATACGACGAGGTGGCCTTGGCGATCCCCCGCGACCGCAAGCGGAGCTTCACGCCCGTGGTGGTGCCGCCCCACCAGACGACGAGGGTCGGCCTCGAGGACCACGTCATCGCCCGGTATGCCCGGGGATGAGTACCCGGAACATTCAGGCGCAGTTGGCCCCCCTGTACGGCGTGGAGATCTCGCCGACGCTGGCGTCCAACATTGTGGACAAGCTGTGACCCTGCGTCACCGAGGGGCCGCAGCGGCCGGCGCCCCCGCGGCTTGGGGCAGCCGCGAGGCGCAAGCCGCCACCCGCTCTCGTCCGCGAAAAGGCCCGGCTCCGCCACGAGCTCGCCCGCACCCAGGACGACTTGGCCCAAGCCCGCGAGGTGATGGCCCTCCAGGGAAAAGTCTCGGCGCTCTGTGTGCCACGAAGGCGGCGGGCCGCGTAGCGGCCTGACGCCATGCTGTGCCAGAGATGAGGGGGGCCCCTCGAAACCGCCTTGCAGGAGGAGGCTTCAAACCACCGTAAGCGGCTGAGAGCAAAAGCCTTGGTCGTGAGCGTTACGGAACAGGCGAGGCGAGACCTCGTCAGGTGCGTGCCTTGGAGCTGACGAACCTAAACCGCTGATAACGTGTCGAAAGAGCTTCTGGTGTCATCAAAACCAGGGGAGGGAGCGCCCCCTGGGACAAGTCTGGCGGGGGCCTGCTGACGGGCCAGACGGTACCCGTGAGGACCAATACCGACGCGGCCAGCAGGGGCGGGGGCGTCTGCAGTAGTGAGGAAGCGCCGTAATGGGCGCGGAGCAAAGGGGCGCACTGATTCCGGGGGGCTACGGCCAACCGAAAGGGAGGAGCCAGTGGATACACCCCAACCGTACCATATCCCCAGGGCGTTGGTCCGGTGCAGTGGGATTCCGACCGGCGGTGGGATAAGGGGAGCCGGATGAGCGGAGAGGCTCACGTCCGGTTCTGTGAGAGCCTCGGGGTGCAACCCCCCGGGGCTACGGCTACTCGCCTGCAGGCGCTGGCCGGCAAGAGCGCCCCCCCGCCGTTCACGCCGTAATCACCGAGACGTTCGCCACCCTCCCGGCCCGGTTGGGGGTGGCGGGTGCCTGTCGGGCCCTGGGGGTACCGCGGTCGACCTACTACGCGCGGCGGCATCCGCGGCGGGTCGCGGGGCCGCGTCCCCGACCCACGCCTTGGCGGCCGCCGAACGCGCCGCCATCGTGGGCGCGTTGCACAGCGAGCGCTTCGTCGGTGGCCGTCCCGCGACCGTGTGGGCCACGCCGTTAGATGAAGGCGTCTACCACGCGTCCTGGTCGACCTTCTACCGACTTTTGCGCGCCGCCGGCGCAGTCCGCGAACGCCGGGCCCAGGCGACGCATCCGGCCCGCAAGAAGCCTGACCTCCTGGTCACCGGTCCGAACCAGGTGTGGTCGTGGGACATCACCTATCTCCCGGGGCCGGTGAAGGGCCAGGACTACCGGCTCTATGTGATTCGGGACATCTACCGCCGCGCCGTGGTGGGCTGGCTCGTGGCCCCGACCGAGGCCCAGTGGCGGGCCGCCGCGCTCATCCGCGCCACCGTGCGGCGCCACGGCGTCGCATGCGACACCTTGACCTGGCACGCCGATAACGGGGCCGCGACGGGTCCCCGCCCGTCGCCGCCCTCTTGACCGCGCTGGGCGTGACGAAGAGCCATTCCCGCCCCCATACCTCCAACGGCAACCCGTATTCCGAGGCCCCGTTCAAGACCCTCACGTATCGGCCCGCCTTCCCGGATCGCTTCCCCCGCCTCGCGGCGGCGCGCCGGTGGTTGCGGCGGTATTTCCACTGGTACCACACAGCGCACCGGCACAGCGGGCTGGGGTGGCTCCCCCCGGCGGTGGTGCACCGCGGCGAGGGGCCGGCCGGTCCAGCGGCAGCGCGCCGCCGTCCTGGCGGCGGCCTACGCCCGGCACCCAGAACGGTATGGGGCCGGCCCGCCCCAGCCTCCGGCCCTGCCGGACCGCGTGGCCATCAATCCACCGGCCTGAGCCCCTCTCTGAAATAACCACCGAGGAGTTTACACAACACCCTTGACAGTCCTCTTTGCCGCCAGCGCCGCGGCCAGGGAGCGTGGAACTTGCGTGGCCAAACGGTGTGGGACTCTACAGCAAGCGCTCCAGCGGGAATGGTGAGTGACGAGACGCATGTTCCTGTGCCTCCTCTGACACGCCCCGGGTTTCTGAAGGGTTCTGACTGAGAAATTGTTACACCGCGTGCGACCACGGCGTTGTTCCGAGAGGAGGTGCCGGGAGTTGGGCAGAGCTATCGGATGTGTAGTGGTCGCGTTAACGGGCCTCTTCGTTCTGATCGCAAGTCGCCCGCCGGCCGGGCATGCGGCCACGACGTCGGCCAACCCTCGCCGAATGGCGACCGGCGTGCGGGTCCCCCGCCGACGCGTCACGAAGCCTCGCCCGCGTCGGACCGCAACGGCGGGCACGCTACCGCCCCACCTCCCGACCGCCGTGCTCGGCTACCTTGGTGGCCTGCATATGGTCACGCCCGCGATTGGGTGGCTCAATGCGGGTCCCGGCACGATCTTTCGCACCACTAATGCGGCCCACACCTGGACCAAGGTATTCCAGTCTTCGCCCGGAACCAGCATGTTGGCGTGGGCGGCCCCGACGGCACAGACCGCGTGGGGCGTGGTGCCAGCCGCTACGGCCGACCAGATGCAGGTCTGGAGCACCACGGACGCGGGTGTGCAGTGGCATGCGGTGACGCTGGTCACACCGTGGCCCATCATTTTGGTCCACCTTCAGGTCGCGCCCAACGGAACCGGCAGCGTGATCGCCTCGGGGCAGGAAGTCGTTTCTATGCAAAGTACCCAAGAACGGCTGTGGCGCATCGCCGACAACGCCGTCGTGACCACGCCGGTGTATACCACGAATAACGGGCAGTTTCTCGGCGCGTCGTGGACCAGTGCCACGGACGGATGGGCCACGGCGACGTCAGCCGCCGCCAATGACACCGCGACGGTTTTGTTTCGCACTACGGATGGCGGGCACCAATGGACCTCGGTGGGCCTCCCTCTCCCCCCAAGCGTGCCGGTTCCGACTGGATTTTCCCACTTCGCGCCCAACCTGAACCTGAGCCGCCCGCCGACCTCCCTCGGGCCTGACGACGGCTACCTCATGGCCAGATTGTCGCTGAGCAGTCCCACGAGTGCGCCGACTACCTATCCGGTGCTCTACCACACCACCAATGACCGCACCTGGAGGCCCCTGTGGCTAGGCCCCGCCCACCACATCCTCACGCAACTCCAGTGGGTCTCGGGGCGGGTCATCTGGGCGGTCCTGTCCCCGTCGGCGAACTCGACCAGCACGCGGATCGCCGTGTCCACGACGGCGGGGCGGTTGTGGACCGTGTCCATGGCCCCGGTCCAGTCGGCGACGGTCTATGACTTAATGGCCGTTTCCTCCACACGTGCCATTCTATATGTGTTACTGCCTATGCAGGTACTTAAGACGTATACCACGACGAACGGCGGACGGACTTGGCAGGCGAGCCGGTAGTCCAGCTCGCCTGTCGGTTCTCTGCTTGACAATTAACAAATCCCTGGCGGCGGGACAGGGTGGAACGTGTAGTTGCTGCTAGCAGTGAGCCCGCCGTCATAGGGCGTGATGTCGTGATCGGGATTTTGTTCATACTGCCAGATCATCGGAAAGTAGCCCGCGACGGTTGGCATCGGACAGTACTCCGACTCAGCCGTTGAACAGCTGTAGGACGAAGCAGAATCGGCGACCCAGATGACGACGGGCTTGCCAGCCGCCCAACCGGTTCCGACAGCGCTGAGCAGATCTTGGAACTCCCCCACCTGGCTCCCATACAGGCCCAGGGTCTTGCCTTGGGAGTAATCATAGAGGTTGTTGCGGTACGCCAATTCTGCAAGGAAGCCATTGACCAAGGCTCGGTTCATGTCGACATTGCTGGCAAGCCAACCGCCGGTTCCGGATGATATAGAACCGAACATGGTGTACCCCTGTAACGGGCCGGCCCGCCCCAGCCTCGGGCCCAGCCGGACCGCGTGGCCATCAATCTCCCCGAGGATCCCCCGAGCGTGTAGTTCTTGTGATGGTCTGTCCCCGGGCCCTTGACACCTACCGGTGGCTTTATGCGCGCGGGCTCGCCTCACAGGGCGGCGGCCCTGACCGCGACTGACCAATCCGCCGTGGGGACCAAGAGCGCCCTCCCTACACCACGCAGGACTTTTCGACTTCCTTGCGCTCCATGGGCTCTCCTGACCGCCGTCCCCCTGACGCTGGCGATTCCTGTCGACCGCGGCTTTGATATGCTAGCCCCATGACAAGCACGGGCCTGCCCACGTCGCCCTTGGGCCAACGCCTCAGCACCACGGCGCACGTGGTGCTTTGGGTTTTTCTCACCAGCGCCCTGTTCGAGGGCTACCTGTTCATTCCCGGGCTGCCGGGCCAGTCGCTGGTGAGCGTGCTGGAGAAGGTGGTGGTCATTCCCCTCCCCTTGGCCGCCCTCTACTTCTGGTGGCGGCTTCGTCCCGCCGGACAGTGGGTCGTGGGCCTGTACACCGCCTGGCTGGCATGGGTGCTCATCTCGTATCTGGTGCACCAGCCGCACGACAACCTGACCCAGTACTACACGGAAACCCAGATCGGCGGCTGGCTGACGCTGGTGGCGGCCTGGGTGCTGGCGCGCCATCCCCTGTACATTCGGCGATTTTGGCAAATTGGGCTGCCAGTGGCGTGGGTGGCCACCATCGCGATTGGGTTTTGGGAAATTCACACTGGCCACCACCTTGGGCCGTCGTCCGTGGCCGGCCGCCCGATTCCCTCGGTGTTCTACTTCAACCCCAACGACCTGGGCACGGCGCTGGGGCTGCTGTTGCCGCTGGTGTGGTTTTGGCCCACCGCCTTTCGGCGGCCTGATCTCAGGCGCTGGGCGGTGCCGGGGGCGGCCGTGCTGACTGGGCTGCTGTTTTACATCCTGCTGAAAACCGGGTCCCGCGGCGGCGAGGTGGCGGTATTGTTGGATTTGGTGGCCTTGCCGTTTGTGCTGGTGGGCCGTGCGCGGCGCTGGGCCGTCCTGGGCCTGGCGGCCCTGGTCGCGGTCATGGCCGCCCTCATTGTGTGGGCCCGCCACCAGGGACCAGCCAGCCATCTGCCCCTAGCCCTCTCCAAGCTGGCCCGGCTCCCCAACCTGGTCACGGGCCTGTTTCACATTCAAACCAATCTGCCGGCGGGGGTGGCTCCCGGCTCCATGACCATTCGCTGGGCGCTGTATCGCAGTGGATTTTGGGCCTTGGAGCAGCACCCCTGGGGGCTTGGGCCGCGCGGCGCCATGCGGTGGTACGTGTACTGGGTCCACCACCACAGCCCGTTCAACACCTACGGGATTGTGGACGCACACAACTTGTGGCTCGAAGTCGCGGTCAACTACGGATGGCTCGGGTTCCTCCTGTTTGCCGGCGGCTACGTGGGGATCGCGCTGGCCGCGCGCCGGGCGGCCCTCCACGGCCCAACGCCCTTGGCGCGGGGGCTGGGGGCGGCCGTATTCGCGGGGCTGGTGGGCTTTGTGGTGGGGGCCCTCTCCCCCTCCAGCGTCATGATCGGGTTTCTGGTCATGTGGGTCGTCCTGGGACTGGGCCTGGCGGCGTGGCGCCTGGCCGAGCCGGATGACGGAGCGCCGGCTCCTGGGTAGGCCCTGGCGCAGGACGGCGCCATGATCGGCGTTTACCTCGCCATGGGCCTCCTGTCAGGCGTGGTGGTGGGCGGAGCCTTCGTGGGGGGCAGCCTCCTGCTCACGAGCCTGCTGCTGTTTGTTCCGAGTCTCCTCGGCCAGCCCGCGCTGACGTTTCTGACGGTCTCGGAGATCGTGGGGGCTCAGACGGTGGTGGCGGCGGCCATTGGCATGTGGGGACATCGGGACGTCGTCGTTCCCGGCGTGCTGCGGCGCCTCCTTCTGCCCGCCGCGCTGCTGTCGGCCGCCGGCGCCTTCCTGGCCCCCCATCTGCCGCGTCCCCTGATTTTGCTGCTGTTGGAAGCGGTCATTGTGGTGTCGCTGGATCGACTGGCGCGCCCGCGCAGCCTCGACGCAGCGGCACAGCCCGCCACCCAAGGCCCCGCTCTGGCGGTCACGGGCGCCGTCGTCGGATTCTTGGGGGGGCTGTACGGCATCGGCGGCGGCTTTCTCTTGGTGCCCGCGCTGCTGCTGGCGGGCCTCCCCGTCCGCGCCGCTGTGGGCACGGCGCTCGGAGCGGGCGCGGTCATTGCGCTCACCGGGCTTGCCGTGAAGCTCCCGGCCGCGCACGCGGCCTCCTGGCCGCTGGCGCTGGCCGCGGCCGTCCTGGGGGGCTCGGCGTTGGGGGCGGCCGTGGGCGCCTGGCTGGCGCGCCGCCTGCCCCCACACTGGATGCGCCGCGCCGTGCTGGGTCTTCTCGTGCTGGTGGCGGTGCGGGTGGGCCAGAGCCTTTAGCTTACCGCAAACGCAGCAGCCACTGGTCCGGATCCGCCAACAAGTCCTTCAAGTGGTTCAAGAACCGCGACGCCTGGGCGCCGTCCGCAATCCGGTGGTCAAACGTCCACGACAGATACAGCATGGGGCAGGGCACCAGCGCCCCATTCACCACCTGGGCCTCCTGCTGGATCCGATACACGCCCAGGATGGCCACCTCCGGGTGGTTGATGATGGGCGTGGCGAACAGACCCGCCAAGGGCCCGCCCCCCGTAATGGTGACGGTCGAGCCCGACAGCTCGGCGGTACTGAGCTTTCTCGCCTGGGCCCGCTCCGTCTGGACCGTCATGGCCTGCGCCAGCTCCAGCACCGAAAGCTCACCAGCGTCGCGAATCACCGGCACCAAAAGCCCGTCGGGCGTGTCGGTGGCGATGCCGAGATGCACCGCCCGATACTGATAGCAGGTGCCCTGCTCCCATCGGGCGTTGAACAGCGGGTGCTCGTCCAAGGCCAGCGTGAGGGCCTTGGCCACCCACGGCAGATAGGTGAGCCGCGCGCCCCGTGCTTCCGCCGGCCCTTTTAAGGCGGTGCGCACGCGCACCAGCTCCGAGGCATTCAGCCGCTCCACCACGGTGACAGCAGGAATCTCCCGCACGGACGTGGCCATGTGCTCGGCCATGACCCGGCGGAGCCCTGTGAGGAC
>JAJYPH010000295.1 GCA_021795575.1 Bacillota bacterium
AGGCAGCTGCACCGCCGCCGCCGAAGCCTTCGGCGGTTCTGGCGCGGCGGGCGTGTGCGGCGCGGGCGTGAGGACGGGTTGGTGGGCCAAGTGCGCCAGCGCCCATTCTTCGTGGGCAAACGGGCGCCAGTCAATTGTGTACGCATGGAAGGGGGACTGGACGGCTCCATCGGCCTGCCAGACGCAGATCGCCTGGCGGTCTGGGAGCCGCATGATGTCGTCGGCCATGAAGCGTTCGATCCCCTGCACTTCCTCCGCGAGGTTGATGTTGTTGATGTAGACCGTCATCATCTGCATCATGAGCGCCTTGGCGTCCTGTTCCTCGGGGATCCGGTGGATGATGCGGTTTTGGCATAAGTTGACCAAGCCCGCCCGGAGCCGGTCATCCTCAATCTCCAGCAAGAAGCGGGTGCACAGGGCCGTCTGGAAACCGTAGGCCCGTCCCAGGGCCAGATAGCGCAGAAACTGCGGGGAGAGGTATTCTTGGGCTTCGTCGTACAGCAGGCTCACCGGAATTCGGTCGGCTTCGCTCTTCAGCCCCTGACGCTGAATGGCGTGCCAGAGGAGGAGGGTCGCCGTCACCCCAAACAGGGCCGTAGACTGGCGACTCATCCGCGCTTGGTCCAAGTCCATGATGACCACTTGGCGTTCGCGGATCACGCGCTCCCAGTCGATGGCCTTGCGCACGATGCCCGCGACATCGCCCGCCCCAATCGCGCCGCGCAGCGCCTCATTGCGCAGGAAGGCGTCGAGCTTGTTGCGGGGGGCGGCGGCGGCTTCCTGCCAGAACCCCGGATTGGCCGCGGTGAGTTGCGGATATTCCCGGGACCAGTAATCGGCCGTGTGGGCGGGCAACCGTCCCAAGGCCGCCGCCTGCGCCACCAGCTGGTCGCGAACCGTTTCGTCGGCCAGCATCTGGTACGCGTGGTCGAAGGTCGGCGGCTCCTCGTCAGTGCCAGCCGCAATCACCGTGGCAAACACATGCCCCAGAATCTGACGACTGCGCGGGCCAATGGCCTCCTCGCCGAAGATTTCCTGGAACAGGTCCAGCAGATGCTCCATCTGGGTGCCATCTTGCGCCCCGGAGACAAACGGCTGAATCAGCCAGGTGTTCAGGTCGCTTGCCGGGGCGAACCAAATCACCTTACGGTCGGGAGGCACCAAGCGCAGGGCCGCTTTGGCCGTGTCCTTCCCGATATCGACCAAGATGACCGACTTGGCAGGCCGCCCCTGGGCATCCACGGCCAAGACATCATTGCGAAACATGTTGAGCAGGCTGGTGGACTTGCCGGACCCTTGGATGCCGAGCAGCAACACATTCTTGTGGCGATCGGATTCCTTCAGGCCCACATACTGGCCGCCCTCCGCTTGCATTAGCGCGAGGGGGGAGGATACCACCAGGGGACGTGGCGCGGGCATGCGACGGGTCATGGACCGATTCAGATCGGAGATGCGCAGACGTCCGGTCGGCCACGGAAAAAAGGTGGCGCACTCGCCCGACCAGAATTTCGGACCGTGCCACCCCCACAAGCGGGGCACCCCGGCGGTGAACCACCGGTGGAACAACCGACGCCAAAACACGACGTTGTGCCCCACGAGGATCGCCCAGTGATTGTGCAGGGCCCAGGCCCCGAGGATCCGTTGCATCATGTCGTAGTTGGTCGTGGCGGCGCGCCATTCCGTCTGCCAGCGCCCGCGGCCCACCTGGGTAATGGCGGAGCGGGCAGCGGACTGGGCGGGACTGTCGGCTTCCCACTCGGCGTACCGCGCCCCTTGCTCCAGCCGTTGCCACGCCCGATGCGTGGGAATCGGCGTGAACGTGTACGTGCAACACACGTCAGGGAGTGGAGCGTCAGCGCGCCAGCCTTCGCGGGAGATCGCCTGAAGCATGGCCTCCACGGGGAGGGTGCCGTTGTTGCTCGCCAGGGTGGTCAGCCGGAGCCACGAGCGATGGTGCACGCGCCACCGCAGCATCTGCGCCCGCGGCGGGTGGAGCCCGTGTTTCCACGGCTCGAAGCGGACGTTTTGATAGATGTTCTGCCAGGCGTGGAGGACACGGTCCATCACGTCGGCAGGCGCCCCCAGCAGCAGGTGAATTTGATCGTCCACGGCGTGGTCGCGCGCCACGGCCCACGTGTACCACGTGGTCCCCGTGAACCAGCGGTACGGAGCCCAGGTGCCGACCCAACGATGCCGGGGGTACAGGCCATCCCAGAGTTGGTCAAAGACGCCGCGAACCCGGGCGGGCTCCGTCGTGTCGTCCTGAAACAACCGAATCTCGTACCAAATCATCGTGCGGCGACGGCGACTCCACCAGTACCAGCGACTGGCCAGCATGGCGGCCACAAACAGCAGCAGCCCGAAGAACAGCCCCGTCAGGACGGTCCCCCAAGGACCGGGGGGAATGGAAGCACTGGGCCACCAGGTATGGAGCAGGGCCCCGAAGCCTGCGGCGAGCCCGGACCACACCGCAGACCCCAGCACATGCCAGGCGAAGCCCACTCCTCCGACAATCAAGACCACAATCGCAATGGTCTCGATCCGGGCCCGATCCCGCATCTCGGCAACACTACCCGACTTCACGACATCCCTCCTTCATGGAACCCCTCTCGCCCGGGTCGGATCGCGCCGGCCTGGGCGACGGGGGTTCCTTATCCCCCGCCGTCGAACGTGAGGCTACGGGAGCCCCATGGCCGAGCCCAGCGCCTTGATGAGCAGGGGCCCGCCCCCGGCGACAACCAGCGAAATCACGGAGTACTTCAGGACGTCCTTCGAAAACTGCTGCATTTGCGGCGAGTGGAAGACGTGCGCGTAGGACAGGCCCGCGAAAACGCCCGCGACCGTGGCCGAAGGAATCACCAGGTAGCTCAAATCAGTCTGGATCAAGGTGAAGGCATTGGTAATGCCTGTCAACCCGGTTGCCACTTGTGAACACCTCCCGCAAAAAGGAAAAGCCCCTCGCGTAGCCGCGAGGGGC
>JAJYPH010000104.1 GCA_021795575.1 Bacillota bacterium
ATGGTCCCGAGGTCCTCCGTGTCCGCGATGAGCGTCCCGTTGTGCCAAACCTGGACGCCGGGCGTCAGAACCCAGCCGGGCAGGGTGGCCGCGCGGATCACGACGGGCTCCCATCATCGATCGCCGTGTACGGTAACGCGACGCGGCACCGGCCGCACGTGGGCGCGTAGTCCCACTCTTCCGACGCGAAGACCGGGCCAATCGCATTGCCTTCGCGATCGTACACCGTTTTGGTGTCGTCCAAGACGTCCGCGCCATAGAGCGCGGCGGCACAGCGGGGGCAGTATACATCTGCATCCGCGGCATAACCCACAACGGGTGGCCAACTCACCAGCCTCACCTCCTAGCCCGCGCAGGGCCCGCCGCGCGTGGCGCGGCGGGCTAGTCCTCGTCGCCAAAAACCTCGACGTCGAGAGCGACGCCGCACGCTCGACAGGTCGGTGGGTGCACGTAACAGTGCCGAGAGAGAATCGGCGTCAGGTCGTGGGAGGGATCGTGAAGACAGGACGCCGGCACACACATGCAACAATACGTATCCTGATCGTCGGCCCAGCCTGTCGTGTAGCCCACGGCCTAACCCCCCTGACCGTCGTGAAACGGGGGAACCGGGCGATCCCAGCCGTGGGAGGCCCGCATGTGTTGGGTGTGGAGCACTTCGTTGCGCAGGATGGTCGCACTCCGGCGCATGGCGTCTGGCGGAATGCGAATGACTCTCCGACCGTCCGGGAGCGTCTCAATGGACGTGGCGGACGCATCGTGCCACTCCGGCGCGACGCGGTAGAAAGACTGGCACACCGGGCAATCGGCCCAGGCGAGGGCGGCAATCCGCAGGTGGGGGTAACGCACAACAAACGCCTCCTTAGGAACACGCTCAGGGGCCAGTGCTGGTTCGCAAGAATGTCAGCAGCAGCGCCCCAGCCGGAAGGGGAATCCACAGAAAACGTGGGCCATCCCAACGTGACATCACCAAGAAAAGGCCGACCACGCTAGGCGCGGTCGGCCAAGAGAGGCGAGTTAGAACGGGATGTCGTCGGGCACATCCACGGCGTCGGTGGGGGTCGAGCCGTTGGTGTCGTGCTTGGGCTCCAGGAAATCCACCCGCTGGGCCACGACCTCCATGACCGACCGCTTCTGGCCATCTGAGGTCTCGTACGTCCGGGTCTGGAGGCGCCCGGTGACCCCCACGCGGTAGCCCTTCCGGACGTGCTGGGCGACCAGTTCGGCCGTCTTCTCCCACGCCACCACGGGAATGAAGTCGGCAGCCTTGTCCTGGCCCTTGACGGGGCGATCAATCGCCACCGTGAAGTTGACCACGGAGGTGCCCGTGTTCTGAGTCTGGCGCAGTTCGGGCTCGCGGGTCAGCCGACCCACCATGCTCACGTTGTTCATCGCGTAAAAATCCTCCTTGCTCGCCAACCAACTGCTGGCGAGGTCGTTTCGTTGTGTGATGTCGGGGAAAACAAGGATTCAACAGCCGCCCAAGCCCGCTGGGAGGCGGGCGGGGTGGCAAGGCTTAAGTGGTCAGGGAGGGCACCATCACGGAGAAGTCGCACCCAAGACGCCCGTAGTGGTATCGCGCCACGGCAAGGGCGCCGTCCGGTGTGTCGGCGAGCACCCGGATCACCCGGTTGGACGCCGGAATCCAAAAGGGATAGCCGTGAGGGCGATAGCCCTGATGGTGAAACCGGACGACGAACCCCGGACGAACCGGGGCGGCCAGATGGGCGGCGTGCACAAGGTCCATGGGAAGCGTCCCCCCATTTCCAGGAGTCAGGAACACCAAGAAAAAAGCCGCCCAAGCCCGCTGGGAGGCGGGCGGGGTGGCACAGGCGGGACGCCGTTAGAAGAACAGCGGGCCGAGACTGACGACGACAAAGTACAGGAGAACCAGGAGCGCGACGCCCCCGACTAA
This sequence comes from Bacillota bacterium, assembly GCA_021795575.1. GTDB lineage: Bacteria > Bacillota > Sulfobacillia > Sulfobacillales > JAIMBI01 > JAJZWV01. The sequence continues at coordinate 1,913 of JAJYPH010000104.1, forward strand.
CTCACCGAAGAGCACGAAGAGCCCTTCGGCGCGAGACGGCGAATCGATCATGGCCAAGATCCCCCTTAGGAGGCGAAGGCCCGCGCCTGAAGCGTGAGCACGGTGCCCAAAGCGGACGCCGGGGCGCGACGCGGCCGAAGAGGCGAGTCAACCGCGTAAGGAGACGCGAGGAGGTAGGGCACTCCGTCGCGCTGGGAGGCTTCGGGGAGCGCGCGGAGGGTGTCCGGGCCCAGGGTCAGGCTCCGGAGGTCCGCAAACCCCATGCCGTCGGAAAGGGCCCGCGGGGCCAGGGCCAGCAAATCGCGGGCCAAAACGATGGCGGCAAACGCTTGGGCGAGAGACACCCCCCACGCGGAGGCCAGCACCGAGAGGCGGTGCGCCAACAGCACATCGGGGTCTACGCCGGGGCAACGGCCGTGGTAGGCTTCCGTCAGGCAGTGGGCGGCGGCGGCGACCACGCGAAGGCGAGGGGTGGGGTCTACCCCGAACGCGGCGGAAACTTGCCCGATGGCCGAGGCCTCCCAGTACTGTTCGGCAGGCAGGCCGTACCCGGGTGCCCCCCACGACAGGTGATGACCAACGTAGTGGACCGTGGCACCACCGAGGGGGCGCGGGCCGACGAAGTCGCAATCCACTAAGCGCATCCGACCGCCGGCGGCGTACACGGCCGGGAAGGGGACGGGCTCCGTTCCGGACAACAAGACAAAGCCGGCGCGGGAGCGGTTGTCGAGGGACACGCGCGCCGTGTCGTGCCCGGCCGCGTAGGCCACCGCCGCGTCCTGGGCGACCAGCACGGCCTCGACGGCGTCCATTTCGGTGCTGGGAGCGCCGAGGACCCACAAAGGACGCATTTGGAAAAACCTCCTTGGGGGAGCGAGCGTGGGCAACAGGAATCGACGGGCGTATCGGACGGGGCGCAAAACCCCCGACTTTAGCCGTGGGAGGATGTCAAGCCGGCGAGCGAGACGCCCGCACGGCCCCCGCGCCCTCGCGGTAGTGGAGGATGTAGGGGGGACAGCGAAAACTCTCCGCAAGGCGGAAGAGCGCATGGAACGCGCCCAACATATTCGTACGGGGGCCGACGAAGGTGGCACGGAATGCGGTCATACGCCGCCCATCGTAGGTCACGGTGAGGGCGTGATACGCCACGTCGCCGTCGGGGGTCCGCGCGACGCGACAGGCAAAGCCTGCGGGTGAGCTGTTCTGGCTTGGCTCCCGCCGCCACTCACGCACCAAGTCGTGAGCGGACTCCGCAATGAGGTGGCCACCAGGACCGTCGAGGTCGTCAAAACGGGCATCAAGCAACACAGGGCACGCCTCCTTGATCCGTGATGAATCAGGTTTAGCCGGTCGTAGCGCCGTCCGCGCGCGCGACATCCAACGCGTGGAGTTGGTCCAGCCAGCCGCCTGGCGGAGCGAGGGGCGGAAGGTCGTCGGGCTCCAAGACCAAGTAGGTCCCCATAGACGCCACATCGGCGTCCGTGATGCCCGCCGCCACCCACCGGGCCACCAGGGCGGCGTCGGTGTAGCGCCACGCCCACGCCTCCGACGGAATGTCGCGAGGGGGGCGGTCGGCCGCCTGGAGGACGGGTGGGAGGAGGGCATAGGCCTGCACCAGGGCCGCCGCCTCTGTCACGGGGGTGGGAGCGAGGGCGAGGCGTTCGCAACCGGCCGCGCCCCGGTCCAGAACGAGCGCGTAGTCGTCCGTCGCCCAGCGCCAGACACGGACGTAGGCACCGTCGGAAGTGGGTCCGTACAGGCGCCACGCGTCCGGAACACCAATGGGCAGGGACTGCAGGGCCTCGACCAGCGCATCAAACACATCGGGCAACGCAGGCGTCCCCGGACTGCGGAGCGCACTGTCGGTCATCGGGAGCCCCCCTCCGGAGCCAGTGACTCGTGCAACATCCCCCACGCGGCAACGACGAACCCGCCGTAGACCGCGAGGTCCACGGCGTGGCGCGTGAGCCACGCAACAATGGCCAGTAGCATACACAACCTCCTCTGATGAAGAGAGAGAGAGAGAAAAGAGGTCCCAGCTCCGAGCGGTCGGACCGGCTGGCGCGAGGCGCAACAGGGCGCTCGGAAGCCAGGAGCCAGATTCATGGGGAATTGAAACACGATGAATAAGGCCGGCGACCCGCACGGCGGGCGCGGGCACGTTGGGGCAAGTTAGGCCGGGAGGGCCAACGGGGTATGCCGACCGTACAGCGCTCGACACACCAGTTCATATATCCCAGCCAACTCGTCGTCGGCCGCCAGCGCCGCCTCGGACCAGGAGCATCCTGCCCCGAAGCACAAGCACCATAGGGATGGAAACTCGTCGTCCGCCCCTTGCGGTGCCTCGGACGGTGATGGGCAGTGATCCGTCATCATCGCCCAGCGCATGTCGAAGCAATGCGCCTCGATGGCTCGGAGCACATCCACGAGGGGGCGTTCAGCGGACCGCACCGGGCGCGGCGGATGGTTGGTGGTGAATGCCTGGATCCACGAAGTCAACCGCGCGGACTTCTTAGGGGACAGGGTGCCAAGGGAGGATGAGGGAGTGCTCAACGCCAGCAAAGCCGCTAGTTCCTCAGAAAGTTCGGCATACGCTTCGGGTGACGGAAACATCGGCAACCCATCCTTTCGGTGAGGAAATCACTATGGCGACCGCCCCGCCCGCGGAAAGGGGGGCGGGGCACGTTCGGGGTACAGAGAGGGGATTCCGGACTAGAAGGCGAAAGAAGAGCGCTAGGAATGCGGCGACTAACTCCGGCGGCCGAAAGGGGGGGGCGTGCTCATGATTGATTGGGAGGCGATGAGCATCGCGGACACGGCGAGGGAACTGGGTCGCGGCTTGCAGTGCTTCGAACGCCGGGTGAAGGATAACCAGACAAAAACGACGACCATCCGCTTTCCGCGCGGCGTGATACGGACGACAAGTGATTATGTCCGAACCAAGTTGTCCTTCTTGCCAGACGATGTGGTGGCGCGAAACATTGCGTACACGCTTCAAGCCACGGACGTTAATCGTTGGCTCGTCAATCGGTTTGATTTGGGTCTGTCTGCGAGTAGCCTGTTTTACAAGCAGGCGTGCGTCACACTGGTGAGCGCGATGGAGGCAGTGCTCAGCGCAGTGTGGCACAATCGCCATCCGGACCATACCTCGAACAAGCGGTTTGCGGATGTGATCGATGGACTCTCCCAAGAAGGAGTGCTCAGTCGTGAAACGGCCGCGATGTTGCATGAAGCGCGGAGAAGGCGCAACGACATCCACCTCCATCGTGTGACACACCGAGAAGGGAACACATACAACGTACGCGACTACAACAATGTGGTAGCAATCGAGCATCGGATGATCGAAGAGTTGCGCCACGGAGTCGTACCATAGAACAACGAGTGACCCCACGCTCTTAACGGGGGGCCCTCGGCTCCGAGCGGTCGAACCGACCGGCGGGGCCCGCAGTCGGGCGCGGGAGGGCCGAGGGCATCGAATCGGGACGAAGGAACAGGAACCAAAAGACCCGCGCGCCCGCCGTGCCCGGCGCGGGCACATTTGGGCAGACTACACAGGGAGGGCCAGACGCCCCTACCGGAGCGCTTGGGGGCCGTGCATCGCCTCCACGGCGGCCAGCACACGGCGTGCGAGGGTGACGGCCCCGGGCAGCGACGAGTTGTGCGCGACGGACCGGGCCGCGTCGACGACGGCGCGCAGGTGGCCAGCGCGCAGCGGGCGCACCGCCGCGTGGAGGGCCGTATCGCTCACCGGGGGCAGGGCCGACAGCGACGCTAGGATGGACGACGGGGAACGGGACGGGGCAACGGAAAGGAAAGGGGAAGACGCGGTGGTTGTGGCCATGGGGTCTCACCTCCTGAGAAGATGAGATCCCCGAGAGCCCGCCGCCGACAGGGGCGGGCCATTCTCGCAGGCGCCAAGGGGGCAAGCCCCAGCGACGGGCCACGCGGCCCACTCCGGACATCCCCAGGATGCGCCATCACCGGCAGGCCGTTCAAAAGTGTCACAAGAAAGGGGGATCCCGCCAGAGGGCAGGTTCCCCGAGAGTTTTGTAGGGCTGCGCTGCCGTGCGCTACCGCGACGCGGGCCATGCGTCGGGCGTGACGTAGACGACATAGCCACCCCATTGCGGAAGGACAGCATAGTCGAGAAAGCCGGCCCGCAAGCCTGCGGGCCAGCGTTCCCAGCGGTTCATCCACGTGACGTGGTGGTCCGACTCCACCGCCTGCAAGATGAGGGAGGACCCGTCCGGCAGGTCGCCTTCAAAAAAACGAGCGGGACCGTCCCCGCCGGACGCCGCGCGGGCCGACACGCAGGATCCACACGTGTCGCAGTAGCGGAGCCCATCGGACTCCGGGCGCTGTGGATGGTGGTGATGAGGACGCAACATCATGAAGTCGCCTCCTTGAGACGGAATGCCGTCATCATCGCCCCCCAGCCGTAGGCGGGGGGGCATCAGCATCCAACCCCGGGCCATGCAGGAATGCCCGCGCAGGGGAAGGGGAAGAGGACGGAGGGGGGCGCTGGCGATCCCCCGTCGGCCACCAGGCGGGCGGGGTCAGGGTGCGAACCCACACGGCCGGGCGCGGGCAGTGGATGGAACTCAGGATCAGAGGCAGACGGCGAGCACCTTCAGGGGCAGGCGCAGGTGATCCAGGAAGCCCACGCCCTGCGCGGCGCGTGGACAGGGCACGATGGGCACATCCGAATGGCCCGCAGCGGCCAGGGCCTCCACGGCCCGAAAGCACGCGTCGGCTGCGGTGGATCCATTCCACAGGCGGACGCGGCGCTGTCGGCGCAGGATCCGCGGGACGGGCACATCATCGACACCTTTTCAGGCGAACGCCTAGGGAAGCCGACTGCCGTAGACCGGGCTCACATGGACGCGGTCTCCGATCCGGGCCAAATCGGCCGAGAGCGCGGCGCGCAGGAACATCCGGCCGCGGGTGTCCACGGGTCTCGGGGTCACGGTCGGCCACAGCCGCTGAGCTTCCTCCACGGTGGGCGCCGTCAACGCCTGCCCGTCGGGATCCCGCACCAAGATCACTGCCCGTATCCGACGACTGCCAAACCACAGACAAGCCGTCGGTCACGGCGGAGGCGTAGCGCGGCGAATCCAAGGGTCGGGTCATCGTGGTGACAGAGCACCCGAGCGGCAGTAGAAAGGCGCAGGGAAAGAGAGCCAAGACGCTCACCGCTGATCCGACCGCAGCGCCGAACAAGCTAGCGCTGAGCCCCGCGGCCGGTAGCCGCAGGGCTCAACTGCGTGTCGTGGCGTTTCTGCCAACGGCGTCCTACTAGCATCCCAAACGAGGAGCGCCGACGCCGGCGCATCACCCCTGGTATTGGCCGGCAAGGTCCGCGAGGATGGCTTCCACCTTGGCGAGTGGGACATTGAATCCCGTCACCTCGTACCACATGTGCGGTCCCACCTGGAAGTAGGCATCCGCCAATGGCGTACTACCCCCCATCCAGCTGTCCACCTGCGCCGCGCGGCCCCCGAGGGTCACCGTATGGGGGTTCGGTCCACCACTGAAGTTATGGGCCGGTGTTTCGTAAATATTCACGGTCCAGTCGTTATTGGCGGAGTACGCCCCAGTGTAGTAGACGCTGGCGACCACCGTCGGAGTGCCGTGAAGGTGGACGTACACTTGGGCCGCGGGGCCAGGAAGCACTGCGGCGTGAGGCGTCACAATGTGATACGGCACCCGTTGCTGGGCCTGGCTCAAGGTGAACACGGGCACCGATGGTGGAGGAGCCGCCGCTGGCCCGGGACCCTGGTCAGCCACGGGGTGGTGCACGCCTTCCGCCCGTGCGGGCGCCCACGGATGCACACTAATCGCCCCCGTGGCCAGCGCGACCGCCACGCCGAGGGCCGCTCTTCTGTACAACCTGTTCATGATACAACCTCCTTAGCCACGCTCAATTGGGGTAAAGCAACATGTACAGGGGGGTTTCCCGGGCGTTCGCTGCGCAGTCGCGAGAACTGGCGAGCCCCGTGAACACCTCCTGCGTCAGTTGGTCGGGATTGCTCGACGACACGGTCCGACCCCACGACCCGGACATACTGTGACTTGAGGTGATTCCCCCACACAAGTCATAGGTAGACCGATACGAATAGAAGTCGTAGGGGTCATTGTTAGGCACGTAGAGATACCCAAAGAACGCCAGGCCGGATCCGCTGTATCCACCGCCTGAGACAGTGTTGTAGGTGTCGGTGATGAACGTGCTGGAATTTTGCGTCGCCCGACCGCCCCAGTTAAAGTAGACAAAGCCACTGGGCGTTTGGGCCGAGACGGTGTTGGAGAAAGCATTCGGACCGGGGGACAAGTAAAAGAACTCCTGATTGCTACCCCCGCCGCCGGAGCAACCAGTTCCGCACGGTGAAATGCCGGGGGTGGCTAAGGGATGGGACGCTGCTAGCGCTCCCCCCCCCCCCAAACCAATCCCAAGGCCAGAGCCAAGACAGTTCCGGCTCCCAGAATTTTCAATCGTTTCACCCCCGCCTACATTATCTCAAACGGACCATGTCTGTCAATTCCCCGTGACGCCCTGCCCTTCCGGGGATCCGTCAGGGCCGCCAACCGACTCCGCAAGCCATCGGGGGCCCCACGATTCCGCTGATTCCCAGCGACCCTCGTCAGCGCACATTCCTGCCACGTGGAGGCGAGAAACGGGCCAGACACGCCTGGTGTCCAACAATCAGACACTATGTTGCCAATTCCCGGCTATGGGACTGGCCGATGTGACCCAAGTAGAAGCACGGTTGCGGACCAACAGGTCCCATAGGTCGGACACCGGGACGCCGCGATGCCGGGCGAGGGCACAGGAGCCGCCGTCCGCAGGCAATCAGCGGTCCACCGCATCAAGCAGATCCAACGGCACCCACACGGCGTGGTCCGTGCCGCAGTCACCAAACGGGTCCGACACCCCAAGCTCGCAGGCGAGGTGGCGAAGCGTGGTCCGGAGAATCCAGCCAGCATCGCGTCGGGCATCATCAGACAAGTGTGGGGCTTCTAACTGGCGGGACACGTCCGCCAGCACGGCAAGCGTTTCAGCAAGCGAGTCGTGGGTCATGGTCGCCGCCTCCTCCAGAGAAGCGTGGGCATCGCGCGCCCAGCTACGGAATCACGACGAGCCATGAGCCTGGCGGCCACAAGGCGGGCGGGCTATCCAACCCATGCGTGACATGTGTCACGCCGGGCGCGACCGCGCCCACAACGCCTGCCACCAAGCCGTCACACCCGCCGGCAACGCCACCTCCGTATCCAGTTCCTGATTCACGTTCAACCCGTGATACGAAAAGTTGGACGACCCGATCCAGAGCGTCCGACCGTCCACAATGAGGATCTTCGCGTGAAGATAGGGTGTCGTCGGTGCCCACCGCACCGTGATGTGATGCGCCTGGAGCCACGCCGCCGCCGCGTTCGCGCCGTAGGCCGTAGGATTCATCACCACGCGCACAGTGACCCCCCGCCGCACAGCCGCCGCCAAAGCGTCTTGGACGGTCCACGACGTGAGGTAGTTGGCCGCCACATCCACCGAACGGGTGGCGTGGCCAAGGAGGGCCGTCATCTGGGTCCCGATGGCCGACCCGCTCCAGGCCCCCATCCCTTCAGGCGAAAGGCTCCGATGCCCCCCGAGGGTCGCCCATGCGGAGGCGAAATAACCGCTGGCCGTTGGGTCCTGTGGCAGAAGGACATCACCATCGGTCGTATACGAGGAACCGCTGCCCCAGTTCACCCCACCCAGGAGCGTCTGGCGGCCATCGACCACCAGCAACTTCACATGATCAATGCCGTGGGGGACATGGTCCCACCGGACGGGCACCCCGGCCGCCGCCAGAGCCCGGCCGGCTACGGCGCTCTGAGACTCCGTCGCATCCAAGATGACCCGCACGGTGAGGCCCCGGGCGTGGTCAGCCACGAGTGCGGCTACCAAGGCGGGATTCCCCAATTCGTACATGTTCAGCACCACGGAGTGTTGCGCACTGGCGAGCAAGGATAACGCCGTCGAGGACACGGAAGAGGCCGGAACCCAGACAACGCTTCGGGAAGGGGGAGGGGAGGAGGCGGCCGATGTCGAATGGTAAGCTGCATTGGGCAGAGAGAAGCCGCACGCCGATAGGATGAGCGCGACGAGACCTAAGAAGGCCAGACGGACTCGCATGCTAGCCTCCCCATCACAAACCGATACGGAAGTTCTGCCGCAGAAACGTCAGTCGAGGTCGAGGTAGTCGGTCTCGTCGAACGCGTCGAGGCAGTCGGTGTTGTGAAAATAGTTCCACTCGTTGAATTCGTCGTGGATAGCAAGATTCCGTTTGAGATGAGTCGCTGGGCACAAGCGACACTCAAGGGCGTAGAGAACACGACGCAGCAAGGTTTTAATCACGGTCCACCTCCGACTAGAAGATGGAACCGACTAGTCTCTCACCGCGTTGGCGGGAGAGACACCGAGCTAGTGGCGAATGAGCGCGGCCAAGACAATCAGCAGAAACAGTCCGACGGCAACATAGGGCCACGGCGGTATGGTGCGTCGATGGGCAGAGGGCGGGGGAGGAATAGGCCGAGAGTGGGCGCCAATGAAGGTGCCAAGTTCTTGGGGTGTAGCAAAGGAGAGAGTGGCAGCTTGGTCAGCGCGGGTCGTATCCCCGACGTGTCCCAATCCGGTCAAGACTGGAACGGAGCTAGACGAAATGGTATCGCTGACGGTCTGGGAGTTCAACACGGCAAGAACGGCACCGTCCATGCCACCCCCTCCTGTTAGCGCAATCGCATCGTAGTTACCCGCAACAGCCCACCCTACGCGCCGTTGATCGCGTTGGCGACGGTGTTGAGGCGATGGGCGACGGCATACCCCAAACTGTGGAGGGCCACAATGGCCACGAGAGAGACGAGCGCCAAAATCAGCGCATACTCCACCATGGCTTGCCCCCGACGGGGCCGCAGGCGAGCGGAGACGCGTACGCAAAAACGACGAAGCACGGGGACACCTCCTCAACGTGCGGCGGCAGCCGCGTCCTGTTCGCGAGCCCAAGCAAGGCGAGCCTGTTGCCGCTCCCAGATGCGGGCCAAACCCTGGGCCATCATCGACCACGACGTGAACCGGGTGGCCCCGGTCCACTCAGTGTTGTACGGGTAGGCCAGCGTCGCAACCAGCGCCGTGGGGTGGGCGAGGCAATACGCGGTCTGCTGCCTCGGAGAATCGTCGATGAAAACATCGGCGGTCCGGTCAGCCTTGGTCGCCATGAACTGTAGCCCGTCGGCCAACGCGGAGCCGAAGTGCTCAGCCAACCACGCCCGCTTGGCCGCTTGGATGACTGGGGCCGCCGAAGAGGCTATCGTGACGGTGAACCCGGCGGCTTGCAAGGCAGCGACGCCTTCGCGCGCACCCGAAATAACGTCCAAGTGCCGGAACAGGTCCGGGTCGCGCAGGTAGCGATAGATGTCTCGTCCGCACTCAGGCTTCACGTAGCGGTCCAGGTCCCACTCCCGAATCACGTCGCGAGTCAACCTGGCGCCGTAGTCCGCGTTGTACCGGGCGATCCACGCGGGGAGCAGATCCGCGAGGATGCCGTCCATGTCCACCAGAACAGAAGCCATGCCAATGCCTCCTTCGGCAAACTGTCTACAAAGACAAAAAAGCCCCGGCGGGCGTTAAGCCAGCCGGGGCACACGGCACAGGGCGGGGCGTCGTGAACAAGAGGGGGGCTGCCACCACGACGACGGTAAGCCGGGTCCCGATGCTCCAGTAGGCAGGCCGTCGGTCGTGGTGTCCAACTTGCGGGCGAAACGGGGCGTCAACAAATGCTCCCGGCGCGGAATCCCCCGGCTTTAGCCATAGGGAGGAGCGCCGGGGCCCCCCTGTCTCCAAGAGAATCCGCTGGCGCGCGCTAACAGGCGGACATTTCGCGGATTGAACTGCCGCAATCGTTTGCCCATGGCGTCCTGGACGGCCACCGTCGTGGTTGTGAGCGTGGGCAACCCCGTCACCCAACCTCGCAGCGTGACCCGCTTGCGCGGCTGGAACACGGCCACCCAGTCGCCCTTCCGAAAAAACGTGCCGTTGGTCGTGCCGCCATAGACCGGTCGGATCCCGCCCCGTTGCGGGTTCTGCCGGTGAAGGGCCCGCCGGTGATGACGAAGCGCTGTCCACACGAAAAACGGTGGGTGGCCGAATGCACACCCGCTGACCCCCATCGCAATGGCCACCGCGTCCACGGCCTGCGATGCGAAGACCGGCGGGCGACCGGGACCGCCGATTTTGGCGAGGCCAAACTCCGTCCGCCACGCCGCCGTGTCGTCCCCGCGGACCAGGGTCAGCGGGGCGAGTGTCCGAAACGCCTGATACGTCAGCGTTTTGCCGACCTCCGCCGTCGTGAAGTGCCGGTCGTTTTTGCCCGTGGGCGTGTGGCGCACGTCTTCGACAATGATCGCGGTGATCGGGAAGATGGCGCACAGTTGCTCAACCGCCTTGACCCGCGCGTGCACCTTGGCCGCCTGGGTCGGGGCGAGCCAGTAGCGCCGGTGATGGCGGCGGTTGTGGAAGCGCTGGGGGCGGCGCGGGCAGTGGCGGAAGCGGCGGCCATGGCGCAGATGCGACCGGTCCGCCATCTTCTTGGGGATCCCGAGGGGCAACTCCAGCTGAGCCGTCAGTTCCACCTGCCGGTGCGAGGCCACGGCCAGTCCTTCGTGCCGGCCGCCCACGTCGTCCGTCACGACCATCGGCTGCGTCACCTGGCCGACGGGAATCCGCATCTGGAGGTAGAAGAGGCCGAGCTTGTTGCGGCGGGGCCGGGCCACGCCGTCCTTGAGCATCTTGCGGGCGTGGGCGGGGGTCGTGGGCATCAGCGGAACGTGGTCCATGCCGACCACGGGGACCCGGGGCTGTTCCCCGGGGACTCGGGAGACGGGGGGGACGTCCGTGGAGCGTGTCATAAAGAGATACTCCTTTCAGGCCCCGCAGGGCCTGTGATTGTCGCCTCGACGAGGCCCGGCCTGGCATAGCACGGTTT
>JAJYPH010000105.1 GCA_021795575.1 Bacillota bacterium
GAGGGCGCGTTATGAGCCGCCCCCGACCCCGGCCCGGGGCCGCGCGCCCGGACGGGCCTCGGGCTCGCCGTCCGCCCATCCCCGGCCCGTGGCGCGATCGGGACGCCCCCCGCGCCCGGACCGCCCGTCACTAGTGACCGCGCGCCCGCTCCACCCGGCACGGGGCCCGCCGGATCCCGGCGGCCTCTGGCCGGGTCGCCGGCGCTCGTTGCCAGGATTCCCCTGGTGCTGATTTGGGGAAATGTGCGTTGGCGTTTTGGGGACATGTCGCCTGCTGATCTGGGGAAATGTGCGTTGGCGTTTTGGGGAAGTGAAGATTGCTGTTGACAGCGTCAGGGCGACGGCCACGGCGGGATCGGGCGCGTGGGCCACGAGCGTGTTCACATCGGGCGCTGCGTAGGGATGGCCCGCCTCATCGACGACCAGCACGGCGCCGCTGGGCGTGGACGGCCACAGCACCGCGGTTTGGGCATCCAACGCGCTGGCATGCCACAGCGAATCCGGCATCTCCGCACCTCCTCATCAAAAAGGGGACCCCGCTGGCGCGGAGTCCCCCGAGAGGTTAGGCGGCATCCATCGCGTGCCAGACGCGCACCACGGTGCCGTGATCGATGACCAGCGCGTCGGCGAGGAGGCCCGTGGCGGGATCGGCATGCGTCCGCGCGGCCTGGGCCACGCCCACGGGGTTGTCCGCGGTGTGGATGACCACCCCATACTCCCGCAGCGGGCAGCACACGACGACGGGGTGCTCTTGGCTCGTGTGCGCGGCGAAGGCCCACGCGGCGGCGGCGCCATCCGGGCCCTGCCAGCTCGCTCCGGTCTCGTGGAACGTGTCGGGGGCCCGGGCGGTTTGGTCGGTGGCGCGGTCCCACCACGCCGCCGGGTCGCCCGGCAGCTCGTCGGCCCGGAGGGCCCGAAAGGCGGTCCCGGCCTGCGTCCCGAGCACCTGACACACCCCGTCCCAGACCGGGCGGGCAACCGGGTAGCCCGCATCCGAGCGGGCGAGCCGGATCCGCAGGGCCTCGGGCGTGACCGCGGCGCAGGTGTCCCAGTCCTCGAGCAGCTGCCGCAGGGTGACGGCCTGGACCACGGTGATCCAGCCGCCGGCGGCATCGAGCCGCAGGGCGAGCGGGGTGAGCTGCGGCGTCCAGAGGATTCCGGTACGCGCGCTGAGGTCCTGCGCCAGCTGAAGTTCATCCGCCATCAGCTGACCGCCTCCAACGGGATCAACTCCGATGGCTTCACGACGCGGATCGGCAGCGCCCGCCGCTTGGCGAGCACCATGTCGGTGCGGGTCGGCGCCTGCACCACCTGGCCCAGGGCGTAGACGACCACCGCGTCCTCCATAAGGACGGGGAGGAGGGCGGCGAGGTGGTCGCGCTCGGCGGCGGGCAGCCAGGGAAAGTCCGGCAGCGCGGGCCAGTAGCCCTCGCGCCAAGCGAGCTGGGCCAGCGCCATCTCCCACTCGGACACCTGACCCGGGGTGGCGACCGCGATGTAGGCCGTGGGACGCGTGGAGAGAGGCGCCTCGATGTCGGGGCAGAGGAGGTGCGCGGCCACATCCGCCACCCGATTGTGCAGCGGAGTCGGATCGCCGAGGGCCCGAAGGATCTCTCCGATGTCATTAGAGTTCACCAGCCGGGTGCCGTCCTGGGAGACGGAGACCCCAGCCGTAGTGTGGGCAATGAGGTACATGTCAACCCTCCTCACGGGCGATCGCGCAACACGTGTGGTGTGTGCCAGGGAGCCAGGGCGCCGCGTTAGGCCAGCGGCGTCGGGGTCCGCAACTGCCGGCGGATATGACGCGCGGCCTGGGTCACGGCACGCCGCAGGGCGGCCTCCGCGTCCGGATCCAGGGCATCATCATCCGGGTCAGCCCGCAGCAGGCGCTCCACCGCCAGAATGACCCGCCAGGCCCGCCGCAGCTCCTGGACTAACTCGGGGCCGGCCAGTCCGGCCGCGGTGTGGTAGCGCACGGTGGCCGTCCCCTCAGGGTCCGCGTCGGCGGCGTGGGCTAGGTCCAGGAGGTGGCGCACGGTAACGTCGGTCACGTCGACCGGTGAAGAGGATGAATGCACGGGGCACCTCCTACGCAGTGGGCAAAAGGCCCGGCCGCATACGGGCGCAAAGCCGCCGCATAGGGCCGTGGAGCCTCCGGACAGCGAGGGCGGGACAATGCTGAACCCACAGCCCTGGCGCGCCGCAGCGAGGCCGTCAGGAGCCTCTCCGCCGACGTGCGTGGCCGATCGGGGCGCCAGGCGCCGCAGCGGTCGGTCACGTTAGCGCGGGTCGATGGAGTGCAGCAGGCGGCGCTGCACCACCCCCACGGATTCGCGCCGGCTGTTAAAGGACGACGGCCCCCGGCGCGTCACGTGGATCGTCCCGTCCGCCGCGGTGGTGCAGACGCGGCGGTCCTGCCCGTCATCGTACAGGACGCAGAGCTCGGAGCCGTGCAGCAGGCGGGCCAGCGTGTCGGCCAGCCGTGCGGCGTTAGGGGCCGTGCCGTGGAACACCAGCGTAAAGACGCCGGAGCGCTCGATATACACCGCGTGCGAGTCCATGGGACATCCCTCCTGTAGAGGGTCAGGCTATTTGCCATCAGTGGCGCTCACCGGTGGCGGCAGTGAGCGACGAGGTCGTGCTCAGTCCCTTGGCAACGAAAGGCCCCCCGGCCGACGGCCGGGGGGCACGGCAACCAAGGAGGGCTTACGCGTCGCGCCACTCCGCCACGGCCCGCTCCACATGGTCGGCGTCGACGAGCGCGGCGTGACGCCCGGCGGCTTCCCACAGGGCGGCGGTGGCTAACCGGTTCACGAGCCGCGGGAGCCCTTGGCTGTGCTGGAAGAGGAGCTCCGCGGCCGCCGGACTGAAGAGCGGCCGGTCCACCCCGGCCCGCCGGACGTGGTGCTGGAGGTAGGCGTCCAGTTCCGGGCGGGTCAGCCCGGTCAGGTGGTACCGCAAGGTGACGCGCTGCTGGACCGCTTCAAAGATCCGCTGCCGCAGGGTGGCGCGGAGATCCGGCTGCCCCACCAAGATGCAGGCGAACGGGGTCAGCGCGTCCATCGCCAGATTGGCGATGCAGCGGAGCTCTTGGAGCGTGGCGAACGGGAGCTGCTGGGCCTCGTCACAGATGAGTACCGGTACCTTGTGTTGGTGCGTGTAGAGATCGGTCATGAGATCCCGGAACTGTCGGCGGGCGAGGCTCCGCCGCCAGCGGGGGGCCACCCCGAAGGCGTCCAGGACCCCCGCATAGACGTCGAGGGGATTGAGCGCCGACTCGGCCAGATACACCACGGGATGCCGGACCGGATCCCGCGGGGCCGCCAGTTGGCGCACCGCCGATGACTTGCCGGAGCCAATCTCCCCCGTGACCACGCCGAGCGCCCGGGTGTCCACCATGACCTGCAACCGTGCCGCCAGCTCCTGCAGCGCCTGACTGGGGAACAGGTCGGCGGGCGGAATCTCCTTCGTGAAGGGCGCCCGGGTAAAGCCAAACGCGGTCAGCATTTCGCGTCCGCCGGCGGCCGGGGTCCATACTGCACGCCCGGGGTCCGCTGCGCGGTCTGGGCGGCGAGCAACGCGGCGTAGTTCAAGCCCGAGGCCGCCGCCGCCGGCGGCGCCGGGTCCGGGGCGGGGACGTCGCGGTGGCGGTGGTGGTGGAGCGTCAACGGCACCGCGTCGGGGTAGGCCTGGCCCTGGTACCGGATGTGGGTCTGCTGGAGGTCGCCGGGGTCGTAGCGGCACTCCACCACGCGGCGGGCCAACACGCTGGCCACCTCGTAGCGGTTGCCGGCCAGCTGGATGACCCCGGTCTTGTCCACCCGGCGCGTCTCCTGCCACAAGAACACGTCGTGGAGCGTGGCGAGCGCCACCGGGCGCGCCGGATGCGTGGCCTGGCCCGCCGCCCAGGCGGCCGCGGGTGTCTGGCCCCCCAGCCCGTGGTGCGGGACCACGTGGTAGCTGTCGCGGATCCACGCCTGCAGATAGCGATTGAGGTCCGCGAGGGTGCGGCAGGTGCCCTGCGCAATGAGCGCGCGGAGTTCATGGGTGAGTTCCTGGTCCACCCGGCGAAACCAGCGCTCCATTGTGCCCTTCCCCTCGGGCCGCCGCACCGTGCTGTGGCGCAGCGCGATGCCGAGCTCGGCACAGACGCGGGTGAGATACCCGGACGCATAGATGCTGCCGTTGTCGCAGTGGAAGATCTCCGGCACGCCGTGCCGGACCACCGCCCACTTCCGCACCTGCTCCAGGCGGAGCCGGTTCTCGTGGAAGAAGCACTCCGCTTCGACGATGTAGCGGGTCGCGTCATCGAGGACCGCGACTAAGTAGACCTGGCGCAGCCGCGCGGGCTGGTGAGGGTCCGGCATTTTCAACACCAGTTGCGTGTCGGCCTGCCACTCCGCGTTGGGGTACGGCGCTTGGCGGCGGCGGAACGTGTCCGCGGGGCGCGGCCCCGGGGGCGGGACGACCCCCTGCTGCCGAAAGTGCCGGGTGAGCGTGCGGTACTTCACCGTCCCGGGCGGCACGACGCCGGCCAGCTCGAGCATATGAATCACTTGACGGGCGCTGCGGTGGGGATCTTCCGCCCGCAGCGCGAGCGCCTGGGTCAGCACGGCGGGGGACAGGCCCCGCACCGTGCCCTGGTCGCCCCGGGGCTGGGGCTGCAAGGCGGCAAAGCCGCCCGCCCGGTAGGCAGCCACCCACCGCTCCACGGTCCGGGCATGCAGGGGCCGGGGCCGGCCCGTGGGAGAAGGTGACGCCCCGGCGGACCGTGGAAGGGGCACAGCCCCGCGTAGACCCGACCCTTTTGCTTGAGGCTCACCGATGCCCCCACGGCCTTCAGAACGGGCCAGGCGGCGCGGGCGCGGGAGACCGGCGATGCGGTTGCCATTAGCCTTGTTCAATGCCTTCTCAAAGTCGCGGCCGCGCTTGGCGTCAGGAGCGGCGGCACCTCGTCAGCCAAAATGCCGGCGGAGACTGCGGGATCCGGGGCGGGCCCGCTGGCACGTGAGTCCGGGGGCGGGACGATGGCTTCGCCCGCCCGACGAGCTTCACCTGCCCGGTCCAGTTCTGACTCACTTAGAAGGTCACCACCGACGACACCGCCCTGTACGGCGTGGTGCGCCTCGGCACCCCGCTGACCAAGCACGCCACCGACCAGCTGCGCCAGCTGCACCACGTGGACATCGTGCACGCCGCCCTCACCATCGAGAATCAGATCGCCATGGTGCAGGTCACCGTGCCGGCCAGCGCGACCTCTCACTGTCCCCGAGCCATCATCGGGAGGCCGTTGTCGCGCTCACCCATTTCCCGGTGGGGAGTCGCGAACACGACCCCCAGCACTGGCTGCGACTGGCCCGCGCCGAAGGATGGACCGCCCAGCAACTCCGTCGGGCCATGCACAACATCTTGCCGCACGCCCAGCGTTGAAGACCGGCGCACGCGCGCGGAGCACCGCTTTCACGAGGCGGAGCGGATGGTCAGCCAGGCGGAGCACATCATCAAGCGCTTCAATGCCGAGTACGCCGCGATCTGGGGCACAGAGCTCGTTCTGTCCGAGCGCCGCTCGCCGGCCCCGCGGGGTTGGCCCTCCCCGTGCTGTGTCCCCGTCCTGCCGCGCCGTGAGGGCGTACTCCCCCTCGCCATCAATCCGAAACCGCGCGGCGATGGCGTGGGCCACCACCCGAAAGACGGGGCCATCCACCACGCGACTGACCGAAGGACTCTCACCGCCGACTGCCGGCCGCCACCGCATCACCTGGGCCAACCGCACCCGGCGCGGCATTGACGCCAATGCCCTCAAGGCCGCCCATCGCGACATCGCGGAAGCCTTTGAGACGACCACTGCCTACCGGGTGGTGGCCGAAGCGCTGGCGCTCGCGTGGCGCGCCGCTGGCCTGCCGGTAGTGGCGCAAATCCTCCCCGGTCGCGTCCCCCAGGAGCGGCGCCAGGGCGGCATCCAGCTCCTGGACGCCGGTGTGCCAGCGGGCGACGACCTCCGCGAGGCTCATGGCGGCCGCGCGGTCGGACGGGTCCATCGTGTCTTCCACAAAGGGGGTGCCGTCGGGGTGCACGCCCAAGGTGGTGGCGCCCTCGGGCACCGCGATGGTGACGCGGAACCCGGCGAGCAGGTGGATCATGGGGTTGGCCTCCCTTCCGGGGGATTGCGGACAACGTCTTTCAGCGGCGTGATCGAGACCTGCGCCAGGGGTTGCGTGCCGATGCGTAGCGTCAGCGCCCAGCCGTGCCAGCACAGCCACCCGATGCCCAAGAGGACGACGCCACTAACCAGCCCGGCAAGAAAGGCCCACCCCATCTGCCATCCCTCGTTTCTTGGAGACCCGCCGGGGGAGGCCCCCCGGCGGATCACATGGCTTCGTCAAAGAGACTGAGCTGTCCCGGCAGGCGGCCGCGCCGCCGCGTGGCGAAGACCGCCACGGCCGCGCGCGGTGGCTCGGGGACCGGGACGGCTGCGGGTACGGGAGGGGTCGCGGGCGCCGTCCCGGGGACGACCGTCCACACATCGCGGAGATCCGGCAGGCTCTCGAGACCGGCCGCGACCGCCTCCGCCACCCGAATGAGCACCGACTGGCCCGTGCCCAGGAGTTCGAGCCCCTCGGCACTGAACCGGCCTTCGATGGCGTCGGCGGCCAGCTGCTTCTCGCCCAGGGCTTGCAAGATGGTCTCCTGCACCGTCTCCTGGTAGGCGAAGTAGTGGACGTCGACGGGGCGGGTCTGGCCGAGGCGCCACGACCGGCGCGACGCCTGCCGCAGGGTGAACAGGGACCAGCCGGTTTGGACCCACAGCACGGTGGGGTAGTCCAGGAGGTCCAAGCCCGTGCCCACCAAGCGCGGGTGGGTCAGCAGCACGTCAGCCGGGTGCGCGGCAATCCACGCCTCCCGCTCATTTGGGGGGATGGCTGCCGGCAGGTGCGAGACGGTGAGCCCGGCATCCTCGAGGAGGTGGCGGTACCGGGTGGTGAGGTCGTAGACCCCGGTGTTGACGATGAACACGAGGCTCCGCCGGCCCTGGGCCTTGGCCTTGAGCGCGGTCAGCACCACCTCCGCCTCCTTGGGCGTGACGCCGGGGAGCGGCGGTTGGGCCGGGAGCAGGCACACCCCCTCACGGGTGGTGATGGCCTGGTCGGACCACGCGAGGTCGGGCAGCACGGCGGTGGCGTGGAGCAGGTGGCTCAGCGAGGCGTGGTCGCCGCGCCGGAGCGCCGCCACGATTTGGGCGCGCATGGTCGTGGCGGCCTCGGTGACGCGGGTGGCCTGGTCGTCGCGCATCGCGAGGAGGTGCACCTCTTCGTGGTACGCGGGTAGGTTGGCTTCGAGGTCGGCCAGTTCGAGGAACACGGCCTTGTCCAGTAGCCAGTCCGCGAACACCGCAGGGTGGACGCCGGCGACTTCGCGGCGGAGCGTGCCGCCATCCTTCCAGACCTGCTCACTGCGGCCGTAGGTGGTGCAGAAGGCCGCCACGCTGGTCGGAGACCAGCCGCGCGCCTTCCACGCCTGCGGCTCCGTGCGGGCCAGCAGCCAGCCCAAGTCGGACGCCTTGCCGCCGAGCAGCGTGCCAGTCATGAGCAGCGTCCGGCGCGCCCGGGTCAGCAGCCGGGCGGCGGCGATCCCCTGAGCGGTGTCGCCTTTCTCCTCGTGGGCTTCGTCGAGAATCATGACGTCGAACGTGCCGCGCGGCAACCGCCGCCAGAGCCGGTCCGGGGCCCAGCGCTTGGCCGCGCCCGTGGCCGCGGTGGTGCCGAAGGGTACCGGGGTGGGGAGCCCCGCCCGCCACAGGGGGGTGTGGCAGTCGGCGCACTGCGCGTTGGCGACGGTCGGGGACTTGACGGAGGTCGCGGTCCACACCTTGGTGGTCTGCTTGGACGGGATGGGCGTGGCGAGCGTGTGCCCACAGTCCGGGCACCGGTAGGTGCCGTCGCGCTGCGCGTTCCCGGCAAACTGCCAGGTCGCGCCCAGCTTGGCCGTGTCCCGCCCGATGAGCCAGAGCTCGGGGCCGGTGGGCGGCTGCTGAAGGTCGGCGAGGACCGGCAGCGCGTCGGCGGCCTTGGCGATCGTGCGGATGGTGACGGTCGGCGGCAGGGTCTGCTGGGCTTCGCGGGTCCACTTACCCAGCAGGTGGCCGGGGGCCATGACCAAGATCCGGCCGGGCCGGCCCTGCAAGGAGACGTAGGCGGCGGTGAGGCCCATGGCGGTCTTCCCGACGCCGGCCTCGCCCACCAGCCACACGGTGCGCTGGCCGCGGTCCCAGGTCTTCTGGATGGCCGCCACGGCGTCCGCCTGGGCCGGATAGAGGGTGCGGGGCACGGCCGGCGGGAGCGCCGTCCCGGGGAGATGCAGCGCCTGCTGCATCAAAGGGGCGGAGAGCACCCGGCCAAACTTCCGCAGGTACGCGTGGAGGTCGTCTAAGGTGCTCACCGGCACATCGGGCGCCGCGGGGCCCTGGGGGAGGGGGAGCGTGCCCTGGCGGATGGCGGCGAGAATGCGATCGGTGATGGGGGCGTCGAGGTTCAGGGTGGCGCCGGGGGGAAAGTCGCCCACCACGGTCCAGGGCGTGAGCCAGGGGTGGAGCAGGGCCAGCAGGGCGTCCTCCCACTCCGGGAGCAGGGGGAGGTGAAAGGTTTCGGTGAGGTAGGCGCGGAGCGCCGCGCCGAGCGACTGGCCGGGGGTGGCCCAGATCCGGGCCTGGTCGGCATCGGACCGCGCGATCAGGACCAGGCCGCTGAGGCCGGGGCGGAGCGGCTCCACGGAGACCGTGGCTTGGGGCGTGGTGAGCCACGTGGTGGTGCCGTTGGGGTGGTGCACCGCCACCCCAACGCCCTGGGGCGTTCGCCCCCGCGACTTCGACTGGTGGTCCGGACGCTTCTGGTCCGCGAGGTGCTTCGCCATCTCGCTGGTCCGCTTGCGGACATCATGGGCGATGCCCTTGATCTGACGCGTTTCGCCCGCCCCCACCAGGAGGGCGATCTCCTCCCCGACGACGGCGTAGCCTTGAAGGATGGCATAGTAGGCGGCGTCCTTCCCGGCAAAGTAAGCGATCAGGGGTTCCGTCATTGGGCGGCCTCCTCTCCCAGGAGGGTCTGCACGACGCCGGTGTGATCCACGGCGGTCACAAAGACGCGGAGCTGGTCCACGGTGGTGCGGACCCCGTCGAGTTCGGTCGTGAAGGGGGTGCGGGAGACCTGCCCGTGGACGACATGGCGGTGCGTGCCGCTCCCCACGAGGCCGTCGAAGTCACCGCACGCGAGCTGCAAGGCGAGGTGGCCGGTGCGAATCGGCAGCGGCGGGGCGGCGTGGGGCGGGCGCCCGGGGGCCAACCGCCGAGCCACGCGGCCCGCCAGATCGACCGCGCGCAGCGCCTCGGCGATCTCGGTCGGGGTGGCCGGCGCGTCCACCTGGAGGGCGTGCTTGGCGTCGGGTAGCCGCGGCGGATCGGTCAGGACCCGCAGTTGACCGAACGGGCCTCTCCGGACCTCGGCATTGAGTTGGGTCGGCGACAGGGCGTAGGGACGGGCCTGACCCACCCAGATCCCGCTGCCGCGGTGCAGTAACGTAAAGCGCCGCAGAAACAGCTGCTGCACGGGCCCGGAGATGTTCCAGGGAAATACCACGTCGGTGAGGCAGAGCAGACCGCCCACGGTCAGACGGCCCCACAGCCAATCAAGGCGCCAGCCGACCTCGTCGAGGGTCCCGGAGGGGATCGGCGCCATGGCGACGGCGAGGCTCCGGAGCGTCACGCGCAGGCGCTCCGACTCGGGGGCCGCCATGTAGCCGCGCACCCCGGCCGCGTTCAGCCGGGTCAGGTACTGGGGCTGGCCGGTCAACACGACGTCCTGAGGTTGCAGGTAGTGCACGAGCCCCGGATCGATCTCCCCGGGACTGACGAGGAGCCACGGGGCGTGGGGACGTGGGCGAGCCAAGCTTTGGAGCAACGGGCGCGGCAGGTCGTATTCGTGCAGCACGGAGTCACCCTCTTTCACGCACGCCACGAGCCCCGCCGCGCCAGCCGCCCGGCAGGGCGGCGCACGGCGCGGCGGGGCACTTAGGCGACGAGCTCGGCGAAGAGGGCGGCCGCCGCGGCGTCGTCGGGGCCGGCCACCGACCAGACCCGGTCCACGATGTCGGTGAGGGGGGCGGTGGTGGCACTCTGGATGAGAATCCCGAAGCCCCGGATGCCGAGGCGCCGGCGGAGCGTCTGCCAGCGCTGGAGCACCGATGGGTTCACCGGGGCCTGGCCGTCCGTGATGAACACCAGGTCGCCGTGGGCGTACGCCTGGCGGTCAAACTGGGTGAGCGCCCAGTCCAGCGGCGGCGTAAAGTCCGTGCCCCCACTGGCGTCCACCGTCGCGAACGCGAGCATCTCCTGGGGCGTGACGCGGCCCTGCGGCCAGTCGAAGGTCTCCTGGACGCCGCCGTTGAAGTAGCAGGCGGCAAACCCGCGGTGCTGGCGCCGGGCGGTGTCGAGCAGCGCCAAGCCGACGGCCGCCGCCCAGTTGATGCGGTCGCCGCTCATGGAGCCGGAGGCGTCAATGCAGACGACGAGCGGGCCGCGTTCGGTGCGAGGCCGGGGGGTGAGGTCGTATTGGATGAGCTGGTGCTCCAGGAGCCGCCGGGCCACATCCAGGCGGCGCCCGGGGTGGCGCAGCAGGGCCAGCTCGGCGGGCAGGACGCGGCTCAGGTCGTCGCCCTGGGTCAGCCGGTGAATCTCCTCCGGCGTGTGCCGCAGCGCGGCCCGCTGCTGGGTGCGGGCGATGCCTTTGAGCCGCCCAATCAGGCGCGCCAGCGCCTGGAAGCGGGGATCCCGGAGGCGCAGCGCGAAATCGACGCGCTCACCGAGCGGGGCGTGGCTGAGGGGATTGTCGGCCGTGCCCCAGCCGTTCGCGGCCTGGGCTTGCGCGGCGCCTTCGGCGGCGGCCTGCGCGGCCTGCTCCGCGATCGCCTGCATGGCTTCGGGGCTGAGGCCACCCGCGTTCGGGGGGGAACCCGATCCCGGCCCCCCGGCGTTCGGATCCCCGTCGCCGGGCTGCGGCTCGCCGTCGTGCGGGATGCCGTTCCCGGGGGGCGCCTCCTGGATGGCCTGCCAAATCTCCCGGCCGGCGGCCAGCGTGGCCAGCGCCGACGCGAGGTCGTCCCGCTGGGTCATCTGCCGCGTCAGAGCGGTCGACTCCGCGTTCAGGAGGTTCTGCACCCAGGAGCGGTTGCCGCGTACCTGCGGCGCAATGCCGGCGGGCTCCCGCAGCGTGGGGGCGGTTTTGAAGAAGGTGTTGAACACATCCGTCAGGAGGCGATCGAACGTGGGGGCGGTGGTGGCCTCGCCCATGAGGCCCTGCACCGCCTCAGAGGTCTCGGTGACGCGTTCCCACAGGAGGCGATCCGCGTCGGGACCGGCAATGTGCTGGGACGAAAGTGGGGCGGCCGGAGGGCTGCCCGGAAGGGGCACCGCGGCCGCCGGCGCGTCGGTCAGCTGGAGGAGGGCGAGGAAGTCCGCTTGCTGGTAGCCCATCCGCGCACCTCCTTAGGCGATCTGCAACTTGGTGCGGAAGAGCTCGTCGCCCAGCTGGTTCAGCTGGTCCAACGCGGCCTGCACGTCGGTGGTGGACCGCCCACTCGCCGCGACCCGGTCGCGCATCTCGGTGAGGGAGCGGGCCAGGCCCTTCAGTTGGGCGCGGGCGTCTAACACCTCGCGCTCCTCGGGCGCGGCCAGCGCGGTGGTGTAAATATCGCGGGCGCTGTCCATCACCTTGCGGATCTCGAGCGCCAGGGGCGAGACGATGCCGAGGACGGCGCGGGCGACGTCCTGCCGCTGGTCGGGCGCGTCCCAGAGCACGTGCTCCAAGATGGCCAGGTCATCGGGGGTGGCCACGCTCGCGCCCCGCAGCCAGGCGTGGGCCCGGATGAGACTCACCGCGTCGTGCCAGCGGCGGTCGGAGGCGCTGATGCCACTGGACCGGAGGAGCTGGCGCAGGGTGGCCAGGTCGGGGAGCACGCTGGCCACATCCACCTGATCGACGGCGGCCTGGGCGGCTTCGAGGTCGGCCAGGGAAACCTTGGTGGCGTTCGCGGGGCGGACGGGCGTGGACAGCATGGCCAGGAACGCGTCGGGGTCTTGCAGCGGATCCACGAGGAAGCGGACCAGCCAGCGGTCCCACAGAGCGCCGAGCTCCTCGCGGTCCTCCGGCAGCTCGTTGGAGGCCCCGAGCATCATCTTCAGCGGAATGGCCGTTGCCGCGCCGTCGTTGTGGAACACACGCTCGTTCAGCACGGAGAGCAGCGTGTTGAGGATGGAGGACGAGCCCTTAAACGTCTCGTCCAGGTAGGCAATCTCCGCCTCGGGGAGCTTGCCGGTGGTCACGCGCCGGTAGTGGTCCTGCTCCAACCCCTGGAGCGACATGGGGCCAAACAGCTCGTCCGGCGTGGACATGCGGGTCAGGAGCCACTCAAAGTAGCGGGCGCAGATATGTCCGGCCAAGTCGCGCGCCAG
Organism: Bacillota bacterium; assembly: GCA_021795575.1. Taxonomy (GTDB): domain Bacteria; phylum Bacillota; class Sulfobacillia; order Sulfobacillales; family JAIMBI01; genus JAJZWV01. The sequence continues at coordinate 12,500 of JAJYPH010000105.1, forward strand.
GCGAGACTTGCCGGTGCCGGGCGGTCCCAGCAGAATGACGTGGTGACGGGCTAAGAGGGCGCACAGCACCCCATGAATCACGGGACCCCGCTCTAAGTGGGCGGCGTTCATCTCCGCTTCAATGGCGGTAAAGGTTATAGTGGACCCAGGAATTTAGACAGGCCCTGAAGTCCCTGTCGCGGTACACTCGCAGACGATGAGAAAGCAACATTCCCCGACCTTGAAGGCCCAGCTGGTGCTGGAAATGCTGCAGGAACTGCGGCCGGTGACGCAGATTGCGGCCGAGTATGGCATCGCCCCCCGGCTGTTGCATCGGTGGCGGAAGGAGGCCGTCGACCACCTGCCGGACCTGTTCGCGGACCCGGCGGCGGCGGCCCGGGGGGC
>JAJYPH010000106.1 GCA_021795575.1 Bacillota bacterium
CGGGCGGGGTCGCGCCCCGTGAATGTGTGTCATGGTCCTGGCTTACCACAGCCGCCGCGAAAACGCCAGCCCTGCGACGTCCAGGGGTCCGTCCGCAACGCTCAGCCCGACTTTGGGTTAGCCCTGGGCCGCGTCCTCGCGGCCCTCCACCCGATGAATCGCGACGCGGCGCACTGTCTCGGGCGCCGTGCGCGGGCGGGGCCGCGCTTCGTGCATGGGTGCCATCGGCCTGGCTGACCACCGCCGTCGCGCATGCGCCAGCCCCGCGGCGTCCACGGCTCCGTCCGCCACCTGCCGCACGACTTTGGGGTAGTCCTGCCTTTGGGGTGGTCGACGGCCGGCCCTCGCTCGGAACCGCCACGCCGACTGCATCATCGACCGCATCTTGCGGTTCCGCACGGGGGACGACTGGCGGGATCTCTTCCCGCCGAGATCCCACAAGCTCTGGGGCAGCGGCACCTGCTCGACCACATCCGGCGGTTTTGGCAAACATCCTTCCGGAGCATGGAGACGACCATCCGGCATCGCGAGGCGCTGTCACCACGCACGGCCCACCTCCGGCAGCAGGCCGGCGCGCGGCTGACCCTGGGCCAGGAGGTGCTGTTGGGAGGCGGACCTGCGTCGGGCCTGCTGTTGGGGCACGGTCAATCGGAGGGTTTCGACTTCTTTAGCGCAGAGCCGCTGGACCGTCCGGGCTGGGCCACCCAGCGGGACCCGGCATTCCCGTGACCCTGGTTGACCGGAGCGCACACAGGATTATTTTGACGTCGCGGGAGCGCAGGGCTCGTATCTGTGGCAGCGCACCGTCCGGCGGGACCGCGGGGAGGCGTTTGACGGAATCCCCCGGCTGTCATCGGCACGCTCGCGGCGCTCAAGGGCCATGCCATCGCGAGTCGCGGGGCACGGAAGGGCTTCATGGATCTCTACGCTCACGCGGGGTGGCCGAAGAGCCTGAGCCTGCCGATGATGCGCGTGGCGTGGTCGTGGCGTCGACTCCGGAGCCCCGCCGCTAAACGCGCCCGCGCCGGTGCCCACGATCCCGGCCGATCCCCCAACCCGGATCAGGCCCGCGGCTGAAACGTTTGGGCAGCATGCGCCACGACTTGAATGCCCGTCGCCAAGTCGCTCGCGGCGTATTGAAACAGCGCCAAGTTGGCCACGTGACCGTTCAGAAACGCAATCAGGAGATAGTCCTCGCTTTTCGTGGTCCACGACTCCTCGAGACGAGTCCAGCCATGCACGGTGGCGTCCGCGAACGCCGCCAGGTGGCCCCGGGCGGGTATGCCCAGTTGGGTTTGGTGCGCCACAAACGATGCGGCGTGCACCCATGTGGCGCTCTTGGTCCCCCAGGCTTCCACCTGCAGGTGGTCGCGGGCCGACGTCCAACGGGCATGGCCGTTCACCGCGCCCGCCGATCGCCACGTGCGGGGCACCTGAAACCCGAATCCATAGCCCGGCACCGACACCGTGCGACTCGCAATCTGTTTCACGTGAATGGCCGGCAGCGCTTTGTGCGGCGGCGCGCCAAACAGACCGCATCCGCCCACGAGGAGGGCAGCGCCTAGGCCCAACCCGCCCCACCCAAGCCGCATCCGCCTATTCATGCCCATCGCCACCCCGTCCCGACCCCGTTCGACGCTGCATGCGCCTATTGTACCGGTTTGGCCTGGCGGGGGCACCTCGTGTCCCGCGGGACCACCGGCCGACCGACGCCGCGCAGCGGGTGCTATCATGACCCCCGACAAGGACTGCACGGAGGCGACGCGACCATGCCGACGACGGATCCGGGGGCCCGTTCCGAGCAATATCGTGCGGCGTCACGGTGGGCCGACGCCACGATGCACCCTTTTGTCGAGGCGCTGGCCTCCGATGCCCTGCCGGCTGACACGTTTGCGGCCTACATGGCCCAGGATGCTGTGTTTGTCCACGCGCTGGCCGACGCGGTGGGGCATCTCATCGCCAGAGCCCCGACGCTGGCCGCCAAGCGGCATCTCACCAACTTTTTGGCCGCGGTGCTGGATGGCGAGGACGCCTTCTTCGCGTCGGTTCTGACCCAGCGGGAAACCCCAGATGTGGCCATCCAGCCGATTACGCGGGCCTTTTCGGACCTATTGCGGGGCTCGGCGGCCGCCGATGGCTATGGCCCGGGCCTGGCCACGCTGCTGGCCGGCGAGTGGGTGTACCTCACGTGGGGAGAGCGAGTGGCGGCCCATCCGCCGAACACTCCCGCGTATCGACACTGGACCACTCTGCACTCCGAGCCCCCGTTTGCCAGCTTCGTGCACTGGCTCCAGACCGAGGTGGATGGGTTGGTTCTGTCGGTCGCCGAGGAAACCTGTGCCCGGCAGAACTTCATCCAGGCCGTCGCGTACGAAGTAGCGTTTTTCTCGCAGTTTTGGCCGTAGGCGCCGATGCCGTCGTGCCGTTCCTCGCCTGACGATCAGCCCCAGGAGGTGGATCGTGCCCGCTGACCGTGAATTCCGACCCACCTTCGCCGATGTGCTGGCGGCGCGCCGACGCATCCGGCCCTATCTGGCACCCACGCCCCTCATCCGGGCCGACAGCCTCTCCGAGGCGCTCGGTTTTGACGTACGGCTGAAGCTTGAGCTGCTGCTCCCGATTCGGGCGTTCAAGGTGCGCGGGGGGGTGAACCTCGCGGCGGCCGAACACGCGGCCGGAGGGCTGCCGCCGGCAGGGATGGTGGCGGCCTCCACCGGCAATCACGGGCAGTCGGTGGCTTATGCGGGGCGGCTGTTCGACGTGCCGGTGCGGGTATTTGTCCCCGAGGCGGCCAACGCCGTGAAAACCCGCGCCATGGAGCGTCTGGGGGCCACTGTCGTGCGGACCGGGCGCGACTTCGATGCCGCACGGGAAGCGGCGGAAGCGCATGCGGCGGCGCATGGCTCCCGCTACGTGCACTCCATGAACGAGCCCCTGCTCATCGCCGGGGTGGCTACGCTCTACCTCGAAGCGTTGGAGGAGGCGCCGGACGCCGACGTGATTTTCGTCCCCATGGGTGGGGGGTCGGGAGCGGCCGCGGCGGGCTTGGTGGCGAAAACCGTCAAGCCATCGGCGCGGGTGATCGGCGTGCAGGCCGAAGGCGCGCCGGCGCTGCACAACGCGTATCGCACGGGCCGGCTGGAAGAGACCCCCACCGTGGAGACCCAGGCCGAGGGGCTGGCCACGCGGGTGGCGTTCTCCCTGCCCCTTGCCATGATTCGCGATACCGTAGACGACGTCGTGCTGGTCAGCGACCGCGAACTGTACGCGGCTCAGCGCCTGCTGCTGCGCCACGCGCGGGTGCTGCCGGAAATGGCGGGCGCCGCAGGCCTTGCCGCCGCCCTGCGCGCCCACGAGGCGCTCCAGGGGCGGCGCGTCATCCTGCCACTCACCGGCGCCAACGGATCCGACGACGAACTGGCGCGGGTGCTGTCCGAAGGCTGGGACTGAGGCCACGCGCACTCAGGCCGGCCCGCGGCGGGTGCTGGCCGTCTGCTTCGCGGCGGGGCGCCGGGTGCGAGTCGGGCGACGGCGCGGCGCGGGCGCCGCACTCTGGGCGGCCACCGGCTCCCCCGGCTCCCGTGGTCCCGGCACCCCCAGTGTCTGGCGGCCGAAAACAAACGTGACGCGCCCCTCCTGCAAGGTCAGCCGGGCGCTGAACGGCTGGCCGGCCCGGCTTTTGAATCCCTTCAGCATCCCGGTGGTTTTGCCCGCCACGAGCGTGGCCACCTGCCGTTCCGTCAAACGCTTTTTGGCCACCGTGCGCCAGATGGTGAACGCGCAGCCCGCCTTCCAGCGCGAGCAGCCCCAGCCTTTCGGGGTCGCCACGACCTGGCCCTCGTGACAGACGGGGCAAGCCCCGAGCGTCGTCGAGGCATCGCTGACCCCGTCAGCGGCCCCGGCCACTACCGTGGCGGCCTGCTCCCGCACGGTCGCCACCACGTCGGCCGTGTAGACGCGGATCGAGTCGACAAAGGCGGCGGCATCGCCGGCGCCCCCCGCAACCACCTCCAACTGGGCTTCCCACTCGCCGGTGAGATCCGGACTTTGCAGGGCGGACGGCGCCACCTGCAAAAGCGCCCGGCCCTTGGCGGTGCTCACGAGCGCTTTCTTTTCCCGCACCACATACCCCCGGCGCACCAGCGTGTCGAGGATCCCCGCGCGGGTGGCCGGCGTCCCCAATCCGTGCTTTTCCATGAGCGCCAGCAGGGTCGCATCGGTCAGGTGCGCGGGGGGCTTGGTGGCTTTCTCCAACAGCTCTACGCCGCTCACCCCCACGGATTGGCCGGCGGCCAGTCCCGCGGGGATGCGCTCGCGTGCCTCGGCCTCGGCGTCGGGGTCCTGAGCCGCAGGCAGACGCCCCGTCGCCACGCGCCACCCGGGCACCACCACCACGGACCCCTCGGTGCGAAAGGTTTCGCCCGCGGCCTGGGTCCACACGGTCGTTCGCTCGTCGCTGCCTGGCGGCAGCAGCGCCGCGAAGGTGCGGCGCACAATGAGATCATAAATCTTCAGGTCGCGCGCCGACACCGAAGGACCCGGCCGTTCGCCCGTCGGCACGATGGCCGGGTGTCCCGCCTTCGCCACCTCGGCGTCGTTGGTGATGCGTCCCAGCGGCAGAGGCGACGGGAGTGACGACACCAATTCGCCATACAGCGAGCGCAGGCTCCCGAGCCGCTGGCCCATGGACGCCGCCTCCACGGCCGACACGGCCCGCGCGTCGGTGCGGGGATAGCTCGCCAGGCGCGCCTCGTACAGGCGCTGCGCCGCGCCGAGCGTGTCCTGCGCGGTCATCCCAAACCGCCGGTTTGCGTCTTTCTGCAGGTCGGCCAGGTTGTACAGCCGAGGGGGGTGGACGGTCACCCGCTTGGACTCGCGGCGGCTCACCACGCCGGGGGTGCCGGGCGGCACCTGTTGCATGACGCGCTCGGCCACGGCCCGATCGGCCATGCGGTCTGCCGGCTCGGCCTGACCGGGCGCTATCCACAGGCCGCGATAGGTTTCGCCCTCCGGCGCCGCGCTCGTGATGAACGTGGCTTCCACCTGCCAGTAGGGTGTGGCGCGAAAGCTCTCAATCTCCGCATCGCGGTCCGCGATGAGGCGCAGCGTCGGGGTTTGCACGCGGCCGACCGAGAGGGCGCCCTGGCCGCGCTGCCCATGGCGCAGCGTGATGGCCCGCGTCGCGTTCAGCCCCACCAGCCAATCCGCCTCGGCGCGGGCCTCCGCCGCCTGGCCCAGGTGCTCATAGGCCGACGCCGGCTCCAGGCGGGACAGGGCCGTGCGAATGGCCGACGGCGTCGTTTCGGAGAGCCACAGGCGGAGCGCGGGCTGCCCGGCGTTCAGGTGGCGCAGCAGCCACCGAGCGATGAGCTCTCCCTCCCGGTCCGCGTCGGTGGCCACCACGATACGGTCGACGTCGGCGCGCTTCACCAGCCGGGCCAGCACCTGGAGCTGATCGCGACCGCTGGCGACCGGCGTCAGCCGAAACGCCTCGGGCAGCATGGGCAGGCCAGACCAGCTCCAGCGGCGCCACTCCGGCTGATACGCCTCGGGCTCCGCCAGGCTCACCAGATGTCCGCGGGCCCACGAGACCAGATCGCTCCCCACCGCCAGAAAACCCTGCTGCCGCGTGGGGCGCCCCAGCACCCCCGCAATGGCGCGCGCCACGCTGGGCTTCTCCGCAATGATGAGGCGCAAGCCCAAGCCCCCTCTCCCTGAGCCTAGCGGACCGGCTCCTCGCCGTCACCCATGGCCATTCACTCCACCGTTCGCGACTTGGGCCCAGGACACGCCAGGAACCCCCGAAGCGAGCCGCCACTCGGAAGGAATCGGGGCGGACGGCGGCGAATCATGCAGCTATTGCCATTCAGACGATCGCCCGAATTCACGAAGAAGGTGTGCAGTGCAACATCCCGACGAGGTCGGAGCCCCCGCCCCTGGCCCACTGGCCCGCGCCGTCGTCCAGATTGACCTGGACTGCCAGCCCATCGTCAACCATGCGGCCGAGCGCAACAGCATCCCGGTGGTAGAGCGGGCCCGGATCTCGAACCGGGGGGCCGCGCCCTTAGAGCACGTCCGCCTGGAACTGTCGGGGTCGGCGCTGCGCGGCACCGCGATCGAGATCGACCGTCTCGCCGCCGGGGAGACGCGGGAGATTCAGCCGGTTGACTTAAGGTTTCGCGAGCGCTACCTGTCCGAGCTCGCGGAAGCCACGGACGGGGAAATCATTGCCGAGGTGAGAGACCCGGACGGCACGCTGTTGGGGGCGCGCACCTATCCCGTGGCTCTCATGGCGTACGACGACTGGCCAGGCCTCCGGGTGTGGCCGGGCCTGTTGGCGGCCTTTAGCCTGCCCAATCACCCGGTGGTGGAGCGCCTGGTCGGCCGCGCCGCCCGCTTGCTCGCGGCCTCCCATCCCCCCGGTGCCCTGTCGGGCTACCAGTCGGGTCGGCGCGAGGATGTCTGGCGTCAGGTGGCCGCCATCTACCAGGCCGTGGCCGCCAGCGGGGTGCTGTACAGCAATCCGCCCGCCTCCTTCGAGCAGCAGGGGCAGAAAATCCGCACGCCCGACCGCATGATCGATGGCGGCCTCGGCACCTGCCTCGACCTGGCGATGCTGCTCACGGCCTGCCTGGAGCAGGCGGGCCTCCATGCGCTCGTGTTCCTGAGAGAGGGGCACGCCTGGGTGGGCGTCTGGCTGGTGGAGACCAGCCTGCCGGCTGTGTTGGAGGACGACCTGCTGGCACTGAGAAAACGCGTCTCGGCCGGCGAGATGCTGGCCCTGGAAGCCACCGCCGTCTCCTCGCGGCCGGTGCCGCCTTTCAGCGCCGCGGTGGAAGTGGGATCGCGCCATCTCTTTGAATCCGAGACCCGCTTTTGGTGTGCGGTGGACATCGCCGCGTGCCGACGCGCGAAGGTGCGTCCTCTCGCCACCCGGTGGCAGGCGGGCGAGGCGGTCGACCGCCTCGCCGAGGAGGAGGCGCGGCCCGCGCCCGAAACCATCGAGCCGGTCCCCGAGCTGCCGCCGCTGGAGCTGGGCGATCTGACGAGTCCCACCGCCACCAAGGACCCCGTCGCCCAGCGCCTCGCGGTCTGGAAGTCGCGCCTGTTGGACCTGACCCTTCGAAACCGCCTGTTGAACTTCAAGCTGTCGCGGCTGTCCGTGCGGCTGATCGTCCCCGATCTGGCCCTGGTGGAGGATGCCTTGGCAAGTGGCCGCGACTGGCGCTTTCGGTCCGCCCAGGACCTGCTGCCCGTCGACGATCCGCGCTCCGCCGCGCTTTTGGCTTCGCGGACCGGGGAGATGCCCGACACGCTGGGCCAGTACGACTGGGTGGCGCGCCGCGAACTGGTCGTGTGGCTCCCCCGCGACGTGATGCAAACCCGCCTGCTGGAGATGTTTCGGACCGCCCGGACGGGCCGGGAAGAGGGTGGCGCCAACACGTTGTTTCTCACGCTGGGCATGCTGATGTGGTCAGAGGATGGCACGCGTGGCCACGGGGGTCCGTTTCACCACGCTCCGATTCTGCTGGTGCCCGTCACGATGACGCGTACCTCGGTGCGGAGCCACTTTGGGCTCGGGCGCCATGATGACGAGACGCTGGTGAACCCGACCCTGCTGCAACTGCTGCGCGACCGGTTTGGCGTGGATGTCCGCGGATTGGATCCACTGCCCGCCGATGACCACGGGGTGGACGTCGAGCGCGTCCTGCAGACCCTGCGCCTGGCCGTGAAAGATCTCCCGGGGTTCGAGGTGCAGCCGTACTGCGCCGTGAGCCTGCTGTCGTTCGCCAAGCACCTGATGTGGCGCGACCTGGAACAGCGGGCCGATGCGCTGCTGGAGAGCCCCATGGTCGCGCACATTCTGGGCGCCGGCGCCCCCAACCCCGCCCGCGACCTCGACCGGCGGGACGACCTGGATGAGCGCCTCGACCGGGCGGCGCTCCTGGCGCCGCTTCCCGCCGACTCGGCTCAGCTGAACGTCCTCGCGCGGGCGCGCGAGGGCCACAACCTGGTGATCAAGGGACCGCCCGGCACCGGCAAATCGCAAACCATCACCAATCTCATCGCCAATTTTCTGGGCGAAGGCAAAACCGTCCTGTTTGTGTCCGAGAAGACCGCGGCGCTGCAAGTGGTGCAGCGCCGGCTGGATTCGGTGGGACTGGCCCCCTTCTGCCTCGAACTGCACTCCGCCCGGTCCAACAAGCGGGAAGTGCTGAACCAGCTCCAGGCGGCCTTTGACGCCGAGGGGCCCCCGACGGACCCCAGGTGGGCCGCGGCCGCCAACGACCTGGCCAGCGTACGGCGCCAGCTGGCTCACGGGAACACCGTGCTGCATCAGCGTCATGCGAACGGCCTGTCCCTCGCCGAGGCCCTGGAGACGGTAGTGGCCGAGCGCCGCGCCGGGCGCTTTCCTCCCCTCCCCGTCGCATGGCACGAGGCGGATCGTTTCGATGAGGCCGCGCTGCAGCAGCGGAACCTGCTGGTGGAGCAACTCGCGGCGCGCGCCACCGACGTCGCCCCGCGGCCCCGTCATCCGCTGCGGGGCCTCACGGCCACCGAATGGTCGAGCCGATGGGCCGCGGCCCTCGAAGAGGCGCTGGGCGTGCTGCGGCGGGCCGCGTCTGAAACGGCGCAGGCGCTCGCGCCGCTGCAGGACGCCGGCTGGCCGCTGTCCACCCCGGCGTCGTTCGCGGAACTGAGCGCCCTGGCCGAAGCGCTCGCGGTCGGTGGTCGGGGCCGCGACGTGCCCGCCGGGGTGCGCGGCGCGTTGACCGAGGCGACCGGCGTCGTGCTCCAGCGGGCCGAAGCGCTGGGCCGGATGATGGCCGCCAGCTGGCAGCGCCTTGCCCCCTACTTTCGCGACTCCATCGCCAGCGTGGACGCCACCCGCCTGGCCTCCACCTGGGAGCAGGCCCAGCAGGCGCGGTGGCTCGCCAAGTGGCGCGGGGAGCGCGCCGTGCGCGCCACGCTGAATGCCCACGCGCAGGTGGGCGGCGGGGCGTCCAGTGTGCAGGTGGCCGATATGCTGGCCGTTCTGACGCACTGGCAGCAGGACGCGACCGAACTGGGCGCGCTGGAGCCGTCGGTGCGCACGCTTTTAGGCCCGGTCTACCAGGGCGCTCAAACCAACTGGGACGACGTGGCCCGGGTGGCCACGTGGCACCGGGACGCCCGGCGCGCGCTGGGGGTCCTCGAGGGAAGTGCCAGCCCAGCGCTGGCCCGTCGGGCCGAGGACTGGATGGCGAACGGAGACGCCGACGCCCCGGCGGCCTGGGTGGTCGCCTGGCCGGCGTTCCGCACGGCCGCAGCGGCGGTGGAGGCCCTGGGCGGCTCGCTGGACCTAGCGGAGGCCTCCGACCCGGTGCAGGACGCGTCCCGCGTGGCCGCCCGGTGGCTGCGAGCGAAAAGCGAGTGGCGCCGCTGGTGCGGTTGGCAGGCCACCCGGCGCGAGGCACTGGCGGCCGAGCTCGCCCCCGTGGTGGCCGCCGCCGAAGACGGCCGCACGGCGCCGGCCGACCTGCTGCCGCGGTGGACGTATTCCTACCGCAGCTGGTGGGCCCGCATGGTGATGGATCAGGAGCCGGAACTGTCGGGATTTTCGCGGACGGAGCAACTGCGGCGCATCCAGCGGCTGCAGGCCTTGGATGAGCGGGTGAGGGCGCGGGCGGCCCAGCACCTCGTCCACCGTCTGGCCGCCCAGGTGCCCGTCCCCGCCGCGTCCTCCCGGGACCCGGCGATGCGCACCCTGCTGCGGGAACTGCAAAAGCAGCGCCAGCACCTGCCCGTACGGTTGCTGCTGGAGCGCCTAGGACCCCTGCTGCCCCGCATCAAGCCGTGCCTCCTCATGTCTCCCCTGTCCGTGGCCCAGTATTTGGACGCCGACACCCGCTTTGACGTCGTTATCTTCGACGAGGCCTCGCAGATTGCCGTCTGGGACGCCGTGGGCGTGATGGCCCGCGGCCGCCAGGCCATCGTCGTCGGGGACCCCAAACAGCTGCCCCCCACCCAATTTTTCAGCGGGCAGGGCGGTGGCGAGGACGGGGAGGACTCGACCGACCCCGAGGATTTGGACAGCATCCTCGACGAGTGCCTGGGGGCCGGCATCCCTTCCCTATCCCTCCGCTGGCATTACCGCAGCCGGCATGAGCGCCTCATCGCCTTCTCGAACCGGCACTACTATGAAGGACAACTGGTCACCATTCCCGCGCCCAGCACGGAGGATCGGGCGGTCCGCCTCGTACGGGTGGACGGCGTCTATGACCGGGGCGGCCACCGGACGAATCATGCCGAGGCCCTGGCGGTCGTGGACGCGATTCAACAGCACTTCCAGGATCCCGACCACAGGACCGAGACGCTGGGCGTGGTCACGTTCAACCAGCCTCAGCAGCAGCTCATCGAGACCCTGCTGGACCAGCGGCAGAGCGAGGACCCGGCCCTGGAGGCCGCCATCAATGGGCAGGGGGCGGAGCGCGTCTTTGTAAAGAACCTCGAGAACGTCCAGGGAGACGAGCGCGACGTGATTTTCTTCTCCATCACGTTCGGCCGCGACGCCGGCGGGCGCATGGCCATGAATTTTGGGCCCCTGAACCAGGCGGGCGGCCCGCGTCGGCTCAACGTGGCCGTCACGCGCGCCCGCCTCCGAGCCCAAGTCTTTGCCAGCATCGGTCCTGAGGACATTGACCTCAGTCGCACACGCGCCGACGGCGCCCGGGATCTGCGCGACTACCTGGCGTACGCCGCGCAGCCGACGCCATCGGCGCACGCGGCCTCCGCCGGCGAGCGCGCCGCGGCGGGCGGCCTCTTGGCCGACATCCAGGCCGAATTGGCGGAGCACGGCGTCGCAGCGCATGTGGGCGTCGGCCTGTCCGACTTCCGGGTGGACTTGGCGGTGGTGGACCCGACGGACCCCGACCGCTATGGACTGGCCGTGCTCACGGACGGGGCCGGGTACGCCGCCCTCCCGTCCGTGGGCGACCGCGAGCTCTTGCGGGCTTCCGTCCTGACAGAACTGGGATGGCGCATTCATCGCACCTGGGCGCTCGACTGGTGGGAGTCTCCCACCAAGGAGCGGGCGCGCATCCAGCATGCGCTCGACGCCCCGGGTCATTCCTAATTCCTTGGCACGCCCAGCACCGGGGAAAAATTTTCACCACTGGGCGAATTCGCCCAGCTTGCCCCTTGCATGAACGGGGAGCGTAGTGGTATGCTGGTTGAGCACGTCCGGGTTGAGCCATGCAGATCCAAACCTTCACAGCTGCTTCCCAGTGCAAATTGTGTCTGGGGAGAGTGTGTAACCATGTCGAAGTCTCTTTACATCGGCAATCTGCCGTGGTCGGCGACGGAAGAGTCACTGCGGGAGCTTTTCCGCAACGAGGCCAACGTGGAAGTGGAGTCGGTTCGGGTGGCAACGGATCGGGAAACCGGCCGGAGCCGCGGATTCGGCTTTGCGGAAGTCGCGGATGAGCATGCGGAACACGCCATCGAGCGTTTGAGCGGGGTCGACTTCGGCGGCCGTGCTTTGACGGTGAACGAGGCGCGCCCTCGCGAGGAGCGTACGCGCCGCTACTAGGTCTCTCGCAAGACGCGGGCAAAGGCTCTCCTTTGCCCGCGCCTTTGTGTTCGTCCCGTCTTTTGACCCGCCTCCCCGAAGCAGCGCGGGACAGCACCCGGGGGCCGGTGTGCATGGTAGGATGATCGGCGTGACCTTGCCCTCGGGGCGGTGGCGCAGCAGAAGAGTCAGGGGAGGATGCCGTGTGACGCCCCGAGTCCTTCCGCCAGCGGTTCGGTGGCTCACGGACGAAACGTGCCGAGACGTGCAGGCGACCGGCGGCAAAAGCGCGGCGCTCGCGCGCCTCACCGGCGACGCCCGGGTGCCGGCGGGGTTCGCGATCGTGGCCGGAGCCGACCTGTCCTCCCCAGCGCTGGTCGCGGAGATTCGGGATGCCTATCAGCGGTTGGGCCAGTACGTGGACGAGGACGCGCCGCGCGTGGCGGTGCGGTCTTCGGCCGTTGGGGAGGACGGCATGCGGGCCTCGTTTGCCGGGCAGCTGGCCACGCAGCTCGGGGTACGCGGGGAGAAGGCGCTGCTGGAGGCGGCCGGGGTTGTGCAGGCGTCGGGACTCACCGCACGGGCCGCGGCGTATCGGCAGGGAAAAGCCCTCCCGGAAGAGGCGGGTGCGCCCGCCGTGCTGGTGCAGGCGCTCATTCCCGCCGATGCCTCCCTGGTGGCGTTTTCCGCGAACCCCGTGGCGACCGGCCCGGATGACGCGGCCGCGATGGTGGTCCACGCCACATGGGGATTGGGTGAAAGCCTGGTGGCGGGCCTGGTCACGCCCGACGCCTACACGGTCCGGAGAACGGACCTGCGGATCATCGCCCGGCGACTGGGCGACAAAGCCCTGATGGTGGTGCCGGCGCCACACGGTGACACCCGCACAGTGCCTGTGCCTCGATCCGTGGCCGACCAACTGGTGCTGACCGATGCCCACGTCGTGGACGTCGCGCGGCTCCTGCTGCGGCTGGAGTCCCGGCTGGGCTATCCGGTCGACATCGAGGCGGCTTTTTGGAACGAGAGTCTGTACCTGCTGCAGTGCCGACCGATCACGACGACCTTGGCCGTGGAACGGGGCACGCCACACCAGGACCAGGAGGCTTTGCCATGAACGAGG
>JAJYPH010000296.1 GCA_021795575.1 Bacillota bacterium
CGGTCGCCGTTTCGGTTGGCGGAGGCCGGGCTCGTGATGGTGGTCCCGTCCCTCCTCGCGGCCGTGGGAGGGGTCCTGGTGGACCGGACCGACCCCGCTGCCTGATGCTGATGACCGATGTGCTGCGCGGCATGGCCGTGCTCGTCGGGCTCGTGGCGCTGGTCATCCCCGGGAGCCTCATCCCGGTCATCATCCAGGTGCTGCTGGGCCTCAACAGTCTGGGCACCGCCCTGTTTGGCCCCGCGGAAAACGTGCTGCTGCCGTGGCTGATGCCGCCCGACGATCTGGCCACCGGCAACGGCTGGTATTCCCTGACGAATCCGCTCTCGAGCGTCATCGGGTCCGCGCTCGGCGGGGCGGCCACTGCCGCGGTGGGCGTCACGGTGGAGTTTGGCGCAGACCTGGCCTCGTTCTGGCTGTCGGCGCTGGCCATCTGGCTCATGATGGGGATGGTGGCCGCACGCCCGCAGGTTGTGAGCAGCCCGAGGAATGGCCCGGCAGCAAACGGTTTGTGGCACGAGCTGGCAGCCGGGTGGGCCGGGGCGCGCGCGATCCCCGGACTGGTCCAACGGCTGCCCCTCGTGGTCATGGCCAACTTTGCCTTTGTGGCCGCGGTGACCAGGTTCCCGTTTTGGGTGCGCCACGTCCTGCATGCAAGCGCCCTGGCTTATGGCCTCATCGATGTCAGCTGGGCGGTCGGACTCGTCATCGGCAGTCTCATCGTCGTCCGGTTTCGGACCCTGCCGCTGTGTGTATCGACCGCCTACCTGTTTGGCGCCCAGGGTTGCCTCCTCGGGGTGTTCGCCCTGCTGCACGCGCCCACGCTCGCGGCCGCCACGCTGCGGGTGGGTGGGGTGGCCAACGGCACCGGCCATGCCCTCACCTTCCCCATGATGCAGCGCCTGATCCCTGAGCACGTTCGCGGGCGGGTGTTTGGCGTTGTCATGACGCTGTTTGGCGTGGCCAGTCCGCTGGGTGCGCTCGCGACCGGCGTCTTTCTCCCCATTTTGCCCTCTGGTGGGCCTGGCCGCTCGCATCGCTCTACTGAATCGCCGGATCCCGCTGGACCTGGACGGCCGCTGTAAGCGCCCGCCGCGGTTTAGCCCAATGCCCCGGGCGCGACCAGCCCACGTGGGTCGTAAGCCAAGCATCGCCCAGGTCACGCCGCCGGTGCCCGGGTGGGCATCCACTGCGCCCGCGGGATCGACGCCGATGAGGGTGGGACACTTCCCCGACGTCCACTCGTGCCGGGTGGCCGCGGCAGCGACGTGCTGGTGGGCGTGTCGGATGGAGTGTACGCCCAAGCGGCGAGCGTCCGTTGCCATCGTCCGCTCTTCATGGGACGTCGTGTCCGGCCAGGCCACGGGGTCCAGCCCGGCGAAAGCGGGAGTGAGGGGAGACGCTGGGCCATGCGACCGCCCACGACGGTCTCGACAATACCTAAGCTAGGCTAGCCCCAGCCTGCGTACTGCTGCCGGGACAGCGCCACCGGCCGGCGCGCAGCTGCACAACCCCGCCGCGCGGCGCCCCGTGCCCCACCACCCCGTTGGCAGGACTCGCGCCCAGCGGCCGTCAATATCACGGAGCCTCCACCAGACGCCGGCCCCGATCAGGACGCGTGCGCCCCCCATCCCGCCCCCTCGCGTCTAGCCGCTGACCAGCGCACGCCACAGCGTCCCGCCGACCATGCTCGGCGCTTGGGTTTTTGTTCGTGCCCGCCTCCGGCGTCGGAGAATGCAAGACCCCGATCCGCCCCCCGATCCACCACTACCCACCGGGCCGGGAGAAGTTTCTCGGGGCACCACGTGCATCGCCCAACGTCCGGGAGCCCCTGGCGTGGGCGCGCCGGCACGCGTGACGGCCCGCCGCCAGCACGCAGGCACGTCCGAGATGGCGCGGGATGACCTACCTGGCAACTGCGCTTCATCACGAGCGGTTCCAGTCGTCATGAGACGTCCACGGACCATCTCGACCACCCATCCCACGGTCACCGCACCACCCACATGGATCACCCCCCGGGGGTGCACACGCCAGTCCCACTCGGGGCGGCGCCGTAATGTTTCGGCATCGGCCAGCGTTCTAGCGGCAGGGGAATGGAGGCGGGGCAACCGATGCAGCACAAACCGCCGGGTGCCTCGGGACCCGCGAGCGAGACGCTGGCCGCGGGCGACCCCCGCCACGCTCTGCTGGCCCAACAGTGCACTGAGTGGTTCGAGCGTCACGCGGCCGCCCTGCAGCGCTATGCGCGCCAGCTCACCGACGATGACGCCGCAGCCGAAGATGTCGTCCAGGAAACGTTCGTCCGATTGTACCTGCACCTGGCATCTAGGCGCCCGGAACCCACCGTGGGCTGGTTGTACACGGTGGCCCGCCGCCTCGTGGTGGACTGGCACCGACGCGGCCGCTGGGTGCCGGCAGCCAACGTCGCCCCAACGCCCAGCGGGTCGGACCCCGCGGAGAGCATCGCCCGGCGAGACTATGGAGCTTGGCTGTTGGACCAGCTTCCGGCCCACGAACGGGTCGTGGTGCAGCTCTTCTACTACGAGGGGCTGTCGACCGAGGCCATCGCCCAGGGGCTCGGGACGACGGCCAACGCCGTGCGGGTGCGCCTAACCCGGGCCCGCCATCGACTGGAGGCGCGCCTGCAGGACGAGGCCGCCGTCGCTCAGAAGGGAGGGAACCCGCATGCCCAGGGATAGGGAGGCCTTTGACGAAGAGAGGGAGCGCGGGTGGTGGCAGGAACGCCTCGGCGCGGGCAGCCCGCCCGTGACCGATCGCGCGCGGTGGCGGCAGGTGAGTCTTCCACAGGCGGAGGCGCGCGCGAACCAACATTGGAAGCGGCGCCAGCCCCTTCGGGTGGGCGCCGCGGCGGCGGTGCTCGGGTTGGCGGCGGCGGTCGG
>JAJYPH010000107.1 GCA_021795575.1 Bacillota bacterium
CCCGCCGCGGTGGAGGCGCGCGATGCCGGGGAGACTGGCACGATAGAGCGCCCGTGCCCGGGCAATCTGAAAGGTCATCAGGCGACGGAAGGCGGCGTCCACCACACCGGCGCGCCCGCTCGCCACGCGGCCAGCCAGAGCCCAGGGTCCACCCGCGCCACCCCAAACGGGCCGGGGGCCAGCGGCAGGGAGCGACCAGCATCCGCGCGGCGGGCGGGGTGCTCCGCCGGCAGCGTGGCGAGCCACGCCAAAAGCGTGGTCACCGGGCCAGCAGCTGCCGCGCAATCACGAGCCGCTGAATCTCGGAGGTCCCCTCCCCAATCACCAGCAGCTTGGCGTCGCGCATGTAGCGCTCCACCGGGTAGTCGCGCATGTAGCCGTAACCGCCGTGAATCTGCACCGCCTCCAGCGACGCCCGCATAGCCGCCTCCGATGCGTATAGTTTGGCCATCGCCGCCTCTTTGGCGTACTCACGGCGCTGATCCTTGAGCCAAGCCGCCTTCAGGACCATCGTCCGCGCCAGCTCCACCTCCATGGCCATATCCGCCAGCTTGAACTGAATGGCCTGGAAGTGCGCCAGCTCCTGGCCAAACTGCCGTCGGGTCTGACTGTACGCCAGGGCCGCGTCGAGCGAGGCTTGCGCCACGCCTACGGACAGCGCGCCGATGCTGATGCGGCCCCCGTCCAGAATCTCGAGGAACTGGCGAAATCCGCGACCGGGCTCGCCCAGCCGCAGATCCCGAGGCACCTCGACCCCGTCCAGATGAATTTCACACGTTTCCGAGGACCGCATGCCCAGCTTCCGATAGTCGGCGCGCACGGTGAGCCCCGGCGTCCCGGCGGGAACAATGTAAGACGAAATGCGCTGGTCTTCCGGCTGGCGGGCGGTGGCCACAATGTACCCCGCGTGCAGCGCGTTGGTGATGAAGATTTTTGTGCCGGTGATGCGGTAGCCGTCGGGCGTCTCTTCCACGCGGGTGGCGGTGCCGCCGGCATCCGAACCGGCCCCAGGCTCCGTGAGCCCGAACGCCGCTAAGTACTGGCCCGTGGCCGCCGGAATGAGAAACCGCTCCCGTTGGGCGTCCGAGCCGTACAGGTACAAAGGCGAGCAGCCGAGCGACACGTGGGCGGCAAATCCCAGGCCCAGCGACGCATCCACGCGGCCAATCTCCTCCACCGCCAGCGCGTAGCTCACGGTGTCCCCGCCCGATCCGCCCCAGCGCTCGGGAAACGGGATGCCAAAGAACCCCAAGTCTCCCATCTGGCGCATGATGTCGAGCGGCACCTCGCCGGTCTCGTCGCGCTGGGCTGCCCCCGGCGCCACCACCTGGTCGGCAAAGTCTTTGACGGTGGTGCGAATCAGCGACTGGTCCGGCGTCAAGTCGAAATCCATGGCTCTCGCCTCCCTCCTACGTATAACACCCGCCAACCGCTTTGAAAATGTTCCGGCGGGCGTCCGGGTCCATCCAGCGCCCCCGGGGACCCCCGTCCACCCTGTCCTTAAGACCAATGATCGGCCCATCGCATTGACGCGCCACCCCTGCCATGGTCCGATGCTGATGTTCCGTAGCCGTGGGGGCATTTAGGGAGACGGCCTAAGGCCGCACGCGACACGAAAACCACAGGAGGTTCGCGATGACCAGTGAACAGCACCAGGTGCTCACGATGCTGGCCGAAGGCCGCGTGACCGAAGACGAGGCGTTCCGGCTGTACATCCCGCTGGATGCGCATCCCGAGGGGTTTGGGGACGGGGACCGCCAACAGCAGCTCCGCCGCATCCTGCATGAGGTGGCCGAGGGCACGCTTGCGCCCGAGCAGGCGATGGCTGACGCCGAAGCCACCGAAACCCACGCGCGCCATGTTCGCATTCGGGTGCAGTCCCGCCGCGGCGAACAGGTCAACGTCCGCCTGCCGCTTGGCCTGGTGAACCAAGTGGCGAGCTGGCTGCCGGGCCGCCACGTCAGGGTCAACAACACGCTCATCTCGGTCGACGAGCTGCTGGACCTCATCCGCCGAGCGGGCGTCGGCCAAATCATCGAGGTGGACAGCGACCGCGGGGACCGCGTCACCCTCACGCTGGAATAGCCGAGGGCCGGCGGACGTCTTAATGGTCCGCCGGCTCCCGGTGGTCCCCTTGGGACAGCACGCCGTCAAACACGGCGGGCGTGAAGACGCCCCCCGCCATCACGATGCGTCCATTTACCAGGATCGTCGGGTTCCCCCCGTCCGACAGCTCGAGCCACCGCTCGCGCGCCTCGGCATCCACCGTCACGTCATGATAGGCAAATGAGAGGCCGGCTTGCGAAAGCCACGCTTTCGCTCCGATGCAGTCGCCTCAGGTGGGCGTCCCATAAATCACGATACTTGGCACTGCTCGCCCTCCGTTCGTCCGGTCGCCCAATTTTCGAATCTGTGCGCTTTGCACGCCTGGCGCCTATTTATTATGGCCGGCCTCCCGCGGCGGTCAAGCGGGGCGGGACCGTCGAACGGCTGCCGAACCCACACGCCAGCGGTGCTGCCCGTAACCTTTCTCGAAGGAACCCCGTTGGCGCGGCAGGAGGGATGGTCATGCGATTCGCGGCGTGGGTCGCGTCATGCGTATGGCTGGAATTGTGGCGGGGTGCGGCACCGCCCTGACGACGGGGACGTCCAAAGCCCCCTCCCCCACGCCAGCGCCGCGGCCGGGCCGGCGTCTACGGGCTCAAGCCTCCGGCCTGTTCATCGAAAATGATCCGCACGTGCATTGCCGCGTCTGACCATTATGGGACGCTGACCGTCGCGTCCCGGCATCCCACTCTGTCGATCGCAATTGGACACCCGCTGACCACCCAGGGCGCGGGTATCCCGGAAACCGTCCTCTCGTTTGCGGGGACCGCGGGGGGCCTCGGTGCCCGTCCCGGCCGGTGTGGTGTTCAACTTCGAAGGTAGCGGCGACGTGTTTGGGTCCCGGGCTGATGCGCACGGAACGTTATGGCTCCCGCTTTATGTGGCGTCGGCCCACCCAAAGTCCGTACCCGTCCTGAAGGGACCGGCGGTGTCCTCTAACCTGCTCGTGATCTGGTCGGTGGAAGCGTCACGGTGCACACGCCCGCCATCCAGCACGCGCTGGCCACCGCGGAAGCGGCGGGGTTGGACGCCCTTCACTCGGGTGGTGGCCCGCCATCACTGGACGGGCATTGGGTTTGATGGATGGCTCCGCGTGCCTCTCAACACGCCGCGCGATATCTTCAACCCGACCTCAGGAGGCACCGCCGTCTTGGAAGCCTCGGCCGTGTCGTCAACGATCCCGCGGCAGTACGCTGCCATCACGCACAATCGGTGCCGAACCTCCGCCAACTAGACGCTCGTTCAGCGGGCACCCTCACTTCGAGTCATGCGCCCACTTATGGCGGTCGGACGTGCCCGCGGGTCCTTGGGGCACCGAAGGAGGCCGCCGCGAGCGACCACTCGGCGGCTGCCCGGCACTCGGGCCGGGGCCGCACATATTTTTTGGGTGCGCCGTCGGCGCGGCCGCCGTATTGACTCCTCCGTCCGCGCCGACGCTGGGCCCGGCACGCAGACGGCAAATCCCGGTGCGCCGACCACGCTGCCCCTTGCGCATCGCGCCACCCGACGATATGATTGACGAAAGTTGGATTCCCGACTTTCCAGTAAAGGAGGGGCGCCGGTGCTTACCAAGTTGACACGCCATGGCCAGATCACGCTTCCCAAAGCCGTCCGCGAACGCTTGCACTTGGCCGAAGGGGACTACGTGGACGTGCAAATCAGCGACGATGACCGTGGCGTGCTCTTGCGCCCCCGCAAGATGGTGGCCATTGACCCGGACCAGGAGTGGTTTTGGACGGCGGAGTGGCAGGCCGCAGAACAGGCGGCAGAAGAAGATTTAGTTCACGGGCGCGTCGTGGCCAGTCGTCCTGGGGAGACGGCATCCGATGCCCTCCGGAGAGCGGCGGCTGCGGCGGACGATGAGAACGGGCATGAGACCACGGGTGACACAACGGGCGGCGATGCGTGACGGTCGAGTTTACGCGCCGATTTGTCCGCGCCTACAACGAACTCCAGCCCCAGGACCGGCGCGCGGTCCTGGATGCCGTGGATCGCGTGCAAGCGGACCGGAACCATCCCAGCCTTCATCTGAAAGAGGTTCAGGGTGTGCCCGGCATCTGGGAAGCTCGGGCGCCCCGCGACTTGCGCTTGACATGCCAGTTCTTGGCTGGCGATGTACTGGTTTTTCGCATCTGTGGGCACCATGACACGGTCCTCAAGAATCCGTGAGCGAGAGCCGCCCACCGCGCGCAACGACGCTGGCCCCCGGGCCACAGGCCGCTATCGGTACTGGATGCGCGGATCCACCACCGCGTAGCTCATGTCGGCCAGCACGCCGCCCAGCACACCCACCGCGGCCAGCAGAAACGCCAGGCTGGTGGCGGGGCCGAAGTTCAAGCTGTTGAGCTCCCGATAAAACAGCGCACCGGCGCCGGGAATGAAAAACACGATCTCCACGACAATCACCGTGTTGATCAGGACCGGAAACGAGGTGCCTGCGAGCGTCAACAGCGGCAAGAGCGAGTTCCGGAGCGCATGCCGGCGCAGCACCCGGTGTTCATCCGCCCCTTTGGCCCGCGCCGTCCGCACGAAGTCGGTCTCCAGCGATTCCTCCAATGACGCCCGCAGGTACCGGGTCCAGCCCCCCACCGCCGCGGCGTACACCGTCGCCACCGGCATGATCATATGCACGCCCCACTGCCAAAACCCGAGGTGGGTGACGGAGGGCACCCCGTCGGGCGGCAGGATGAGAAGGTTCAGCGCCAGCTCCCACACCAGCAGCAACGACAGCCAAAACGCGGGCGTGGCATTCAGGACGTACAGCACGGCCGTCAGCAGGTGGTCGCCCCAGGTGTTGGGGTGCTCCACCTGCCACGACGCGAGGCCCACCGCCGACGCGAAGGCGAGGCCAATGCCCAACGCCGCCAACTCCAGGGTGCGGGGCAGGAACCGGAGCCACTGCAGGATCAGGCCGTGCGCGAAAAACGTCGAGCGGAACCAGTTCCAGAACTGCAGGGGCAGCGGCAGATTGAGGCCCAGCTCCGCATTCAGCTGGTTGACCGCCTTTTGGGAGGCGCGCAGCCCCAGATCAGCGCGCGCCGGGCTGGCGGCATCCAAGTGGAGCAGGAAGAAAATAATCACCGCGATGCCCAACAACGCAAACAGCGCCTGCACCACGCGCTGGCCCAAATACGCCAGCATTAGGCCAACCCTCGTTGATTTTTCGGATCGAAGGCTTGTCGGAGCGCGTCGGCCACAAAGTTCACCGACAGCTGGAGCAAGACAAACGCCAAGCCCGGCAGCCACAGGAGCCACCAGCTGTTGTCATACAGATACTGGCGGCTCGATGCCACCATCCCCGCCCAGTTGGGGTTGGGCGGGGGCAGCCCGTACCCGAGGAAACTGGCGGTGGCTAGGACCAACAGCGTCGTGCTGACCTGCCCGCTGGCCGCCACCACCACCGTCCCCATCACGTTGGGCAGGAGGTGCCGGCGCATGATGCGGCCCGGGGTCGCGCCGCCTGAGCGGGCCGACTCCACATACTCCCGTTCGCGGGCAGACAGCACATCGCCACGCACCAGCCGCGCCACGAGCGGCCAGCCGGTCAGGCCCAGCACGGCGATCATGGTGCCGTCATTGGGCCGAAACAACACCACCACCAAAAACAGCGGCACCAGCTGAGGAATACCCAGCACGGTGTCGGTGAACCACATGAAGGCGCGGTCCACCAATCCCCCGGCCAAGCCGGACACCAGCCCGATCAGCACGCCGAGTGCCGACGCGACGGCAGCCGACACAAATCCGACCAGCAAAAATCCCTGGCCTCCGACCATGAGACGCGCCAGCTCGTTGCGCCCCAAGACGTCCGCCCCCAACGGAAACGCCCCGCCGGGCGGTGCCAGCGTATGGGCGATGTGCGTGGCGATCGGACTTTTCGGGTACACGTCGGGGCCGACAAACGAAAAGAGGGCCAGCAGCACCAACAGCGTGCTGCCCGCCCAGAACAGGGGATGGCGGGACAGCGATCGCCAACGCCGCTGTCCCGCCGTGATGACCGGCATCGCGGCTTCAGTCGCCACCTGCGCCATGCCCTAGCCTCCCACCGTGGATCTCACCGCTTGTTGGTCACAACGCTCGGTGCTGCGGACCGGTTGCCGTGCCCCTATAGCGCTGCGGCCGCCGGATCGCGCGGCACCTCCGTCCCCAGCAGCCCGGGGTCAAACTGCTCGTGGTAGAGCGCGGCATACAGGCCACCCTGACGCAGCAGCTGCCCGTGGGGCCCCCGCTCGCGGATCCGGCCCGCTTCCACCACCAGAATCTGATGCGCCGCCAGCACGGTGGACAGGCGGTGGGCAATGGCCACCACCGTCCGTCCCTGGAAGAGGCGATCCAGCGCCTCCTGGATCAGGCGCTCGGCATGGCTGTCCAACGAGCTCGTGGCCTCGTCCAGCAACAGCACGCTCGGATTTTTCAAGATGGCCCGCGCAATCGCGACGCGCTGTTTTTCCCCACCCGACAGCCGGTACCCCCGCTCACCGACCACCGTGTCCAAGCCCTCGGGCAAGGCCGCGATGAGTTCGCCCAGCTGCGCGGCGTCGGCCGCCTGCCGCACCGCTTGGTCGTTGGCCGTGGGGCGTCCGTACCGGATGTTGTCCGCGAGCGTCGTATGAAACAGATAAAGCTCCTGGGTCACGACCGCCATGGCGGACCGCAGGTCGGCCTCCGTCAGCTCTGCCAGCGGAACGCCCCCCAGCCGCACCGCGCCGGCCTCGGGATCGTAGAAGCGGGCCCCGAGCGACAGGATCGTGCTTTTGCCGGCGCCCGAGGGCCCCACCACCGCGGTCAGCTGACCCGGCTGGGCGACGAACGACACGCCGTGCAGCACTTCTTCGGTGGGCTGGTAGCCGAAGTGCACGCGGTCAAACTCCAACGGGAGCGGCGTCACGCCCATGACGCCGGGCAGCGGGCGCGGCGTCGGTGGCTCGGGCACGTCGGCGGGCAGATCCAGAAACCGAAAGATGCGGTCAAACAGCGCCAGGCCCCCAATGAGTGTGGTGTTGGACCCGGCGAGCGAGGAGGCCGGGCTGTACAGCTGCACCAGATAGGTGGCAAACGCCACGATGGTGCCCAGCTCCGCTCGGTGCGTGATCACCAGGTATCCGCCGTATCCGTACAGCAGGGCGGGTCCCAGCGCTGACAGAATGCGCACCACCATGCTGAGCCATTGGCCCACCATGCTTTGCCGCACCTGATGGGTTCGCACGGACGCGCTGTACCCGCCGAACCGATCGGCCTCACGCCGCCGGGTGCCGAAGCTGGTGACCACCAGAATCCCAGACAGGGTCAGGGTTTCCTCCAGGTGGGCGGTCATCTGCGACATCGACTCCTGGGTCCGGTTGATGGCGTCATAGGTGCGCCGCCCAAAGCTCAGAACGGGCAGCGCAAAGGCTGGCAGCACCAAAGCCGCCGCGATCGCCAGCTGCCAGTTGATGATGAACATCGTCGCCAGCGTCAGGGTGACCGTCAGCGCGTTCACGAACAGCCCCGTCATCGTGCGGCTCAGCACGTTCTGCACCGCGTTTAAGTCGTTCACCAGCCGCGAGTGGATCTCCCCACCGGGCGTTTTGGTGAAAAACCGAATGCCCAGCCGTTGCCCGTGGCGATACATGGCCGTGCGCAGGTCATGAATGACGGCCTGCGCCACCACCGCGTTCAAATAGCTCTGCCCGACGCTCACCACGGCGCCGACGGCGGGAAACGCCAGGAGGCCGGCGGCCAGCCACCACAGCGACGCGTAGTTGCGCTGGCGAATCGCGCCGTCAATGATTTGCCGCATCAGGAGGGGTGGGACCAAGCCCAGCAGCACGCCCAGCACGGTGAGCGCGAGCGCACCGGCGATGAGTCGCCGGTGGGGGCCGAGGGTTCTTAACAGCCGCCGCGCCGTCTCTTTGGTGGGCTTGCCCTGCTCCATGTATCCGAGCGACCGCCGCTGCTCCCAGACGGCGTGCATGCCGTGCATGCTCATGAGGGCACCCGCGCTGTCCGATGACAATCGGCCCAGGCCCTCAACGCGTCCGTCCAGGCTTGCCGTCCGTCGGGCGGCATGGGGTCCAGCAGGTTGCGCAGCACCGCGTGCCGACCAGCCACAAACCGCTGGTACGCATCCCGGCCCTGTTCCGTCGCCATCACCCGGACGCGCGCCCCATGCCCCGGATCCGCGCGGCGCTCCGCCCAGCCCCACTCCTCCAACCGATCCAGATGCGTCGTCATCGTACTGGTGCGCACCCCGACATCCTCGGCCAACTCCGACGGCGACCGCTCGCCGCCCCCCACCAGCGCTTCCAGGACCCGAAACGCGCCTCGGCCCGCTCGCCCGCCTGACGCGTCGCGCGCCGCCTGCCGCACGCCGGCCATCCACTCGCGGCGAAATTGCTCCAACCAACCGTCCAGCCGCACCACTTCATCGTCCTTCATCCCGGCACACTCCATTCGCTAGGCTCGCTAGCTACAGGATACCACAGAGCGCGCACGGTTACGGATAGCCCGGTGTCACCGCGGGGAGGCGTGCCGCCTCACTACGATGTCTTGCAGGGTGTCGTCGGAACAGCGCTCCAACAACAGGGCCACGTACGGGTCGCCCTCCAGGCGCAGCACCTCGGCAAACGCCGGTTCCGTCTTGAGGCCCCGCATGCGCGCGGCGCGCACCGCGTGGTACAGCGCCTCGCCGCCTGCCGTCAAGAGACGCCATTCCGCGATCAGGTGGCGAAAGCCCTGCTGCTCGGCGACCGGCCGTGGCTGGGCGAACACTTCACAAAGCCGCGAGTCGGCCGGGAATCGACAAATTACCGCCGGTGAGCCTTGCCATTCTCGCTCGGCCAAAGAGAAACCAGGACGTCCCCCCCAGGTGTATGTGCACTGTTGCCTGAAGGCCTTCAGGTTACCGGCCTCCACCAGCACGTCCACGTCGCTGGCCTCGGTGTCCAATCCCAGCGGAATGCTGCCGGCCATCACGGGGTGAAAGCGCGCCAAGGCTTGCCACACGCCTTCCCGCGCGAGCCGGTCGCGAACCGTGACGTAACGGCTTTGAGCCGTGCGGTCCCACACGTGGACACCTCCTTCACCCCGCCTGGGCGCGACGCACGGGGCCGAAAGGCCAGCCGTAGCCGTCGTCGGCAGGAGGTCAATCGGTTGGGGACAGCCCCCCGGGCCACGGGAGCCGCCGACCGCGGCGCGTCCAGCACCACGTCGCTCTAATACGCCGTCAGCCCACCCATCCCCGCCGCCTGGAACTGGCAGAACGACACCACGGTACAAGACGGGACCCGATGACGTGCGCGCAAAGACGCGCGTGACGCCGACAACCACGGTGTCGGTGGCCACTGCCTGCTCCATGACCGCCGCCCAGTCGCCCGGGTACTCCGCATTCACCGGAATCCACTGATCTCTTGTCATTCGTTCGTGCGAATCGGGCCACTCCACCACCGAGTCGTGCGCCAAGCATGTGCCGGCGTGGTCGTAGTCCCGTGCGTCCATCGCTCCAAAGCTGTTGGACCGTCGCTTGCCTCTGCTTCGTCATGTTGGTTCTCCGCTCACACTTCGCTGGCGTGGGCTCACAAGAAAGTGGCGGGAGTATGTGGGAATCGAACCCACCGCCGACCGCCGGCCGGCCATCGGATTTGAAGTCCGTGGAAGGCACCAGTCCTCCATCTACCCCCGGGTGCCGTGACAGTATGCCCTTGACGGGGCGCGCCTGTCAACGCGGCCCGGCTCTACGCCAACGCCGGTGGGATCGGTGAGCCGAAGTCCCGTAGCAGCCGTCGTGCACCAGCGGGAAGACGATCTCGGTCGAGGGCGCGCCGGACTTCGCCAGGGGCCGTTTTCATTCCTGTCACGGACCGGCGCGGGCGCCGCCTCTCCGAGCCGACGACGGTCCGGGTCCACGTTCACCCGGCGTTGGAGGCCACGCCCTCTCCGCGGCGGTGCCTCTGATCCGGCCTCCGGCTACACACGGCCCGTCGTGCGATGGTTTTGGCTGCGGTAGCGGGGCGCGGCGCCGCCCCGGCGCAAACGGTCGGGAACACGGTTCCCCCGGCCTGCGTGGTATAAAGGACCGGTTTGCAGGACCGGCTCAGGGAGCCTCGCCGCCCACGTCGCTCACGGCGGAGCTTAAGCGGCCGCCCACGGCCGACCACGTTCCGGCCCCCACCAAGAGGCCCCCCAGCAGCATCAAGCAGATTGGTGCGCCCAGCGCCCCTCCGGCACCCCCGAAGAAGCGGGCGCCCAGCCGCTCCGCCGCCGCCAGGGTGTGGCTGGCGCCCCCAACCATCCCCAGGTCCGCGTCGGGGGTGTGAGCCTGGAGGGCCGCACCCAAAATGGGATAACCGCCCGCCAGCGCCCCATCCATCAGGAACATGGCCGCGGACGCCAGCGCCACGGTGCGCGACGCGGCCAACAGCACCATCCCGGCTGCGGCGGCCAGTGTGAAAGCGGCCAGGACGCTCCGCCACGGCCAGTGCCCCACGCGCTGGAGCAGCGCCACGCTGACGACGTCGCCCACGCCAGCCGCCGACAAAATGATCCCGGCGTCGCCGACCGTGAGGCCAGGCGTGTGCTGGACAAGGACCAACACCAAGATGAACGCCGCCCCACTCAGCTCGTAAGCCAGCCGGATACCGGCCACCATCCGAAGGCGGCCACGCCGCCACAGGGTGGCAAACCCCTCGCGCCAGCGCACCGGGGCCTCCGCCGGCGGTCCCGCTGCCGGGGTGCTCTCGGGAACCACCCGCCACAGCACCAGGGCGGCGGCGGCCAGCGCGGCAGCATTGACCAGCAGCACGGGGGCATCGCCCACCACCATGAACAGCCATCCCGCCACGAGCGGCCCCAGAACGGTGGCCAGGGCGTCGGCCCCCTCCAGCAGCCGGTGGGCATCCGGCAGCCAGCGGCGCCCGATGGCATTCGGCAGCCACGCGGAAAACGCCACCCCGCGCGTGGTATCGGCAGCACCCACCAACAGGGCCGCCGCTCCCAAGACCGCTACGCCCAGTTCGTGCCGGGTGGCCAGCCATGCCAGGAGCGCCCACACCAGCGCCTCGGCGGCCGTACCCGTCACCGCCCACCGCTGGCGTCGCGGCGCCGACAAGCGCGTGCCCAGCACGCCGGAGAACAGGAGCGGGGGCAGCTGCTCCACAGCCAGCACCAGCCCGGCACGCCAGGGCGACCCGCTGACCGTGAGCACGATCCATGGCAGCACCAAGCCCCCGAACCGGCTTCCCAGGACCATCAGCAGCCAGCTGGTCCAAACCCGCCGCAGGGCCGTGGGATGGCGGCCAGTGGGCCACATGCGCGCGGTCCCCCCTTCCCCGTCCGATTGCCGCGCGCACACGTGCCCCCGTGCTCCGCGTTTTGGTGGCTCGCTCGGTCGGAAGCCGTGCTCCCGGTTAAACCGGCGGCAGGTCCATCCCAAACGTCTCCGGGAATGTGGGGGTAGGCGGGTACAGGCCCGTCGACAGATAGCGGTCGCCCCCGTCGGGGAACATGACGACGACGGTGCGCCCCCGTCCCCCGGTCTCCAACAGCACCTGCCGTGCCGCCGCGTAGGCGGCTCCGGACGAGATGCCGGCCAACAGCCCCTCGTGCTGGGCAAGCCACCGCGTCGTCGACCACGCGTCGTCGTCGGTCACGGCCACCACGCGGTCAATGACCGAGCGGTCCAGGATGATGGGAACAAAGCCCGCCCCGATGCCTTGGATGTTGTGCTGCCCGGGCGCTCCGCCCGACAGCACCGCCGACGTGGCGGGCTCCACCGCCACCATTTCAATGGTGCGCCGGTGGTTCTTCAGGTACCGCCCCAAACCGGTGACCGTCCCCCCCGTCCCCACGCCGGCCACCACCATGTCGAGCCGACCGTCCGTGGCCGACCAGATTTCGGGCCCGGTGGTGCGCTCATGCACGCGCGGGTTGGCCGGGTTTTCGTGCTGGCGCGTCATGTACGCGTCCGGCAGCGCGGCCTCAATGGCTTTGGCACGGGCCACCGCCCCCGCCGTACGCTCCGCGCGGGGGCTCTCCACCACCGTGGCGCCATACGCGGAAAACAACTGGCGCCGCTCGATGCTCTGCCCTTCGGGCATCACCAGCACCAGCCGGTAGCCGCGGGCCGCCGCCAGCATGGCGAGCGCGATGCCGGTGTTGCCCGACGTCGCTTCCACCAAGACGCTGCCCGGGTGAATCCGCCCCCGTTCCTCGGCATCCTGAATCAGGGCCCAGGCCGTCCGGTCCTTCACGGATCCTCCAGGATTTTGCCGTTCCAGCTTGGCCCACACCGTCGCCCCGGTTTCCAGAGACAGCGCGTGGAGCGGCACCAAGGGCGTCTTGCCCACGAGGGCCAGCACCGCGCCTCCGGGCTCTGCCATGGGATCCCCCCCCCGGTTTCGAATACTGACTCGGCCCGACATGCGAGCATCGTGCTGGCCGCCGCGGGGCGCTATCGCCCCACCGGGTTCAGCTCGTCAAGCACGGCCCCCGCGACGATCCCTCGGATCCC
>JAJYPH010000108.1 GCA_021795575.1 Bacillota bacterium
TCCCGATCCGCGTCTGACACCGGTGCCCCGCTCCACGTATCGTCGACATGCACATTGACATGCAGTCCGTCAGCATGGGGCTCGATCGCCACGTCCTGGAGGTGGCCCGCCTTGAGGGGTTGCACGCCCCCGGCCGTTCGAAACGGGGCCAGCACCGCCAGAATGTCCTTGGGGGTCAGCGCCATCGCCACAGCTGTCACACCTCCGCACGCGCATCTCGATTTTGGGCGTCGGTCAGTCGAAACCGAAGTGGCGCTTGGCGTCGTCGGACATCATCGAGGGGTCCCAGGGGGGCGACCACACCACCTCGACGTCCGCGTCGTCCACCCCCTCGATGGCCAGCAGGCGCTCGTGCGTGCCGTTCTGGATGTACTGGCTCGCTGGACAGCCCGGGGTCGTCATGGTCATGACCACCTCCACGCGGGCATCCTGGACGGTGACGCCGTAGATGAGCCCCAGGTCGACGATGTTGTACCCGAGCTCCGGGTCAATCACGTCTTTCAGTTCTTCTCGCACTTGTTCAGCCGTGACCACGGACGATACGCTCCCTTCCTGCGGCGTCTGCCGCGTCGCCGTTGCGGGCGGACAGTTCAGCATGGCCCGGCGGGGCCGCGTGCATCGTGATGGAGATCACGCGGCGGCCTGAACACGCGTCTGCGGCCCTGCGCAGAGCCGGCGGTGTGATGACCGTCACCGCACTCCAGAAGACGTGGCGTAGGATGGGCGTCACACGCCAAGGGTCACAGGCCAAAGATTGAGGGGGCGTTAGGCTTGGATCTCATCGAGCAGCTGAAGGGCGAGCATCAGGAGTACGTGGTGCAGCTCACCGAATTGGCGGAGATCGTTGAAGGGATTCGCGTCAACGGGCGTGGGGGGTACTTCATCGTCAGCCTGGATGCGTTACTGGAGCCGCTGACCACCCAACTGGACGCGCACGCGTCCCGGGAGGAGGCGTGGGTGTTTCCGCGTCTGGTGGAGCGCGCGCCGGACAGCCCGGTCACGCTGATGCTGGAGGAACATCGCGCCATCCGCGCGCAGAGCGCGCGCTTCGGCCGCTGGTATCCCATGTGGCGTGCCGGCGATGACGGGGCTTACGCGGAGTGGGCCGCGGCGGCCTTAGACCTCCGCGGCCTGTTGTCCACGCACATGCAAAAGGAGAACCTCATCCTGTTTCCCCTGGCGCGACGCGTGATGACGACGGCGGAACTCACCCAATGGGCCGCGGGGGGTGCGCCGTGACGACCCGGCGGTCGGCCAGCCCCCTAGACCCCCACGGCGACTGGCAAAGCTTAGAAGTGCTGTTCCGTGCCTTTCCGTCGACGCAGAGACAGCGGCGAGCGTGGCGTACCACAACCATCCGCGTGGATGCGGCGCTGGCGGCCCGAGGGCACCACGGATTGCCCGCCTTGGTGCCCGGCCTGGTTCATGCGCGGGTGGCGACGGCGCTCTTGGCGGCGGGTTACCGGTCCAAAGACGAACTGCGCGCGCGATCCTTCTGCTTGCTGGGGTGCCATGCGGGGTTGGAAGTCCGCATCCTGCGGGACCTCGGCGCGGGATGGGTGCGCGGCGTGGAGCAGCGGGGGGACGTCGTCGCCGAAGCCGTGGCCGCCGGGCTAGTGACGGCGGATGCCGTTTGGGTGGGCAACTACTGGGACCTCTTGGCTCGCGGCGCCCTGCCGTTGTGCGATGAGATGCTGGTGCTGGCGCCCGAGCGGCTGCCGTTGGGCCAGCTGTGGGAGGCGGCCGGACCACCCATCCGGGAGGGAGGACACCTGGTGGTCGTCGCGACGCGGGCCGATGCCGAGGCAGTCCCGGCAGAGGCCGTCAGCGGTCCGGCCCTCGAGGGCACCATGCGCTGGCACGTGCTGGAGCGGTCCCGGGATGATCTCGGCCACCGTCAGAATCTATCGGCCGAAGCATAGCGAGCCGTCGGAGGCAGGGAGCGGCTGAGGCGCGGCGCCGGCTCGTCAACAAGGAGCGTGAGACATCGTGATGTGGAACGTGAACGACCCTGAGCTTTATCACCCGGACCACCTGGTGGTCCGGCACATGTACGACGCCGACCATGCGGCGGTCGTCTGGTTTGGCTTCCAGTCCGGACAGATGCTGAAGGACCACGAAACGTCCAGCACCGCGCTGATTCAGGTGCTCAAAGGCCAGGTTCGCTTGAACGCGGCCGGGGAGCGCGTCATGTCGGTGGGGCAAACGGTGGAACTGCCCCCTGGGGAGCGCCATGCGCTCACGGCGCTCACGGACGCGCTGGTGCAGCTGGTGCTGGTGCCCCATCCGCGCTATCACAGCCTGGCGCAGGAACTGGGCCTGGCCCGGCGCTCCTGAGCCGGCTCGCCAGGCCTCGACGGCCAAGCCAGGCGATGCGGGTTCGAAGCGAGAGGAGGCGGGGACATGCGGGGAGTACGGCTGTCTCGCTGGAGCATGAGCTACTTTGCCGCAGCGGTGGTGTCGCTGCTGCTGGCGGAACTGCTGTGGGCGTCGGGGCTGGCCAATCCTCTGGCGGACATCGGGAATCCGTGGGTGCTGGTGGGGGTCCACCTGACCACGCTGGGCTTTCTGACCCTCCTGATGCTGGGGGCGCTGCACCAGTTTGTCCCCGTCTTGACCGAAACCGAGCTCGCGAGTCAGGCAGCGTCCGGCGCCACGTGGTTCGCGGTGGCGGCGGGGCTGCTCTTCATGCTGCTGGGCTTCCTGGCGCTGCCGGGTGGCGCGTTGCCAGAAACGCCCTGGCTGCTGCCCGTCGGCGGCAGCCTCGTGATCCTGGGCTTGCTGGTGGCCGCGGTTAACCTGGGCGTCACGCTGGCACGCGCCTGGCCCTGGACCCTCTCGGCGTGGCTGGTGGCCACCGGCCTCGTGTTCCTGCTGGCCACCGTGGCCGCCGGTCTGCTGCTGGCGCTGTCGCTGGCCGCCCCTCAGCTCTTGTCGCTGCGGCTCTTGGCCGTACTGGCCGGCCGTGGGCTGACGGCGCACGTCATTGGGGGGATCGGCGGGTGGCTCACGCTCACGGCAATGGGCGTGGCGTACAAGCTCCTGGCGATGTTCACGCTGTCGGATGAGCATCGCGGGGCCCTGGGATGGACGGCCTACGCGGTGACCGGGGCGGGCCTCGCGGTCGCGTGGGCCGGTCGATGGCTGGGCACCAACCGCTTCGACGGGCTGGCGTGGGCGGCGGTGTTGGTGGGCTTGGCCGCCTACGTGGTGGACATGCGCGCCCTGTATCAGACGCGCAAGCGGCGCCCACTGGAGCTCAACGCCCGCTACGGCCTGATTCCGCTCGGCTTCTTGGCCAGCCTCATCGTGGTGGGGGTGGTGCTGTACGCGGAGGGAATGACCCCACGAGCCGAAATCGCGGTCGTGTTTTGGGCGCTTTATGGGTGGGTGGGAGGACTCGCACTGACTCAGCTCTACAAGATCGTGCCGTTTCTCACTTGGCTCCATGCGTTTGGCCAACGCCTGGGCAAGGGCCGCGTGCCCCGTGTGCAGGACCTTGTCGACGAGCGGCGCGACCACTATGCCTATCTGGTGTACTTCGCCGCCGTGGCGCTGGGGGGCGTATTTTTGTCCCTCGGGTGGTTTGGGGCGTTCCGCGTAGTGCTGGCGCTGGCGTTCTTGGCCACGCTGGATGTGGCACGCGCCCTTTACCATGGGGCGCATCCCGCGTTGTCGGGGTGAGCGGGCGGCCAGGACCGCCGGTGCGCCGGCCACAAGCGGCCGTTTCCCCGACAAAAGCCCAGAACGAGCCCAGAAGGGGGCCAGAAGACAACAAGATGGACATCACGACGAACCTGTGGGAGGGCACCGGCGACGCGGCCGCGTTCGCCGCCCGCGTCACCGCTTGGCGGACGCAAGCGGATGCGGCGAGCCGCCTGCTGGTGGTGGGCTCCGCCGCGTGGATCCCAATGCTGCTGGAAGCCAGCTCCGCCGAAGGCCGTGAGGTTTACACGCCTGACGAGGAAGGCGGCAGGACCGCCGTGCGATGGGCACCCGACCAGGCGCTGGCGCGGACGGCCTGGCAGGAAGAGGAACACCGCGCGCTGCTGCTCATCCTGCAAGAGGCCCTCATCGCCGTGGCGGAGCAGGACGCGGATCGCGCCGCGCGGTTCGCGGCCCGCGCGTGGGTCAACCTGAAGACCGATCCCGCCGGCCAGCGGCGCTTCGATGGCCTGCTGCATCGGTTCACGGGCGTGTTGCACCGGGGGCCACGCGCCAGCGCCTCGGGACCAGACCCAGCCAGCGTTCGCGAGGACAACCTGCCGAAGAGCCGGTGAGTGTGTGATCCGCGTCACGACCTGGCGCGAGCCGAGGCGGCACCTTTGGGGTGGACGACACGCATGGCAGGTTCCCGTTCGCCGTCGGCCGCTGGCAGTGATGCTGGAAGTTATAAGGAGGCATTCTCATGGCAGACCCCGTGATCATTATCAACGCCCCCCTGATTCCGCCGCCCGTGAAGCACCAGGCCATTCTGGCGGCCTTTGACGCGGTGCCGCAGGGCTTTTCAGCGCTTCTCATCAACGACCACGACCCGAAGCCGCTGTTGTATCAGCTGGACGCTGAGCAGCCGGGTGTGTTTGCGGTGGAGTACCAAGAGCGCGGCCCGAGCCGCTTTGCCATTGTGGTGACGCGCAACTGACACCTGCGTTCCGTCCAGACCGTGCGGCGGAGGCGTTCGAGCCTCCGCCGCTTGGTTTGAGGCCGTCAGATCGTGACGGTTGCCACAGCCAGGCGTGCGGCGGATCGCGACACTGGATTGAGGAGGTGGACGTCATGGTTCGTGCCGAAACCCCGGTCTGGGATGGCCGCGAGTGGCACTGCCGCGTTGCGGTGCGCGAGGGCGTGTATCAGCGGGCCGACTACCCCGTCACCATCACCTACCTGGGCCCGGTCGCCGATGGGGAAGACCGCGCTGCCCTCCTGGACGCGCTTCGACGTGTCGTCGAAGGTATGGTGGCAGCGCACCTGTGGAAAGGATCCCTCGCGCCTGCGGGGATGCTGGTGAACTGGCGCGAGCAGCAGGATGAGCGGTTTGCCGGCAAGGGGCTGGACGCCGTCCGTACGCTGGCCGATTGGCTGGACGGCCGGGTGGGGCGGATGTCCCATGCCGATGGCCACGGGTATTATCACGCACGGGACCGCCGGCCGACGATGAGTGAGCGGAAGGCGCCCGAGGGGGCCGCAAGCAGCGCGGCGGAGATTGAGCGGGCCACCCCGGTCCAGCCCGTCTTAGCACCGAGTGCGTGAGGGGAAGCGGTCGGGATCGGTGCCCCCGGCTACCGCCCGGAGGGGGACGGGGGGCGCTGTAGGCGCGACCCGGGCGGGTGGCGCCGGTGTCGCGCCACCGCGAGCATGCGCACGCCCATCACCCCGACCCACGACTGCCCGGCCGCCAGCAAAACGGCACCCACCTGAATCGCCGGGACCACCGCGAAGGCCAGCCCCGCAACCAGGAGCCCAATGGCCCCCGCCGTAAGCCACGGAATGACCCGGCTGGCGTCGGAGGGCCACAATTCCTCCAGATGGGGGACCGTGCGGGCGTCGATCCCGCGCGACGTGGCCGTCCACACCATGAAGGGCCAGATGCGCTGTCCGAAACCGAGGATCGCGGCAAAGAATACGCCCAGCACCAGCGCAGGCAGCGTGTCGGCCAGCCGGCCGGGATACCAGAGGGACAGAACGCCTGCCAGCGCGACCAACACCAAAAGCCCGCCTGCGACCCGCACCAGCCGCATGCCGGGGTCCGGGCGGCGCGCCCGGTGGATGTGCCAGTCCTGAGCCCGGTCAGCCAGAAAGAGGCCCGTCGCGCCGAGACCCAGCACGACCGCCGCCCCCAGCGCCGCCGGTACGCCGAGAATCCCCACACCTCCCAACAGGATCGCCGCGTTCATCGCGACCAGCACCACGCCGGCGTGCTGCGACTGGACCTCGGATACCACGAACATGGGGAACAGGCGGTACGACACCCCCCAGAGGGTGAGGCCCAGCCACCCGGCCACCGCCACCACGATGTGCAGCGCCAGTAGCCGGGACGGGCTCACGGCGGCCACGTGCACCAGATGGGCGTCCAATACGAGGCCCAGCACGACTGTGAGCGCGAAGTACGTCAGCCCCGCCTTCACAAACAGCACCGGCAGGAGCGTTCGGTCGGAGCCGCGGAGCGTCCGAGCCATCCCGGCCAAGAAGAGGGCCGCTGCGATCGTGAGTAGAATGCCGCCGAGGGCGAGAAGCCATGAGGCGGCTTGGCCCAGCCCCAACACGAAGCAGGGCAGGGCCAGAACCCAGGCGGCAAAGTGCCCGTGAGCCCAGCCGGGCCGCGCGAGCGGCCGCCCGGTAATCACCGGAACCCACTGGTAGAGCATCCCCATCACGGTGCTGGTCAGAAACCCTAAGGTGAACGTGTGTACGGTAGCCAGCACGGCGGGCGCAGAAAAATCTGCGTGAGCCAGCGCGGGCGCATTCGCGGCGGCCAATCCCAAGCCCACCAGCGCACTCAGCCATCCGGTGGCCAGAAACCGCAGGGGGATGGACAGCGCAGGCGCGGCGCCGGTCGAAGGCTTGCCCATCTGCCAGCCGCGGGTGTCGGGTTGCTGGGGCCTTTTGGGCATGCCGAGCTCCTCTCGCGACCCTGACGGCGGAACTCCGAGGGCATTGTAATCCGACACCGCCGACGCTTGGTGCGGATGATCACAAACAGCACCCGCCGGTACGAGGCCCGGTAAGAATTTCCCTCGTCATCCGCGCCGATTGTGCGCGGGGTCACAGAGAGCGGCCCGCGCCGTGATACGCTGGCAAGCAGTTGGCTCCGTCGCCAGCCAGAGTACAACCTGGGGGTGCCTCATGCCGGAAGGATGGCCCGATCTCTTCACAGGCCGGGTGGGGGAGGCGGTGGCACCGGGCGTGCACCGCGTCCTGGTGGACAGACTCTGGCCCCGCGGCGTGGCGAAAGCCAGGGCGCCCTGGGACACCTGGCTCAAAGACGTGGCGCCCTCGACGGCGCTCCGAACCTGGTACGCCCATGACCCCGCCCGTTGGGGCGAGTTCGCCGAGCGCTACCGGCAGGAGTTGACCGACGAAGGACACCGGGCCGCCGTGGTGCAACTTCGGGCCATCTGGCGGCGGCACCCGGTCATGCTGGTGACCGCCACGCGGAACATCGACGGGAGCCAGGTGCCCGTCTTGCAGGCGTTTCTCCAGGACTCGTAGCGCTACAGCGATCCTGGGGACGCGCTCTGCACCTGGGGCGGGCTGGTGGCGCTCGCGCCCGGC
This sequence comes from Bacillota bacterium, assembly GCA_021795575.1. Classification (GTDB taxonomy): domain Bacteria; phylum Bacillota; class Sulfobacillia; order Sulfobacillales; family JAIMBI01; genus JAJZWV01. The sequence goes on from JAJYPH010000108.1 coordinate 7,273, forward strand.
GTGTACCACCAGAGGCGCCCATTCGCGACCGTGAGGCCCTGGGCGTCGAAAGGCAGGACCGACGCGGGAATGGTCCGCCAGCGAGAGGCGCCCGGGGACAGGACGCTCCAGACCGTCGAGTCCGCGGGAGACAGGCTGCTGCCCACGAGGGAGCCGCCCGGCAACATCATCAGAGCTTGATATACGTTGCCTCCCCCCTGAGCGCTCACGCCCGGCGGATTGGGCAGGGCGACGCTCTGCCAGGTGCGTCCGCCATTGCTGGTCATCTCGACCGGGTAGGCCCGTCCGCTGTCGATCACCAGGGCGTCGCCATTGGTGAGGCCCACCAGCTGCATGGGAGCGAGCCCAATTTCACCCTCGGTGGACTGTACCCATTGGTGCGCGTGGTTTTGGCGCCACACGGTCTGGATCACCTGGGCGCCCATGCCCGGAAAGTTGGTGGGGCCGGGGCCCAGCAACAGGCAGGGGCCGGCGGTGGGGCAGGCCAGCGGGCCGGACGTCCAGGTGGCGCCGCCATTCGCCGTGTACTCGGTCGCTGTGACGCTACCTTTCGTCCAGAGCGCATATTCCCGCGGGCCCACCGCGCGATAGCCGGCAAAGCTGCCAAAAGTCATCCCGGCCGGGATGGGCACCGGATGCCAGCTGGCGCCCCCATCGGTGGAATAGAAGGGACTGTAAAAAATAGGGGGGCCACCGCCGTACGGCGGCGGGGCCGTGTCCACGGTGATGAACAGGCTTTGGGGGAACGACGCCAGCACATGTGTGCTGGCCACCCGCACCGTACCACCACCGGTCACGGGATAGCCGAGCCGCGATGCCTGGGAGGCGATGCCCGCGAGCGGCACGGACGTCAGAGCGCTGGGCGATCCGGCCAGCAGCGAGGTGCCGTTGACTCCGAGGGTCGTGACCTCGGACCCGGCGACGGATAGGGAGGAGGGCCGGGCGCTGAAGCGTACAGGCGCGGACCGGACGGCGGACCATGACGGTCCGGCTGAGACGGCAAAAGGGGTCGGGGCGAGGGTGACCTCTGGCGGCAGGGACTTGGTGCCCGATCCCTTGGAGACCGCGCCTTTGTTAGACATGAACATGTACAACAGGGTGAGTGTAACGGGACCGGTGGCTACCGGTTGGCTGTTCACGTAGGCGGGCACGGTGAAGTGGCCGAAAAGATTCCCGGCCAAGTTCTGGTGAATCGTGGTCACCTGCATCGTGCTCGATCCCCACACCAGCTCATAGCCGAACGGTCCGAGGCCGCTGATGATGTTGGTGAGCGGGGCCCACCCGGTGACCGCCACCTCTTGACCAGGAACCGCGTGCGCTGGGGAGAACGTCAGGTACGCGTGCGCCGGTGCCGCGGCCACGGGACCGGTGACCGTGAACGTGGCTTGTCCCTGGGCCGGGCCTACCGCGCACCCGTTGGCGATGGGGCCCAGGCAGCGCACCGACACCGTGACGGGCCCGGGGGTCAGGCGCTGCGTGCCGCTCGGGGCCAGCCACGCCGTCTTCGGCACCTGGAATGCAGCGGTGAAGTGCCCGGGACGGCGGGTGGACCAGTGAAGGTCGTTGGCACTGATGTCCAGTCCGCGGGCCAGGCCGCCAAACCGGATGTCGCCGCCAAAACGCGCCTGGCCCCGCTGCACCGTCGTGACCGAGTGCATGGCCGCCACGTACCCGGTAATGGTCACCGTTGTGCCCGGCGGGCCCGACGACGGGGTGAGCGTGAACTGGTGCGAGGGAGTTGTGGCCGCGGGGGCCGCCACCGGCCGCCCGCACGCGGTTAGCAGGGCTGCCGTCGCCACGCACAGCCCGAGTCCCCAGACGACCCCGCGTCGGTGTGCGGTCATGGTTGTTCCTCCTCGAGGGGTGCGGGCATCCGGTGCGCCTGGGGACTGGCCAAAATGTCGGTGGACTCTCTTATGTGCGCTCAACGTCGGCCGAGTCACCGGGGTTGCTCCCCCCGACTCAGCGTGACGAGAGCGCGCCGAGCGGTGTGCTGTGCACCGTGACCGCTTGGCCCGCCGGGCCTGGCGGGTACCACCACAGGCGGCCGCGCGCGGCGGTGAGGCCGCTGGCCGTCGGAGGGAGCACCGATGCTGGGACGCTTTGCCACTGCCCGCTGGCGGGGGGCAGCAGGTGCCACGCGGCGCCTCCGCCCGTCCCCAGGCTGGCCAGCAGCGCGCCGTCCGGCAGCATCAGGAGGCTTTGATACGGAGGTCCCGAAAAGACGCCGGGTGCGTTGGGCAGCGCCACGCTTTGCCAGGTGCGGCCCCCATCGGTGGTCATCTGGACCGGGTATGGACCGGCCCCGTCGATGAGGAGCGCCGCGCCATCAGCCAGGCTCACCAGTTCCAGCGTGGAGTTGGTGATGTCGCCCTGTGCCGACAGGACCCACTGGTGTTGGCGGTTCGGCCGCCAGATGGGCTGCAGCACGTTGGCCCCCAGGCCGGGGCTGAACGGCTCCCCCGGCCCCATCAGGAGGCAAGGGCCGGATGCGGGGCACGCGAGCGACGCCGGACGCCAGGTGAGTCCCCCATTCGTCGTGACCACACTGACCACCCGGGAACCACGCGTCCACAGGGCGTCCACCCCGGGTCCTACGTCCCGGTAGCCGGCGAAGTTGGCGAGCGTCATGCCCGGGGGTGGGGAAACCGCCTGCCACGTGACCCCCAGGTTGGGGGATGTGAAGGGAATGTGGAAGAACGGGGGGTTCCCAGCCGCGTTCGCGGCGGTGGCGTCCACGGTGATGAAGAGGCTCGCGGGGAAGGCGACCGTCCCCTTCACCCCATGCACCCGTGGTGTGGTCCCCGTCGAATAGCCCAGCCGCTGCGCTTGGGTGGCAATGCCGCTGAGCCCCACCTGGCGCGTCGCGCCGGACGCACCGGTTACCCACAGGGATCCATTGGCGACCACCACGGCCGCCCGCGGTTCCACCTCCATGGGAGCAGGTTGGGAGGTGACTTGGATCGGGCGCGAGCGCACCTGGGCCCACTGGAGACCCGCCAGAACTTGAAGATCGGTGTGCGCCACCGCTGGCGCAGGGGACTGAGCGAGGGGGACCAGGGTCAGCGCGACCGGACCGGTGGGCACCGGGGCTCCACCCAGATAGGCCGGCACCAAAAAGCTGCCAGACAGGCGGCCGTTCAGCGCCTGCTGCACAACACCCATCAGGTTGTCGCCGGGGCCCCACATCAGGGAGTAGCCGAGGGGCTGCCCGAAGAGGCGGGTGAGAGGAGCCCAGCCCGTCACGGCCACGCGCTCGCCGGGCACGGCGCGGACCGGGGATAGGGTGACCGTCGCGTCGGATGGCGCGGACGGCACTGACCCCACGAGAGTGAACGTTGCCTGGAACTGGTTCGGGCCGCTTAGGCAGCGCTGCTGCTGAGGCTTGGTTCCCGGGACGCCGAAGCACCGAAGCGCCACCGCATAGGCGCCGGGTGCCAGTTTCCGTTCACCCTGCGCCGTCCACCAGGCGGTCTCCGGCACGCGAAAGACCGCCGTGAAGTGGCCCAGATGTTTCGTGGACCAGGTGGCGTGGGTGTTGGCGACAATGCCCGCAGCAAAACCGCCGAAACCAATCTGGCCCCAGGGTGAGGGGCCTTGGCGCTGGGCCGTGATGTGCGGCACGTACCCGCGCACGGTGACCATCGTCCCGGGGCCCCCGGAGCTGGGAGATAACGTGATGGCTGTCTCGGCCGACCTGGCGGCCGGCCCGCCACAGCCCGCCAGCACTAGGGCCGCCAGCAGACCGAGCAAGCCACGGAGATGCACCCGATCGCATCGCATGCGTCCACCCCTCCGACGAACCTGACCGATTAACGTCGGGGGGGTCGACGCCGTTGCACCGAGGCCAGCAGACCGCTGCGTCGCCGACCGTACGGCTCCGCCCTTCGGACACCTCCCGCCCGACGGCTGGGAGGTCGACGACTGCGAGGTATCCCAACATTGTTCTAGTGATATACTGTGCAGTAGAATAAGAGAGGAGGTGGACGATGGACGACCGCGCGTTCAAGTCCGGCATCTACGAGCAGGTGGCGCGACTCGGCAAGGCGACGGGTCATCCCCAGCGGATAGAAATTCTGGACTTGCTGTCCCAGGCACCCATGACGGTGGAGGTGCTGGCGCGCCGCATGGATCGGCCGGTCGGCAGTGTGTCCCAGCACCTGCAGCATCTGCGACAGGCTCGCCTGGTGACGGCGCACCGCCACGGCACGTACGTGACTTACCGGCTGGCCGACGAAACCGTCTCCACGTTTCTGGTGCAGATGCGCACCATGGCCGAGCGGCGCTATGCCGAAATGCGGGCCGTGACCGAGGCCTTTCTCGCGGACATGGGGTCGTTGGAAGCCGTGGACATGGCGGGACTGGAGGCGCGCGTCCGTCGGGGCGATGACGTCGTCCTGATCGACGTCCGTCCGCGGGACGAGTATGCGGCGGGCCACTGGCCCGGCGCCTGGTCGATGCCGCTGGACGAGCTGACCGCCGCGGACCGCCCGCTTCCGGCCGGCGCGCTCATTGCGGCGTACTGTCGGGGTCCGTACTGCGTTTTGTCGATGCGGGCCGCGCAGCATCTGAAGGCCGCAGGCTACCACGTGGTGCGCCTCACGGAGGGAGCGGGGGAATGGCGCGCGCAGGGGCGCGCGTTGGACGCCGATGACGCGCAACTCAGCGGCGGTGAATCGGGGAGGGAGTGAATTCCAGTGAACCAGCGCGTCTTGTTTGTGGTCAACGAGGCACCGTACGGGTCCGAGCGCACCTACAACGCGCTGCGGCATGCCAACGCCGTCGCGTCGTCGGTTGGTGTGGTGCAGGTGTTCTTTATAGGCGACGGCGTCGGTGCCGCGCGCCGAGGGCAGCAGACACCCAACGGCTACTACAACGTGGAACGCATGCTGCGGCAGGCGGACCGGGCGGGCGTGGTGATGGGGGTGTGCGGGTCCTGCATGGACGCGCGCGGCCTGGAGGCCGATGCGCTCGTACCGGGTGCTCACCGCAGCTCGATGGACGAACTGGCCGCGTGGACGGTGGCTGCGGACCAGGTGCTGATCTATTAGGTTGCCTGCTGATCGTCGCGGGAAATCGAGGCACGAGGAGG
>JAJYPH010000109.1 GCA_021795575.1 Bacillota bacterium
GCCTTCCTGACCCCCCCCCGCAAGCCCTCCGCGCTGCGCGTGGGGGACCACCGGCGCACCTCTCCGGATGATCCCGCGGCCGGGCGTCGTGCTACGGTAAGGGCGGATGGCCAAGGGCCTCCGCCGACTTGGGAGGGATGGGAGATGCGTGCCATGGGCGAGACGAGCCAGCGGGGGACGACCGGGACCCCGGCCAAACAGAGGGAACCGGCCATCGGACAGGCGATGAAGCGCCGCGAGGACCCGCGGCTCCTGACAGGCGGCAACCAGTATGTGAGCGACGTGTTCCTCCCCGGGATGTTGGAAATGGCGCTGGTGCGGAGCCCCTTGGCCCACGCCCGCATTCGGTCCGTGGAGGTGTCAGGGGCCCGCGCGCTGCCGGGGGTGGTGGCCGTGCTGACGGCCCAGGACCTGGGTGCCCTGGGCGGCCCGCTGCCGGAAGGCATGGCGGACCCGCGGATGACCGCCGCGATGCCGCCCCCGCTCGCGGACGGGGTGGTGCGCTACGTGGGCGAACCCATCGCCGCGGTCCTGGCTGACAATCGCTATCTGGCCGAGGACGGCGCCGACCTGGTGGAGGTGGACCTAGAGCCGCTGGCCGCCGTCGTGGACCCGGCAGCCCAGATGGACGGGCCGGTGCTCCATCCGCACATGGCGTCCAACCTGGCCGCGACCGTGACGGTGCGCGTGGGCACCGGCCGGGATGCCCTCGCCGACGCCGACGTGGTGGTGCAGCGCCAGCTGCGGCTGGCGCGCGTGGTGGCGCACCCGATGGAGCCCCGCGGCATCGTGGCGGCGTATGACGCCACCACCCAGCGGCTCTTGGTGCACGCGGCTACGCAGGGCGTCTTCGGCTTGCGGCGGAGTCTCGCCGCGTGGCTCACATGGCCCGAGGACCGGATTCGGGTGGTGGCCCCAGACGTCGGCGGGGGGTTCGGGGTGAAGAACCGACTCTATCCCGAAGATGCCTTGGCGGTGCATCTGGCCATTCAGACCGGACGGCCGGTGAAGTGGGCGGGGGACCGCCACGAAGAGTTCGTGTCCACCAACCAGGAGCGCGACCAGGTGCACGAAGCGGCCATCGGCGTGAACCGCGACGGCCGCATCGTGGCGGTGGTCGACGACTTCATTCAGGACAACGGCGCCTACACCCACAGCGCCCTCATTGTGCCCAACACGACGGCGGTGTGTATTCCCGGTCCCTACCGGGTGCCGCATCTGGACGTGGTGGGCCGCGTGGTGCTCACCAACAAAGTGCCCATCGGGCCGTACCGCGGGGCCGGCCGGCCTCAGGCCACGTTTGTCATGGAACGCCTTCTGGACGCGGCGGCGGACGCCTTGGGAATGGATCGGGTGGAGATTCGGCGAAAAAATCTCATCCAGCCGGCGGAGCAGCCGTACAACCCCGGCGTGGCGGCGCGCGACCGGGGCAACCCCTACGATCCGGGCGACTATCCGGCGTGCATGGAGGCGGCGCTGGCCGCCATGCCCGACGCTGCCCCGGTGTCCAGGCTCCGAGTGGGCACGGGCCTCGCCAACTATCTCGAGGTGTCGGCCGGTATGGGCTTTGAAGGCGCACGGTATCAGCTGATGCCGTCTGGACGCATCCGCATTGCGTCCGGCGCGGCCTCCCAGGGCCAGGGCCACGAAATCACGTTTGCCCAGATTGCGGCGGACCGGCTTGGTGCCCCGGTGGATCTGTTTGACGTCGTGGAGGCGGACACGGCGGCCATTGGCCGGGGCATCGGGACGTTTGGCAGCCGCACCACCGTGATGGCGGGCAATGCGGTGGCCGAGGGCGCCCCGCTGTTCCGGCGCGCACTGCAGGAGGCGGCGGCCGCCTATCTGGAGGCCCATGTGGACGACCTGGACTGGGACGGGGCGATGCCCGGGGTGGCGGTGCGCGGCGTGCCGACGCGGGCGCTGTCGCTCCGTAGCCTCGCGGAGCGGCTGGAGCGGGATGGGCGGGATGCGGTCGCGGTGGAGCACTACTTCGAAGGCAGTCGCGGCGCCCACGCCATGGGGACTCACGTGGTCCGGGTGGGGGTGGACTCGGCGACGGGCCAGGTGCAGCTCTTGGACTACGTGATTGCCCACGACGCCGGGGTGGTGGTGAACCCGCTGCTGGTCGCCGGCCAGATTTACGGGGGCACGGTGCAAGCGCTGGGCCAGGCGCTGTTCGAGGAGCTGGTGTTTTCCCCCGACGGCCAGCCCTTGAACACCAGCTTCCTGGACTACTCGATTCCCGCGGCCACAGACTTTCCCCGCATGGCGTTGGTGGAGGAGCAGCAGATGCCCTCGGTCAGCAACCCGGAGGGGTTCAAGGGCATCGCGGAGGGGGGCGTGATGCCGCCCATGGCGGCGGTGCTGTCGGCCGTGGAGCAGGCTCTGGGGGTCCTACGCGTGCAGCTCAATACCATCCCCATCACGCCCGAACGGGTACGGGCGGCCCTCACGGGAGATGTGCCCGCTTCGTGACCGCGTGGGCCGGCGTCGGGCCCCTGCGGGTCGAGGCGGTGAGCCTCACGGAGGTGGCCCTGCCGCTCGTCACGCCGTTTGTGACCGCGCACGGCCGAGAGACCCACCGCCGGTTCTGGCTGGTGGGGGTGCATGCGGACGGGGTGACCGGCTGGGCGGAGAGCGTCGCGCAGGGGGAACCGCTTTACAGCGAGGAGACGCATGCCACGCTGCACCAGGTGGTGGTGCACCACCTGGTGCCGCGGCTGTTCCAGGGGCCGCTCGCGGACCCGGCGGCCGTGACCGCGCGCTTTGCCGCCATTCGCCACCACGAGATGGCCAAAGCCAGCCTGGAGATGGCAGTGTGGAACTGGTACGGGCGGGCCGCCGGCGTCTCGCTGGGAGCGCACTGGGGTGGCACCCGGCTGGAGGTGCCGGCGGGGGTGGTGGTGGGCATTCCCGCATCGATCGCGGAATTGGTGGACACGGTGCAGGCCTACGTCGAAGCGGGGTATCAGCGGGTGAAAATCAAGATTCAGCCGGGATGGGACCTAACACCGCTCCAGGCGCTCCGAAGCGCCTGGCCCGCGCTCGCGCTGTGGGCGGATGCCAACTCGTCCTACACCCTGGCGGACGCGGCGCACCTAGCCCAGCTGGACCCGTTGAACCTTGGCCTCCTGGAGCAGCCGCTCGGCCCCGATGATTTGGTGGATCACGCGACGCTGCAGCGACGGCTGGCTACCCCGATCTGCCTCGACGAGTCGATTCGGAGCCCTAGAGACGCCCGGCAGGCGCTGCAGCTGGGCGCCTGCCGCGTCATCAATGTGAAGCCCGCCCGCGTGGGGGGATTTGGCCCAGCCCTCGCGATTCACGCGATGGCGTGCGAACAAGGGGTGCCGCTCTGGTGTGGCGGCATGCTGGAGTCCGGGGTGGGCCGCGCCGCCAACCTGCAGCTGGCCAGCCAGGCGGGGTTCACCCTGCCGGGGGACCTATCCGCATCCGCCCGCTACTTTCACGAGGACCTGGTGGATCCGCCGTTCGTCCTGACGCCGCGCGGCACGCTGGCCGTGCCCACGGGACCGGGCATTGGCGTCGAGCCCAACCGCACCCGGCTGCAGCGCTTTCAAGTGGGAGCCGTGGAGTGGCATCGCCCGTGACCCGACGGGGCGCGTACGGCGGGCAGGTGGCCCGGGGGCCACCGAGCAGAGCGGTGGCCGCCAGTGGACAGGCGGGTGTGCGGCCATCCACCTCGTGATGCGTCAAGCTCGGCCGTCCACGCAACCATCGCCGCCCGGTTTGTGATCCGTCGGCGAGCGCCGCGCCCGTCGCTCACGCCGGCCCCCAGCGTAAGTGGGAGCCCTGTTGGGCGCGGGCGGGAATGAAACCAGGGGCGCCAGTGCGCGGGGGCTGGCAGAGGTGGGCGCGCCCAGTGACGTGGCCACGGTTATCTGGTGGGACTATCCCGGCGAGTCGCGCGGTCCCGGCCCCCGGGTGGACGCGGTGGACCGCCCGAGCCGCCATCCGCCCGCAAAACCATGGTGCTGCCAACTTTAGCTGTGTCATGCCGCACCACCCGTGGCATGGACTGCAATCCAGCCCAGGACTCGGGATTCTTCGCCTCCACGTTGTCGGGGCGGCCCGCCCCGTCTACACTGAGAGGCATGAGCACACGCATTGTCGTACTGGGGCGCAACGCCCATAAGGAAGCGGCCGCACTGGGGGCGGCCCGGCCCGACGTGGAATTTTATCCGGTGGTCGATGTGGCGCAGGGGCCCCTGCCGGACACCGCGGACGCGGTGTTTGGCTGGGGCGTTCCGCCCGAACTGCTGGACCGGGTCTCCAATATTCGGTGGGTGCAGTGGTGGGCGGCCGGCGTCGAGCGCGCGCTGGCACTGCCGCCGTCGGTGCTGCTGACCCGCATGGAGGACGTGTTCACGCCCGATATGGCGGAGCACGTCCTGGGATGTCTCTTGGACTGGGTCAAGAACTTTGACCAGGCACGCCGCCAGCAGGCGGAGCACGTGTGGGCGCGGTACGACACGGCCAGTCTGCACGGCCAGGTGCTGGTGGTGGCGGGCGCGGGCCGCATTGGCGGCGGCATCGCCGAGCGCTTGGAGGCGTTAGGCGTGGTGGTGCGCCGCTTGGCCCGCTCCCACCGCACGCGGGCCGACGGCAGCGTGGTGTACGGCACCGACGAGAGCGAGACCGCTCTCCAGGGCGCCAACGGCGTGGTCCTGGTGCTTCCCCACACGCCGGACACGACCGGGTTTCTGAACGCGGCGCGGATTGGCCAGCTCGCACCGGGGGCGGTGGTGGTCAACGTGGGCCGCGGGTCCGCGGTCGATGAGACCGCGCTGGTGGCGGGGCTGTCCTCGGGCCAGCTGTCCCGGGCCTATCTCGATGTGGCGAGGCAAGAGCCTCTGTCGGCAACCTCTCCCCTGTGGGACGCCCCCGGTTTGCGGCTCACCCCACACGTGTCAGGCCCCAACCGGCACGACGACGTGTTGACGTACTCGCTCGAGAACCTGGCTCGCTGGGAGCGGGGCGAAACGTTGCGCGGCATCGTGGACCGCCAGCGGGGCTACTGAGCGTGCGGGTGTTGGCGCTGGTCGGGCCCAGCGGCACGGGCAAGAGCCACCATGCGTCGATGGTGGCGGCGGAGCACGGCATCGACGTGATGCTGGACGACGGCGTGCTGGTGCGGGGCGGGCGGATCCTGGCGGGCCGGTCGGCCAAGCGGGAACACACACGGGTGGCTGCGGTGAAGCGCGCCATCCTTGCCGATCCCGAGCACGCCCGGGCCATCCGCGCCGCGCTGGCGGCCGTCGACCCCGAGGGGCTCCTGGTGATGGGGACGTCGCGCCACATGATCGACCGCATCCTCCAGGAGCTGGACTTGGCGGCCGCGCCGGTGGAAGTGCTGACCATTGCCGACGTCTCGAGTGCGGCGGACATTGACCTAGCGCGCAGCATTCGGCGCCAGCACGGCAAGCACGTTATCCCGGCGCCCACGCTGGAGGTCAAAAAAACGTTTTCCGGCTATCTCGTGGATCCCTTGCAGTTCATCGTGCGCGGGCGAGGCCCGCGGCAGCTGGTGGAGAAATCCGTCGTGCGGCCCACCTATTCCAGCCTTGGCCGATTTTTCATTGCGGATACGGTCATTACCGCGCTGACCGCCCACGCCGCAGGAACCGTACGCGGGGTGGCGCGCGTGTCCAAGACGCTCCTGACCAGCGGGGAAGAAGGCGTGGCTTTGCGCCTCGAACTGTCCATGAGCGGGGGCGCCCCCATCCCCGAGGTGCTGCGGGCGGTGCAGCGCGAGGTGGCGGCCCAGGTGGAGCACCATACGGCCCTCAATGTGTTGGCCGTCGATGTGTTGGCGCGGAGGCTGGTTGTGGGAGGGCGGGAAGTGCCGTGAGTGAGCCCACGGTGTTGGTGGTGGACGATGAGGCGGCGATCCTCGAGCTGGTGCGCTTCACGCTGGAGCGGGATGGATATCGTCTCCTGGTGGCGGCCGACGGATGGGAGGCCCTGGAAGTTGCGCGGCGCGAGCACCCGGACCTGGTGATTCTGGACGTCATGCTGCCCGGCCTGACCGGCCTCGAGCTGTGTCGGGCGCTTCGGGCCGAAATGGACCTGGCCGTGATCATGCTGACCGCGCGCAAAGAAGAGTCGGACCGGGTGGCGGGCCTGGAGCTGGGGGCCGACGACTACGTGACCAAGCCGTTCTCGCCCCGCGAGCTGGCGGCGCGGGTGAAAGCGGTGTTGCGGCGCAGCAGCCGGCGGGAGGACCCCGGCGCGACGCCGGGCCCTGTGCGTGACGGCTTGCTGTTGGACGCCGAACGCCGACGGGTGTGGCTCGATGGCGAGGAGATTGAGCTGACGTACACCGAATTTGAGCTGTTAAAGACGCTGTCGGGGACGCCGGGCCGGGTGTTTTCGCGCGAGGACCTCCTCATGCGCGTGTGGGGGACCGATTTCCTGGGGGACAGCCGGACCGTGGACGTGCACATTCGCCACGTGCGGGAGAAGCTGCACGAAGATACCGCGCGCGCCCGGTTCATTGAAACGGTGCGCGGGGTGGGCTACCGGTTTCGTGAAGCGTGAGGCCTCCACGCTGGGTGGACCGCCTGATGCCGCTGGGGCTGGCGGCGGGCGGCGCGGCCGCGGTCGCGCTCTTGGTATTGGGGGCCAACCCCGTGTGGGCCTGGGTGGTGGTGGCGCTGGTGGCGGTGGCGTCGCTGCGCCACCTGGGTCGGGAGCGCGCCCACGAGCGGGCCCGGGCCGACAGCGTGGCCCAGCTGTATGAGACCGTCGACCGCTGGGCCGCGGGGCACCTGGACTCCCGCGTCTACCTGGACACCGACGACCCGCTGGACGCGATCGCGCACGGAATGAACCGTGTGGCTGAGGCGCTCGAGCAGCGGACTCAGGACCTGGTGCGCGACCGGGACCGGCTGGATGCCATTCTCGCGAACATGCAGGGCGGATTCGTGATTTTTGATCGGGCGCTGTACGTGACGCTCATCAACCGACAGGCGGAGCAGCTGTTCCGGGTGGCGCCGGGCGAGGCGATTGGGCGCCACGTGCTGGAGGTGGTGCGGGCCACGGCCATTGAAGGCGCCCTGCAGCGCGCGACGCTGACGGGGGCGCCCGAATCGCTGGAGTGGGCGCCCAACCCTCGCGAAGACCTGTTGATCGAGTGCAGTGTGGCACCGGTGCGGGATCCCGGGGGAGGCTACGGGGCCATTCTCATGACCCGGGACGTGACCGCCCAGCGCCGGCTCGAGCGCATGCGGTCCGACTTCGTGGCCAACGTGTCGCACGAGCTGCAGACGCCGCTGACCACGATCATTGGGTTTGCCGAAACGCTGGCCGACGCCCGCGACCTGCCCGCGGAGCAGGCGGAGCGCTTTATCGGGCTCATCTACGAAGAAGCGCGGCGGCTGTCGCGGCTGGTGGATGACCTCTTGGCGCTGTCGCGGCTCGAACACCACTCGCTGGTGGCCCGCCGCGATCCGGTGGACGTCGGCGAGCTGTTGGGGGCCGTGGCGCTGCAGCTCAAAGGCCGGGCCGAGGCGGTCCGGCTCACCATCACCGTCCAGCACCCGGCCGGCCTCGGGATGGCCAGCGACCCGGACCTGCTGCGCGAGGTGCTGCTGAACCTGGTGTCCAACAGCATCCAGTACACCCCGCCGGGCGGCGAGATCCTGCTGGGCGCCGCCCGGGCCGGCCAGCGGGCGGTCAGCTTCATGGTGCGGGACACCGGGATAGGGATCCCGGCCGATGACCTGCCCCGGATTTTCGAACGCTTCTACCGCGTGGACCGCGCGCGGAGCCGACAGTCGGGCGGCACGGGGCTTGGTCTCGCCATTGTGAAGCACGTGGTGGAACTGCTGCATGGCGCCATCCGGGTCGAGTCTCAGCCTGGACAGGGCAGCACCTTTTGGGTGGATGTGCCCGACGGGTCGCCGGACGGCGGGCCGACCCAGAAGCCGATACGGGCGGCCAGCGAGCCGCCCGAGGCATAAATGCCCATGCGGACACGCTATGCCTATGAGAGTGCGAGTCCACCGACGCCGGCGTTCGGGTCCCTCCCCGCGCCACCGGGATCCCTTGGGCTCCCGGGTGGCGGGCGCGGTCGTGCTGCTGGGCCTAGCCCTGGTCACGGGGGCGCCCACCGGTGCCGGCGCGCGGCCGGCCGGGATTCGGGTCATGGGCGCCACGTCACTGGCCCCTTTCTTAATCGCGACGGCGTCGCGGTGGCATGCGGCCCATCCAAAGGGCCCCGACGTGCACGTCGCGGCCGGCGGGTCGCTGGCGGGGATCTATCAGCTGGAGCGGGGGGCCGTGGACGCGGCGGCCTCAGACATTCCGCCCTCCGCCGTGCTGGGACGGGTGGCCGCGGGGTGGGGCGGGGTGGTGCTGGGGCGGCTGCCGGTCGTTCTGGTGGTGCATCCCGGGGTCGGAGTGACCCGGGTCTCGCGCCAAACCCTGGCGGGCCTGTTGATGGGTCGGGTCCGAACGTGGCAGGAACTTGGGGGCGCGGCCGAGAACGTCGTGGTGGTGACCCGGGGACTGGGATCGGGTGCGCTCTGGGTGATGCAGCACGAGGTGCTGGGCGGCGCGCCGCTCACGGATCGCGCGGTGGTGCAGTGGTCCAACGGCGCCGTGCTGAAAACCGTGGCCGCCACCCCCGGGGCCATCGGGTTCGTGGATGCGGGGTTTGTCCGGCCGTCGGTGGCGGTGCTGGGACTGGGGCAGGCGGTCTACCAGACCCGCGATCCCGCGGCGTGGCCGCTGTTCGCCACCGCCGGACTCTACTGGCGCCCGCCCGGCACGCCGGCGCTCATGGCCTTTGTGCGGTTTGCCGCCCGCCAGCCGGATCGGACGCGCTTTGGCATTGTGGGGGAGGAGGCGACGCCGCATGAGGGAGGTTCGCCACGGACGCGTGGCGCTCCTGTGGCTCGCAGCGGGCGTCCTCGTGCTTTGGATGGCCGGCCTGACGGGCTGGCTGGTGGCGGACACCCTGAGGCTTCTGGGCCGGGTCGGCGTGGCGCCGGTGCTCCTGGGCTTCCACTTCCAGCCCCAGCACGGCCGGTATGGCTTGCTGCCGTTTGTGTGGGGCAGCGTGGTGGTGGGGGTGCTCGCGCTGGTGGTGTCGGTACCCCTCGCGGTCGCGTGGGCGGTGGTGGCGACCAAGCGCCTGTCGGGACGGGCGTCCTCCGCCATGACCACGGCCATGACGGCGCTGGTGGCCATTCCGTCGGTGGTGTGGGGCTGGTGGGGGCTCGCCACGGTGGTGCCGGCGGTGCGGGGGGCACTGGGGGGACCCGGCTTTGGGCTGGTGGCCGCGGGCGTGACCGTGGCCATCATGGTAGTGCCCACCGTGGCCGCGGTGGCCTCCGAGAGCCTCTTGGCGGTCCCCGCATCACTGGAAGACGCCAGCCGGGCCCTGGGAGCGGATGAAGACACGACGCTGCTGGCGGTCACGCTCACCGCCGCCCGGCCCGGCCTGACCCGAGCCGTGCTCATGGGGGAGGCTCGGGTGCTCGCAGAAACCATGGCCGTGGCGATGGTGGTGGGCGGCCAGCCGGTGGCGCGGCTGCCAATCGCTTGGCCCGGCGCCACCCTGACCACCGGCCTGCTGACCCATCTCGCCGCCCTGCCGCCCGCAAGCGCCGGGGGCCAGGCGGTGGCCGCCATGGCCCTGTTGCTGCTGGTGGGGACCGGTTGGCTGGGTCGGCACCTGCGCCGGCTGGGGCGCACCCCATGAGAACCGGGAGGCTGACGTGGGCACTGTATGCCCTCGCGGGGGTGGCGCTGGCGCTGCCGGTGTTTTTGGTGGCCAGCCTGGTGCGCGACGGGGCCGGCCTGTTGTCTTGGCCGTTTCTCACCAGCGAGAGCCAGCCGCTCGCGGCCGGCGGGGGTGTGGGCGCGGAGCTGTTCAACACGCTGTACGTGGTGGGGCTGGCCCTGGCGGCCAGTATGCCGGTGGGCTTGGCCGCGGCCGTCCTGCGGCGGGAATACGGATGGGGCCGCCGCTGGGGCCCATCGCTGGAGGCGCTGGCGGACTTCGGGGCCGGGGTGCCGTCGGTGGTGGTGGGATTTTTCGTGTTCGTCCTCCTGGTGGGCGCGCTGGGCTGGCCGTTTTCGCGGGGCGCCGGCGCCGTCGCGCTCTGTTTGCTGAATCTGCCCTGGGTGGCAGCGTCGGGCATGGTGGTGTTGACGGCCGTGCCGGACTCCCTGCGCGAGGCGTCGCTGGCGCTGGGGGCCACCCCGTGGGACACCGTGCGTCGGGTGGTCTTGCCCAGCGCGGCGCCGGGGCTGGTGGAGGCGGCTACCGTGGGCGCTGCCCGGCTGCTGGGCGAATCGGCGGCGCTGTTGTTCACGACCGGGGTGAACGCGGTGGGGCGCGGGTGGTCCTTTTGGGCTCCGGGTGCGACGCTCGCGGTGCATGTGTTCACGGTGCGCACCGAGGGCCTGATGCCGGACGCCACGGCGGTGTCGGCCGCCGCCGCGCTGGTGCTGTTGGCGATGGTGGTGGCGGCTCTGTGGCTGGGGCGCGTGCTCTCGCGCTGGTTCATGCGCCGGAGCGGGTTGGCATGAGTCGAACGCCGACCTCTCCGCCACCGGTGGCGCTGGACCACGTGAGCGTATGGTATGGTGCCGAGCGCGCCCTGGCGGACGTGTCCCTCACGGTCGGCGGGGGCCAGGTGATGGCCGTCATCGGGCCGTCGGGTTGTGGCAAGTCCACGCTGCTGCGGGTGATCAACCGGCTGGTGGAACGCACCCCCGGGGTGCGCGTGGCGGGGCGCCTCCTGGTCGGGTCGGACGAGGTGCTGGGCCGCACCGTGAGCCTCGAGAAGCTCCGGCGGCGGGTGGGCATGGTGTTTCAGCAGCCGAACCCGTTTCCGTTCAGCATCTACGACAACGTGGCCTACGGGCTCAAGATACACGGCGAGCGGGATGCGGCGCGGCTCCGGGCCCGCGTGCAGACCGCACTCCGGGAGGCGGGGCTCTGGGACGAGGTGCGCGGCAAGCTGGGCCGGCCCGCTCGTGCGCTGTCAGGGGGCCAGCAGCAGCGGCTCTGCATCGCCCGGGCTCTGGCCGTAGAGCCCGCGGTCCTGTTGATGGATGAGCCCACGGCGGCCTTAGACCCGCTGTCCACCGCCCGCATCGAGGAGCTGGTGGGTCGCCTGCGGGGTCGCTACACGGTCGTGCTGGTGACGCACAACCTGCAGCAGGCGGCGCGGGTGTCCGACCACACGGCCCTCTTGTACCGGGGTCGCTTGGTCGAAACCGGGCCTACACCGGAGTTGTTCACGGCGCCCCGGGAAGAGCGAACCGAACAGTATCTCACCGGCCGGTTGGAAGGCTAGTGGCCCCGGTGCCGTCTCGTTGCCGCGCCACCTCACTGATGATAAAGTGATTGGTGTTATGAACGACCGTCCGGGTGACAACCCCTATCGACCAGGTGCGGCACTGGCTCCGCCAGTCCTGGCGGGGCGCGCGCGCGAGCTGAACCACTACTGTGCGGCGTTGCGGTCGGCGCCCGGCATACCGGCCAACGTGCGGCTGACAGGGCTCCGCGGGGTCGGAAAGACCGTGCTCCTGCAGCAGATGGAATCTCTGCCCGTGCAGGAGGGATGGCTCGCGAGCCGCTGTCAGGTCGAGCCACGGCACAACGACGACCGCCACCTGGCCGCCTTGGTCCAGGATCTGGCTCGCGAAGCCCGGTCGAAGCTGTCTCGGCTCACGCGGCTGCAGAGTGCGGTGCAGTCCGTAGGCACGACGGCGGTCGGAGCCATGCGCGTGGAGTGGCATGACGTGGCCCTGTCCCTCGCCTGGCCCCAAGCCCCCACCCGTGGGAGCGAGGTGGCCCAAGCTCTGTTTGAGGCAGCCGCCCAAGCCGTGCGCAGTGGCCGTCGCGGCTATATGCTCATGCTGGACGAAGCCCAGGCGCTCCGCGATGGCCCCGAGGGGAGCGAGCGGCATCCGCTGTCCATGCTGGTGGCGGCCGTCAACGTGCTGCAGGAGCAAGGGGTTCCCGTGGGGTTGACGCTGTCGGGCCTGCCGAACCTGGCCAGCAATCTCTTAAAGGCGCGAACCTACGCCGAGCGGATGTTCCGGGGGGACGACATCGGCGGCTTGACCCGTGGCCAGGCCGTCGAGGCGCTGGTCCGTCCGCTGGAGGGGAGTGGCGTGACGGTCGCCCCCGACATGCTGGACGCGGTGTTGGATACGATCGAGGGCTATCCGTATTTCGTACAGGTGTGGGGGGCGGAGCTGTGGGAGGCGGCGCACTTGGCCCA
>JAJYPH010000110.1 GCA_021795575.1 Bacillota bacterium
TTTCGACGGGCGGTCGAGCGCTTGCGCAAGAGTCGGCCGATGACGGCGGCGCTGTTGGTGGGGGCCACCGTCGATCGGCGGGGGGATGGGCTCCACGTGCAGGTGCCCAATGTGTTCAGCCGCCACGTGTTGACCCAGGACGTGGCCACCGGCCACTTCGCGTCCATGGTGGCGGCCGTGCATGAGGAGTGGGGCGAAGCGATCGCGGTGGTCGTGGACGACGCGGTCGCGGCCGACCCGCCGGCGGAGGTGCACGACACGGCCGCGTCGGCGGCGGGCGACGCGCGGGACGAGGCGGTGCGGCGCACCCGCGCCCTGTTTGGCGATCAGGTGGTGGTCTCGGTGGCTACCGGGGGCGGACGGGTGGCCGCGACGGCGGGACCGGCCGGCACGGATGCGTCGGAGGGCCACGGCCGACAGGACGACGGACAGGACCACGAAGGAGGGGCTTCCGATGGGCTTTAACCCGCAGAACATGAACAAGATGATGAAGCAGGTTCAGCAGATGCAGAAGCAGATGGCCGCAGCCCAGGAAGCGCTGGGTCAGGAGACGGTGGAGGCGGCCGCCGGCGGCGGCATGGTGCGGGTGGTCATGACGGGCCACGGCGAAATCGTCTCGGTGGAAATTCTACGCGAGGCGGTCGACCCCGACGACGTGGAGATGCTGCAGGACCTGGTGCTGTCCGCGGTGCGTGAGGGCCAGGACAAGGCCCGCGCGCTGGCCGAGGAGCGGCTCGGGGCTATCACCGGGGGGATGGGACTGCCTGGTGGGCTGTTTTAGATGACCTACCCCACCCCGATTCAGGAGTTGGTGGACCAGCTGGCGCGGTTGCCGGGCGTGGGCCCCAAGACCGCGCAGCGGCTGGCCTTCTTTCTGCTGAACCTGCCTCCCGGGGAGGCCGAGCGGCTGTCGCGCGCGATTGACCGCGCACGCCAGGAGATTCGGTACTGCAGTGTGTGCTTCAACTTCACGGACCAGGATCCGTGCCAGCTGTGTCGGCATCCCGGACGCGACGCGGCCCTCCTGATGGTGGTGGAGCAGCCCAAGG
The DNA here is from genome assembly GCA_021795575.1 of Bacillota bacterium. Classification (GTDB taxonomy): domain Bacteria; phylum Bacillota; class Sulfobacillia; order Sulfobacillales; family JAIMBI01; genus JAJZWV01. The sequence goes on from JAJYPH010000110.1 coordinate 1,050, forward strand.
ACGTGGTGGCGATGGAGAAGATGCGCGAATATCGGGGGCGCTACCACGTCCTGCATGGCGCGCTCTCCCCCATGGAGGGCATCGGCCCGGACGACCTGAAGATTCGGCCCCTGGTGCAGCGGCTGGCGGGTGGAGACGTCCGGGAGCTTATCATTGCGACCGGCTCCAGCCTGGAGGGGGAGGCGACGGCGCTGTACCTGAGCCGATTGTTTCTAGCCACGGAGTCGTTTCGTGTGACACGCATCGCGCGCGGCATCCCCATGGGAGGCGACCTGGACTACACGGATGAGATGACCTTGCTGAAAGCGCTCGAAAACCGTCAGGACGTGTAGCGCAACTGCTGTGACGGCCGCCCGCCGTTCGACCGAGCCATCGCGTCAGAGGCTCTACCATGCCTGCCAAGACCCTAATCTGGCTTGGGAGGCAACACCATGGCGGACAAGCCGGCTTGGCGCTGGGGACAGCCTGACGTCCCGCGTCCCGGATGGGACAAGGAGCAGGTGGCCGAAGCGTTTCGCGAGTGGCGTGCGATCGAGCAGTACTTCCAACAAGTCACCGACCCGGGTTTGGTCGACCACGCGATTTATCTGCTGAAGGCGGCCGAAGAAAAATACCGCGTCTGTCTCCAGGAAGCCCGCCACCGCGGCGCATAAAGCTCGTCCCCCGCGCGTAGCACGCGTGGGGGGGTGTCGGTGGATCCGCGGCTAAGCTTGGCGTTGCTGGCGGCGGTAGCGCTGGGATTGTTGGGGGTGCGGCTGTTTTGGCGGCCGCTGCGCTGGGCGGTGCGCCTGGTGCTCCGCGTGGTGGTGGGCGGGCTCGTGCTCTATGCCTGGAATGCGTGGGCCCCGCTGCCGCATCTGACCGTCGCGGTCAATCCGCTCACGGCCGGCACGGTCGGCGCACTGGGGGTGCCTGGCTTTCTGTTGTTGCTGGTTGTGCGCCACCTGGTGTGAACCGGATCCCCGTGATCCCTGGTCAGACGAGCAGCACTGCGCGTCTGATACAATGAGAGCGCGAGCGACCGCCGGTAGCGGCGGCCGCGGCTCATCGGCCACGGGAAGGAGCCTGGCGTCTATGGACCGAAGTCTTAACATTCGGCCGATTCGGCTGCCCGACGATGGGGTCGCCCTGGATGGGCTGGACGGGACCATGACCACTCACCAGGCCTACGTGGTGACGGCGGGCCCTGACAGCTTCGCGCTCCACCTGAAGCCCGTGCCGATGCTGACCCGGCGCCTGGTCGTGGACGACTGGTCCTCGCCGGACCGGCTGTGGGAACGCGGATGGGTGGCGGAGGAGACGGGCGCCGTCGTGGGGGTCCTTTGCACGCGGTACGAGCGGTGGAATCGGCGGCTGGCGATTTGGCATCTGTATGTGGACCCCGAACACCGGCGGCAGGGCCTGGCGCGGGCGCTCATGCGCGTGGCGGTGGATGATGGGCGGCGGGCGGGGGCGCGCACCGCATGGCTGGAAACGCAAAACGTCAATGTCCCGGCTATTCGGGCGTACCAGGCGATGGGGTTCACGCTGTGCGGCCTGGACCTCACGCTGTACCGTGGCACCGCGCACGAGGGTGACGTGGCCGTTTATATGGCGCGGCCGCTGGATTAGAAGGGGGTCTCGGGTGGGAAGGGATGAGGCGATGAGGGCACGACGCATTGTGCTGGCCCAGCGGCCCGTGGGATTGCCGCGCGACGACGACTTCGCCATGGAGACGGTCGATCTGCCGTCGCTGGCGGATGGGGAGGTGGCGGTGGAGTCGCTCTATCTGTCGGTGGACCCATACATGAGAAACCGGATGGGGCCGCCCACAGGTCCAGGGCCCGCGCAGGCGCTGGGCTCGCCGGTGGCCGGAGGGGTCATCGGGCGGGTGGTTGAGTCGCGGTCGGAGGCCTGGACCGTCGGGGACGTGGTCCTGGGCAGCTACGGCTGGCAGACCGCGGCCGTGCTGCCTGAGGGCGCGGTGCGGACCGCGGACACCCACGGGCTGCCGCTGACAACCGCGCTGGGCGTGCTGGGCAGCACCGGGGTCACGGGCTACTTTGGCATGCGGGACGTGGGACGGCCGGGCCCGGGGGACACCGTCGTGGTGTCGGCCGCCGCTGGCGCCGTGGGTTTGGTGGCGTCGCAGGTGGCGCGGATTCTGGGCGCCCGAGTCATCGGGGTGGCCGGGACGGAGGCGAAGTGCGCCTACCTGACGCACGAGGCCCGCCTGGCCGCCGCCGTCGACTACCACCGGACCGACTTCGCGGATGCGCTGGCCGCCCAATGCCCTGAGCGCGTGAACGTGTACTTTGACAACGTAGGCGGGCCCGTGTCGCGGGCGGTGTTGGGCCAGATCGCGATGCGCGCCCGCCTGGTCGTGTGTGGCCAAATTGCCAAATACAATGGAGAGCCGCCCGAGGGGGATGAGACCCCGATCCCGACGCTGTTGCTGCACCATGGCGCTAGCATGCAGGGGTTTATGGTCATGCACTACGCGGATCGGGCGGCCGAAGCGCGCGCCCAGCTGGCCGAGTGGATTCACCAGGGCCAGCTACGCTATGCAGAGACGGTGGTGAACGGGTTTGACCAGACGGTGGACGCGTTTCGATCGCTCTTCACCGGGGCGAATCTCGGCAAACTGCTGGTGCACGTGGGGGACCAAGCGGATCACAGCCGGGCGTAGAGCGCCGGCCTTGATGGGTGGGGATATGACGCCAGGTCTAGGAAATCCCCGCGCGGGGATAAGCCCGTTGACCAAGGCCTTGCGGCGATGCGACGGGCCTCATACGGTCCCGCATATGGACCCTGCGCGTGTCGCGGGCCGCCCCCTGCGAGCTGTCCTCCTGGTCCGTCGACCGGGATTTCACTCCGTTCGTCGGTCAAGCCCGGTACGTTGGGAATCAGGCGCTGGCCTTAAAGCTTCAGCGCTGGGAGCCGCGGAGATGCTGACGTAGTATGGGAGCGTGACGGGACGGCTCCGGTTGTGGAAGGCCCCCGAGGAACCTGGCTTTCCGGGTGCATCGGCCCAAACTCCGCCGCCCCAGCCGTGGCGGGCTCATCACGGTCCAAACCGAACAGGTGGCGCCGGCCGCCACTGCCCAAGATCCCGCGCCTTGTGTGGAGGGCGGCCGGGGCGCCCGTGGCGGTTCGCTCATCTGGGGCCGGCGGCTGATTCCTGGCCAGCCGGCCCCGTGGGATTAGTTTGGCTGCCACGCCTCGGGCGACGACCAGATGGACGATCTGGAGGCCGCCGAAACGGCGCACAACCAGGAGCAGGGCTTGCTGGGCGTGCAGCCGCGGCATCATGCCGCCCGACCCGGTTCCAGGGAAGTGACTGCCTGTCGAGGGATGCGGCACGCGCCTCCCGATGACGCGGCCACTCGCCCCGATTCTGGGGAATCCCCCGGCTGCAGGCCCCGGGGCAGGATGTCAAGGACGCTGGACGCTCACCCGCCACCACGGGATGGGAAAGGGGCCCGGGCCGTTCCCCGGCCCGTAGCTGTTGTACCAAAAGGAGTCGGTCCCGGTCGCCATCACCCACTGGAGTGTGCCATGCGGCAGAGGATACGTACGCCCCGTGGGCCACGCATATCCATTCAGTACGGACGCCCGGTGGAGGCGGGGCGGGGGCAGCAGCTGGGGCACCCACAGCGTGTGGCCGATCACGACCAGGTTGGCGTGAACCGTCGTCGGCCCAAATGACGGGGCCACCCGCGCCCGGCCGTTGCGGAGGATCGTGAGCGCGTGGCCGCTGCTGTACTGCTGGACGACCACGACACCGCCCGGCGCACAGGCGAAACCGCCCCCAGCCGGGAGTGTCCACCGCTCCATTGGCGTCAGAGACGGCAGCGCCAGCCGTGTGACCTGAATGGCCGTGGACGCTGGGCGCTGCGACGTGACGGTACAGAGGTTTTGCCCACACACCGCCAGATCCGACACGGCGGCAAAGTCCCCCGGCGGCTGGCCTCCGGGCCAGTGCAGCTTGGGAGTCAGATGGCCCCCCGTGAGCCGCCAGAGCTCGGAGGCGTTGCCGTGGTTGGTGTTCCCCAGGACATACACGGTGCCGTGAAACGCCGCCACGCCGTATGGGGGCTCGGGACTGGGCACCGGGATGCGCTCCAGGAGCCGTCCGGTGTGCGGTGAGATGGCAATCAGGTCATTCGCGTACGCGTGTAGGGACTGCTGAGGTCGCCCGCGTTCCCGATTTCCCACAGGATCCCTCGAGCCCACGTGAGGCCGGCCGGACTCCCGCTGCCGAGCCAGCGGGCCACCACCCGGCCTGTGGACGTGCTCATGCCCACCACCTCCCCCAAGCCGGCCGCGTTGCTGGGCAGGGACCCAAAGGCGATCCACACGGCACCCCCGCCCAGCGTTTCGGCACCAGTCCCGCGGTCGACGCGATTGGCCGAGACGGGCGAGGGCATGGCGGTGATGTGCAACACCAAGTGAGGGACCGGCATGGAATGGGGCCGAGGGGCGGAGCCCTTGATGGCACCGCCGCAAGAGGCCGCGAGCCCCACCAGCACCGCGACCAAGCATCCCGCCCACCTTCGGGAGGATCCGTTACGGCTGCGGCGCGCCATAGCCGTCCGTAGCGACGTTGAAGGTGATCGTGGCGCCGCCTGTGGTCTGGAGGGTCAAGACGGTGCCGGACCAACGCACCACATGCACCGGGTCTGTGCCGGTGGGCGCCAGGAACATGCCGACCGGGGATGTCCCGGCGATGCCGACCTGTGCGTTGACGGTTTCCCGCTCCACGTACACGGCGCCACTCACGGTAGGGGTCACCTGTTGCCCCGCGTACACGAGGATCCACACACCGGGATGCAGGGGACCCTTCCAGAATTTCTGTCCCAGAAACTGCCCGGCCCCAAACGGCGTTTGCTTCATCGCCAGGATGCCCGGCACCATCGTGAAGGGCAACACCTTGCCGGGGGGCAGGTCGGCCCGCGATCCCCGCCGCCCCGGGTAGTTGTGGCCGGCCGCCAGCCGCTGGTACATCTTCTCGGCCAGCTTCTGTTTGGCGGGCGGCAAGGGACCCCGAAACAGGGGGATCGCCGGACGGGGGCCCAGGCCGACGCCCTGGACCGACGGGTGCGGGAGTGCAAACAGGCCGACCGCGATGATGCCCGCCACCACCACGCCAGCGGTCATCCGCACCATGCGCTGATCAACTGGCATCATGCACCTCCAGAGAATACGGCATGTAGGTGCCGGAAGGCAGTTTGTTTATGGAAGCCGACCATGCCTGGCTGGACGTGAGCGTGGAATTGGCTAGATCGTATTCGTCCAGCGGGCCCTGAAACTCCATCGTGGCCCCGACGCTGCGACCGACCCCGCGATTTCGACCCATTGGGCGGCATCATTGACGGAGTAGATTTGTGGGGCGCTCTGCGCTGGTCCGGCGCCCCACGCCGCCTGATAGACATCGGATTGATACCACGTGTTCGTACAATAGCCGTTCGCGCTGGAACTGGAAGAACACTTGTCGGCCGACCCGTAGTCAAGATAAAATGCGGGATCCACTGCGGCATATGCGCTGATCCAGCCGGAGGCATTCGACCAGGAACTGTAGTTGGGCTCAAGGTCGTTGCCGCCCCAAATGGAGACGTCGGGATAGCCGGTCCCGTTCTGCACGGCCTGCACGACGTTTGCCCAGGTTGGCCCGCCGCTGTAACTCACGTCGTATCGGGAGTTGTTGGTGCCCACCGCGAGTGTGAGGTCGGTGTTCGTAGTCGCGCATACGTTGTACCCGAGCGCGAACGCCTCCGCCAAACGCTCGATAGCGCTTTTGCTCACCGCCGTGTCATTGGTCAGCAGCGTGCCGGAGCCATAGGCCTGCTGGCCACCGAAGTCCAAGAAAACCAAGCTGTTGGTGTTGTGCTGGTTGTCGAACGTGCCTTGGTTGCACCCGAGATCTTCCATCGTGCCCGTATACGTGGTGTGCACGTAAAAACTCCAGTCGGTCACGGGCTTGGTCTCAGCAGCGCCCGTCACGCCGCTGAAGGGAAGCAGGATGAAGGTCGCGGCGGCCAGAACCCCCAGGGCTCCCCTGGGGGGTGACCGGTGGAGGGCAGCAACGATGCGTCGCCTCTCTGCCAGCGAGGCGGGGTCGATGCGGGCCCCAGAAGACCAGCATGCGCCAGGGTTCCGGCTGATCCGCCTGCCCAACGGACCCCGCGTCCTCTTCAGGCCACCGGCCCTGGGCGCTCGTCACGGGGGCTGACGCCGCATGTGGTAACATGGCGGCTATTCCGCGTGCGAGGCCGGTTGTCTGCAGCGAGTCGCACGCGTGATCGCTACGCACAAAGGGAGTCTGATGATGCCGACGAATCCCCCCGCACCAACGGTGCGCGTCCGCTACGCGCCCAGTCCCACCGGGAGCGTGCATGTGGGTAATGCCCACACGGCGCTGTTTAACTACCTGTTTAGCCGCCGCCATCAGGGCCGGTTTGTGTATCGACTGGAGGATACGGACCGAAGCCGCGAGGTGGCGGGGGCCGCCGAAACGCAAATGGCCCAGCTGCGGCTGTTGGGCATCACCTGGGATGAGGGACCCGATGTGGGGGGGCCGTACAGGCCCTACCGCCAGTCGGAGCGCACCTCGCGCTATCAGGAGGCGCTGGACCGGGTGGTGGCCTCGGGGCGCGCCTACCGGTGCTACTGCTCGGCCGACCGCCTCGCGGCGATGCGGGCCGAACAGGCGCAGGCGGGGCGGCCGCCGCGCTACGACGGACGCTGCCGGCATCTCACCGACGCGGAGCGGGCGGTGCACGCGAACGAGCCACATGTCCTGCGCCTCGCGGTTCCCGAAGTCGGTGAGACCGTGGTGTCGGATCTCATTCGCGGTGACGTGCGCTTTCAGCACAGCGAGCTCGACGACTTTGTGATCCAGAAGTCCGACGGCACGCCGCTTTATAATTTCGGCGTGGTGGTGGATGACCACGAGATGGCCATCACGCATGTGATCCGCGGGGATGAGCACTTGGCCAACACGCCCAAGCAGCTGCTGCTGTACGAGGCGCTGGGTTGGGATCCGCCTCTGTTTGCGCACATCCCGATGCTGCTGGCGGCCGACCGGTCCAAACTGTCCAAGCGCCATGGGGCGACCGCGCTGGTGGACTTCCTGGAGCAGGGGATCCTGCCGGAGGCGCTGGTGAACTACCTGGGGCTCCTGGGGTTTTCGCCGCCGGATGGTCGCGAGATGCTGGACCTGGACGCGATGTGCCAGGTTTTTGACCTCGCGCGGGTCCAGCGCTCGGCCGCCGTCTACGACCCCAAGAAGCTGGAGTGGCTCAACACTCAGTATTTGAAGGCGTGGCCCGCTGCGCGGGTGGCCGACCGGGTGCGGCCCGCGCTCATGGCCCGCGGCATCTCGCCGGACGCTCCCGCTGAGGGACCACCCGCCATCGATTTCGTGACGGCGGTGGACATGGTGCGGGAGCGGGCCCACACGCTGGTCGACCTGGCGGCGGGGCTGGCATTTTTGTACGCGCCCGTCGGCACCTACGACCCCGCGGGGGTCGCCAAGCACTTTGGCCCCGGAGTGGCAGAGCGGCTGCGCGACTTGGCGGCGGCGCTCGAGGAAACATCCGACTGGTCGCACGACGCGCTGGAGGCCCGCTACTCCGAGTTGGCGGCGGCGTGGGATGTGAGTCGAGGAGCCCTCATCCACCCCACACGGCTGGCCATCACCGGGACGACGGTGGGGCCGAGCCTGTTTGCGTGCCTGGCCGCGCTGGGACCCGCCCTGGTCGTCCCGCGCCTCCAAAGCGCCTCCGCCTGGATTCTCCAGGAGCATTCCGAGCCCAAGTCTTAAACACAGAAGCGGTGGGGGAGGCTCCCCGAGCCTTTGCGGGCCGGCGGCCTCTCGTGGAGCCCGATGACGCCGGCCATGAAGGGGTTCGGTGGGATGCACCGCCCGTCTGGATCGAACGGGAGCGCCCCCGCGCATGGCACGTCCGCTGGTTGTCAACGCCCACGCTACCATGGCCGATGTGGCCAGCCCGTAGACCAGCGCCGAGCACTCAGCAGCCGGAGCCATCGAGACCGGTGGGCCGACGCGTGCCATGGAGAGGATCGGGTCTAGCCACTCGGTCGCCGCGCGTGGCGGCTGGGGCTCTGCGGTCATGTTCGCGCGCGTCCCGAGCGGCTGCAGGCATAGCTCGAAACCGGGTCGGTGACCCGCTGAGGCCCGGCGGATGCACGGTACGCCTACCGTCCTCGTCAGCGGTGGATCGAAGCACATCGCGCCGGCCTCGAGCCGCGCGCGGTGGTCGGCATGGAACCCGTGGGGTACCGGCGACGAGACGTGGAGGAGCGGTGGGGGACCTCACCGGGATCGTTCTTGTGGAGCGCGCGACGCTGGCGGCGGTGCCGGCGCTGCGGGGTGTGAGCCCGCAGCGGTGGCTGGTGAGGTTTGGCGGAGAGTGGGGGAATGTCCGACTTGCATGAGGGCTGGGTGAGCGCGGCACACTCCTACCGGAGGCGACGCCATGGCCGATGCACCGACCCCCGTCATGTTTGCCATCATTGCCACGAACGCGAAGGCCGTCCAAGGCGGGATGGCGCCGGTGTTCATGGCCAAAGATGAGCAGGAGCAGCATGAAATTGCGATGTGGCTGTCTCGCATTACGAACGCGGTGGCGCACAACTTGCCGGGCGGGACGGTCATTATGACGGTCAACGACAAATAGCCAGCCGATGCTTGGGTCAGCGCATGTCCGCGTGCCGAGGCTCCTAGTGGCCGGCGGGGAGCACCGACTCCGGGTTTAGGCCGCGCTCGCCCAGGAGCGCCCCCTTTTGGTGGCCCATCCGCCGAGGCCGTTCCGACGATCCCCGTGCACTCCATCCGCCGCTTGCCACCGTAATGTTCCCGCGGGTAAACTAGATTCCAAGAGCGACTCGTTTTCCCACCGGCAGGATGGATCTTTGCGTCTGCAGAGGCGGGCGGGCAGGTTCATTGTGTGCATGGCGGGTGTGCTGAGAGGAGCCAAGGCCACACATGGAGTCGGGGGGCTACCGCAAGGTCGAACCGGTCCATCAGAGCCGCCGCACGCTCGTTTGGCGTGCCGTCCAGGAGTCTGACGGTACGCCGGTGGTGCTGAAGCGTCCCGTCCGGGACAACCCGGGCGCCGGGGTGTGGGATGCCTACCGACATGAGGCCGGGCTGCTCGAAGAATTGGCCGGCGGGCCGGTGCCCACCGTGCGCACGCTGGTGGACAGTGGGACAGCTCCCCTGCTGGTGCTGGATGATGCCGGCGGGGTGACCTTGACACGGTGGCGCCGGGAAGCACCCCTCGACTGGCGGCCGGCGCTCGCCGTGGCCCACCAGCTGTCCGAGGCGGTCCAGGCGTTGCATGCGCGCCATATCCTGCACTTGGCGCTGCAGCCCGATCACGTCATCATCCGGCCGGATGGCGGGGTGCGCGTCATTGACTTCCAGCAGGCCCGACGCCTCGTGCACAAAGACCCGTTGCCGGTCGAGGACACCGACCTGGACGGCGCGCTCGCGTATCTGGCGCCAGAACAAACGGGCCGCGTCCTGCGCATGCTGGACGAACGGGCGGACCTGTACGCGCTGGGGGCCACGCTGTACTTCCTGCTGACCGGGCAACCGCCCTTTCCCGACCAAAGCCCGATGGCGCTCGTGCATGCGCACTTGGCACGGCGGCCCACCCCGCCCAGTCAGGTGTGGACGGATTTGCCGACCCCTCTGTCCGATCTGGTCCTGCGCCTGCTGCAGAAGGAGCCGGACGCCCGGTATCACTCGGCTGCGGCCGTGGTGGCGGACCTAGCCACGTGTCGCGAGCACGCAGAGCAGCGGGGGACCTTGAGCGGCGTCGTGCTGGGTCGCGAGGACGACCCCGTGGCGCTCCCGACGCCCCCGCGACTTTATGGCGACGACCCCACGGCGCGGGCGCTGTCGGAGGCTTGGACCGCGGTCCGGGACGGCGGGGCAGCCATCATCCTTATCCGCAGCGAACCCGGAGGCGGCAAGTCGGCCCGGCTGGCCCAAGCGGTGAGCCGCGTCGAGGGGGAAGCCAGTCTGGTGGTGCGCGGGCGGTTTGACCCGGACGAACAGCGCGTGCCGTATGCCGGCCTCTTCCGGATGGTTGATCCGCTCGTGGCGCGACTGCTCCATCTGTCCGACGCCGAAGTCACGGTGTGGCGGGCGCGCCTCGAGCACCGGCTGGCGGCCGACGTCAGTGTCCTGACCGGCCTTGCGCACTGGCGGGCGCTCATGGGGGACGCGATCGCCGATGACGCCATCCCACCCGGCACGACCCCGGATCTGCGGCGAGCCATCACACGGCTCATTGAGACGTTGGCCGAGGACGGGACCGTGGTACTGGCATGGGATGACGTGGAATGGGCGGACAGCTACTCGGAAGGGGTCATGCGGTCGCTGTTGGACGCGGATCTTCGGGGAGGCCTGTTGCTGCTGGCCACGGCCAACCTGTCAGACCCGCCCAATCCGCAGGATCGGGTGCGTGCGACGTGGGGGGCCGCGGCCGGCGCGCACACGGTGGTGCTGCACGCCTTGGACATCACGGGGGTGCGCACCTGGCTGGCGGAAATGCTGCGCCGTCCGCTGGCGGCTGTGACGGACCTCGCCCAGATTCTCACCGACCGATCCGCGGGCAATCCGGCCGGCGTGCGCCAGCTGCTGGACGCGCTGTGGCGCGACGATGCCTTGCGATACGACCGCCCCACGAACAGTTGGGCCTGGGACTTGGCCGCCGCCCAGCAGCTGGAGCCCCGCGCGCCGGTGGTGGCCGGATTGCTGCGCCGGGTGGCCAGCGTGCCGGCGGGCACGACGCGCCTGCTGCGCTGGGCCGCCGCCTTGGGCGATCGGTTTGACCCCACCGTGCTGGCGCTGGCTCTCAACTGGCCCCTCCACGCGCTGCGCGCCCTGGAAGGGGAACTCCGAGGCACCGGGGTGGTGGAGGCTGCGCCCGCCGAAGGGCGGGGGCGCCCGGCCCTGCGGTTTGTCCACCCGGGCGTCTGGGAGGCGCTCACCGGGGCAGGGTCTCGTGACGAGCGGCAGGAGGCGCACCTGGCACTGGCGCGCGCGCTGGGATCCCGCCAGGGGACCGAGGCGT
>JAJYPH010000111.1 GCA_021795575.1 Bacillota bacterium
CCGCTTCGTTTGAGGACCCAACCGATCGCGGTCGGCCCCGGTCGGCATCCACCTGATCAAACGTGCCAACTCGCCGCGGGGTTGCATGCCCCGGGACAATCTTTGGGGTCATTTTTTGTGGCGGCCCTCGTCACCCAGACGGCGCTCGACCTCCGCCCACGTCGGCACCGTCTGGGCCCCTACACGCGTGCACGCGAGAGCGGCCACGCGCGAGGCGCGCCATAAGGCGTCCTCGGGTTCCCGCCCCGCAGCCAGGTTGGCCGCCAGCGCTCCGGCGAATGCGTCCCCGGCCCCCGTGGTATCCACCACGGGGATGGGCCACGCGTCGATCCGCCCCGTGCGCTCGCGCGTGCTCCAGACGAGGCCCCGGCCGCCAAGCTTCACAATCGCGAGGCGTGCCCCCCGCGCCTGCAGTTCCCGCGCCGCGTCTTCTTCGTGCCCGTCGGCCACACCATGGCCCAGCAGGTGTGCGGCCTCCCCCTGATTCGGCATGAGCACGTCCACGTGCCATAGGGCGGCCGGCAGAACCGCCGGCGCGGGCGCGGGATCGACCAGCACGCGCGCCCCACCGGCCCGCGCCCACTCGGCCGCGGCGACGGCGGTCGCTAGCGGGATCTCGAGGGAGATGAGCACCACGTCGGTGGGCTGCAGTGGATCCAGCGCCTGCAGTTGGGACGCGTCCACCGAGGCATTCGCCCCGGGCACGACCGCGATGGTATTCTTGCCCGCCGCGTCCAGCCACACCAGCGCCATCCCGGTCGGGACATCTGGGCGCTCGGGGACCGCCAGCCGGACGCCGGCCCCCCGGAGCGTGGCCAGCGCGGTCGCGGCCAGCGCGTCCTGCCCCACGGCACTCACCAGCGTCACAGCGGCGCTCTGCCGCGCCGCCGCCACCGCCTGATTGCCCCCCTTGCCCCCAGGGGCGATCCATCCCGCCTGCGCCGGTCGGGTTTCCCCTTCCGTCGGGAGCCGATCCAGGCGGGCCACGACATCCACGTTGACACTGCCCACCACGACCACCATGTTCGCGCCTCCCGCCGCGCCGTCTGCCTCTCTTTGCCAATGGGCGCGGCGCACCGCCATGATACACTCACGGCGGCCGAGCCCGCGAAGCGCGCCGCCGGGAGGAGGGTCGTCGTGCGCATCCTGGACAAGGTGGTGGACCCCGAGCTGCCGCGCCTGTTTTATGTGCTCCTGGCGGGCCGCTTCGTCAATATGGTGGGCAACTCCCTGGTGTTCCCGTTCTTGGCCGTGTTCTTGGCGAGCCGGCTGGGCGGTTCGCTGGCATCGGTCGGACTGGCCATGGGGGCGTATGGCGTCATCCAGGTGGTGAGCGTGCTGTCTGGCGGAATTTTCGCTGACGCCTGGGGCCGACGCCGGGTCATGCTGGTTTCCCTGTCCGCCGGCGCGGTGGCCGCCTATCTGGTGGGCATCGTGGGCCCGCTCTGGGCGCTGTTTTTGGCACTGGCGTGCATGGGCTTTGCCCTACCCCTCTTTCAGCCGGCGTCCATGGCGCTGGTCGCGGACCTCGTGCCCAAAGAAAAGCTCAACGAATCCTACGCGCTGCTGCGCATGGCCTCCAATGCCGGCATCATCATTGGCCCGATGGTGGGCGGCTTGCTGGCGGACCATTCATTTTACTGGCTGTTTGCCTTGGACGCGGTGAGCCTGGCGGCGTTTTGGGTCCTCATCTGGACCAACATCCCCGAAACCCGGCCGACGGGCCACCGCGAGACGCTGGCCACCACCGTCGGCGGGCTCAAAAGCGTGGGGCGCGACCGCGCCTTTGTGGGATTCGCCGTGCTGTGGGCCATTGCCTGGCTGGTGTACAGCCAGCTGTACCAGGTGCTGCCGGCGTACCTGCACATCGACCTGCACTTCCCCGCCGGCATTTTCGGCTATTTGGCGGCCGAAAACGCCTTATTGGTCGTCGCGCTCCAAATCCCCCTGGCCCGATGGTCCAAACGCCTGCCCCCGTTCAGCGCCATGGCGCTGGGTCTCAGCGGCTACGGCCTGGGGTTTCTGGTGATGCTCCTGGCCAGCGGCCTGGCTGGCTTTGCGCTGGCGGTCGTGGTGATCACACTGGGGGAAAATGTCTTGAACCCGGCCGCCGCCACGTGGGTGGCCACCCACGCCCCAGCCGAACTGCGCGGCCGCTACATGGGATTTCAGTCGCTGGCATCACGCTGTGGATCGGCCGTGGGTCCGGTGATGGGTGGGGCGCTGCTGGCCCACGGCGCCGCCCCGTGGCTGGCCGTCACGGTGATGGTGGCGGGGGTGGGCGCGGCCCTCTTGGTACGCCAAAGCCGCGGGTCGGTCCAGAGCTTGAGCGCCTGAGCGCTCTGGCCGCTGCGCGCTTGACTTTCCGCCCCGACCCCGTACGCTGGATCCAGAAGGGTGTATCGCGCGTGGACTTGCTGGCGCCTGTCTTGGCGTGCTGGATGTGTGTGAGCTGGCGGCCGACGGTCAACGGCGCGTTTCCGCTCCTCGAGCCTAGGCTTGGGGGCTGGCCCCGGGAGTTCCTGCGTCAGATGTGCTCGGACCAGGCAGGCGGCTTCCGACCGTTCCCTGCCCCGGGGTGATGCTTCTTCGCAATCGTTGGAGGAGGCGGCTAGTTGGAACTCGTCGCTTTGGTGCTGGGTGGCGCCGCGTTCTGTGCGATCTTCCTGGTGTGGCCCATCACCCGGGGCTATGCCCTGGCCAAGAAGTTGCGCGAACAGCAGGCGCAGGAGCTGGGCTCACCGCGCCAACCCCCGGCCGCCGACGCATCGGGGCCCGGCGGCTCTCGTCCGCTCGGACCCCAGTCGGATTGACGCGGGCCTCAGCTGCTCAGGGTCTGGCTCGGGTTTTCGGCTCAGTGATGAAACGCCTTGCCGGGGTGCGGCGCATCCGGCAGCGGATGGTCCAGCCCCTCCAGGTACTCGATGGACCGGCGCACGTCGTCCAGCAGCAGGTCCGCCATATCCAGCGAAAAGCTGTTGCGCACCACCACCCGCATGATGGTGGTCTCCTCCATGGACGGCGGCAGCGGGTACGCGGGCACCTGCCACCCGCGCTCGCGGAGCACACGCGAGAGGTGGTTCAAGTCCCACCCGTCGACGTCCGGCCGGAGCCGCCACGCCAGGACGGGAATGTCGGACCCATCCGTGATGATGTCAAACGGCCCCAGGTTGCCCAACCGGGCGGCCAGGTGGCGGGCGACGTCCTGACAGGCCTTCTGCACCTGGTAGTACCCGTCAAAGCCCAGCCGCAGGAAGTTGTAGTACTGGAGCAGCACCTGAGCCCCGGGACGAGAAAAGTTCAGCGCAAACGTCGGCATGTGACCGCCGAGATACGACACGTCAAACACCAGCTCCTGGGGCAGCAGCGACGCGTCGCGCCAGAGGACCCAGCCCAGGCCGGGAAACACGAGCCCGTACTTGTGTCCCGACGTGTTGATCGAGTGCACACGCGGCAGACGAAAGTCCCACACCAGATCCGGCTGCAGGAACGGCGCCACAAACGCGCCGGATGCGCCGTCCACGTGAATGGGAATGTCCAGTCCCGTGCGAGCCTGGAGGTCGTCAAGCGCCGCCGCAATCTCCGCCACGGGCTCGTACACGCCGGTGTAGGTCACGCCCAGGACGGGCACCACGCCGATGGTGTTTTCGTCGACGGCGCCCAGCACCCCCTCGGGCGTCAGGTAGGGCGCCTCGGGGGTGACCTTGACGTAGCGCGGCTCCACCTCGAAGTAGTTGGCAAACTTTTCCCACACCACCTGGACCGCCGAGCTGAACACGATGTTGGGGTGCGCGGTGGAACGGCCCTGCGCCTTCTGCGCCTGTTGCCACCGGCGCTTCAACGCCAGCCCGCCCAGCATGCACGCCTCTGACGACCCGGTCGTGGACACGCCAATGGTCCCGCCCGGATTGGGCGCATGCCACAGGTCGGCGAGGATGTGCAGGCATCGGTCTTCGATGGCGGCGGTCTGCGGGTACTCGTCTTTGTCAATCATGTTCTTGTCCGCGGATTCGGCGTAGAGCTGGCGGGCTTCGGGCTCCATCCAGGTGCCCACAAACGTGGCCAGGTTGAGGCGGGCATTGCCGTCGAGCGCCAGCTCATCATGCACAATTTGATACGCCGTCTCAGGCAAGAGGCCCTCCCGAGCCAGCCGAAAGCGCGGCACCGCGTCCTCGCCCTCGCGCGCGTACAGGGGATTGATGTTGATTTCCGGCCGCATCACGTGACGCTGCCGATGATGTGTCCACTCCGCCATGCGATCACTCCCTTCGCCGGGTGATGTCCACCCACCTGACGTCCACCCTACCACATCCGTCCAATTGGGCCCGTGGCGCGGCCAGCAGGAATTCGCGCCGAGGGCGCGAACCTGATCGGGATGACAACCAACGCGCCAACCAAGATGGCCAACATATCAACCCCCGCCACCCCCGCGGTAGCGATATCCGCTCGCGGGCTCACGAAGCACTTTGGCAGCTTCGAGGCGGTCGCCGGCATTGACTTCGACGTGTATGAGGGCGAGTGCTTTGGCCTCCTGGGCCCGAACGGGGCCGGCAAATCCACCACCATCCGCATGATCTGCTGCCTCACCGCACGCACGGCGGGCTCGCTCACCGTGCTGGGGGAGCCGGCGGTGCCCGGCCAGCGCACCATCAAGGGGCAGCTGGGCGTGGTGTCGCAGGAAGATTATCTGGATCCCGCGCTCACGGTGCGTGAGAACATCGAGATTCACGGCCGGTTTTACGGACAGAGCCCCGAGGTGGCCACGCTGCGCGCCACCGAACTGTTGGAGTTCATGCAGCTCGATGGGAAAACCAACGAACAGGTGCGCTCCCTGTCGGGCGGGATGCGGCGTCGGCTCGTCATTGCCCGCGCCCTCATGGGCAAGCCGCGCCTGCTGGTGCTGGACGAGCCCACCACCGGCCTCGACCCGCAGGCGCGGATCCTGGTGTGGCGGAAGGTGCGCGAGCTGAAGGCCGAGGGGGTGACGGTGCTCTTAACGACCCACTACATGGACGAGGCGCAGCGCCTGTGCGACCGGCTGGTGGTGATTGACCACGGCCGCATTCTGGAGTCCGGTCGACCGCGCGAGCTCATCCTGCGCCTCGTCGGCCGCGAGTGCCTGGAGTGCCCCGACATCGCGCCCGCCGTGGTGGACGGGCTCATGGCCACGCTTCGGCCGGAGGACGAGGCCTGGCACGAATGGCAGAGCGATTCCTGGGTGCTGTTCAGCCCCAACCTCTCGGCCATTCTGGACCGCTGGGAGGCGGCCGGCATCGCACCGCCTCTGTCGTATCGCCGCCCGGCCGGGCTGGAAGACGTATTCCTGCGCCTTACGGGCCGGGAGCTCCGAGACTGATGGGCGGGGTGAACGGAATGGTGTGGCCGCGTTTTACCAAGGGGGCGCTGATGGTGTTCCGCCGGGACTTTCTGTCCTGGGTCAAATATTATCGGAGTTCCGTGCTGCTAAACTTTGGCGAGCCGCTGACGAATCTGCTGGCGCTGGGGTTTGGCCTCGGTGCCTATGTGACCAAGATGAGCGGCGACCCGTTCGTGGACTTCATTGGCCCGGGCCTGTTGGCGGTGACGGCGATGAACGCGGTGACCTTTGACATGAGCTTTGAGGCGTATGACCGCCTCAACGAAAACGGCATCTATCTCTCGATGATCACCGCCCCGCTGCACCCGGCCGAAATCGTGGGGGGCGAGTACCTGTGGGAGGCGTGTCGGAGCCTGCTGTACGGCCTGGTGTTTCTGGTGGTGCTGCTGCCGTTGGGGATCGTGCACAGCTGGTGGGCGCTCCTGCTGCCACTGCCGCTGTTGGTCACCGGCATGCTGTTTGCCGGGCCGGCGCTGTGGGTGGCCACCGCCGCCAAGAATCACGAGCAGCTGTTTTACTACTTCACGCTGGTCGTCACCCCCATGTTCATGTTCTCCGGCGTGTTTTTTCCCCTAGCGCATCTGCCCGTGGTCATCCGGGACCTGATCCTGCTCACACCGCTGGTGCACGTGGTGAACCTGACGCGGGCCCTGATATTGGGCCAGTTCCCGCCCACGCTGTGGCAGGACATCCTATGGATCGTCGGCTATACGATTTTGTTCATGGCGCTGCCGGGCCGCCGGCTCTCGCGCCGGCTGACGGACTAGCCCGAGGGAGCCCGGGCACGCCCGGGCTCCCTCGGTTCCCACGGTCCGCGTGCCGCTCAGAAGCGCCCGGCCAGCGACCACACCAGATCCTTCACATTGGGCGAGCCCAACCCACTGGGAATGTTGTAGCCCGCGTGTGCGCTGAAGCCCGGGCCGAACTCGTACGCGTTCTGGCCCACGGTGATGTTGTGGAAGTCACGCGCGTACAGCGTGGGGTTCTGGGCAATCTGGTACAGCAGCGGGTTCAGCTGTCCCAGCGGATGCCCTGCCATCTGGTCGGCATCGGCCACGACCCCGGCCCACGAGGGTGCCCCCTCACTGGTCCCCCCCACGAAGTAGAAGCCCGGTGCGGTGCCGGGCACAGACATGTACACCCACACGGCCGTGTACACGCTCGCATTCCACGCGACATCCGCCGTGGTGCGCATGCCGTGGTTCTGCACACCCATCTGGTAGCTGGGCGTGGGCCAGTAGAGGCTCGGCGCCCCGCCGGTGGCCCCAATCGGGCCATACGTGCAGCCGAACGGGCAGAGCGCGGGCACCGAGTCGTTCCAGACCGTCTCTCCGAGATAATGGCCTCCCTGGTTCAGAAACAGGTCGGTGCCTCCCACCGACGTCACCAGCGGGTCCGACGAGGGGTAGCTGGGGGCCGCCACCCCGGTGAGGTTGTTGGCCCCGGTGTCGCCCGCCGACGCCAGCACCGTCCACCCCTGCATGGCCGCCTGCTGGAACACCGCGTGGTCCCGCTGAAACACCTGGAGACCCTGCGTCCCACCGGCCAGAATCTCGTTTTCCGGCGCGCCGAAGCTCATGGACATCACCTGGCCAGGCAGGTTGCGCAGCGCCCAGGCTTCGGCCAGTGCCAGCGTGTTGAACTGGGGGTTGGCTGCCGCCACCAGGTCAATGGTGGCCATCGGGGCCATGGCATGCGCCCACTCCACATCCAGGGAGGTTTCAAACGCCCACCCGTGCATCAGCGCGTTGTGGCTGTGGAAGATGACCCGGCCGGTGGGCTCGTAGATGTTCAGGGTCGGCGCCGGCAAGTGAAACTGGTGGTCAAACGTGGCCAGGTCCTGCCGGATGGTGGGGGACCCGTACGCGTCGATAATCACGATGGTCTGCCCCGCCCCGGTCAGATTGTCCGGCATGTCGTAGCCGGTGCGGATTTGCCGGGGCGTGTAGCAGGCGAGACCCACGCGCGCCACGCATTCCCCCACATTGGGCAGCGGGACCACGTGGCGCCCCGGGTCCACCACCCCGAGCTTCACCAACGGGTGCACCTGCGCCACGATGGGCGCGGTGGATGGGCCGGCGGCCACCGCTGTGCTGCCGGGAATGGCCAGGGCCGCGAGCCCGAGCACCCCCAAGGCGGCCCCTACCCAGGGCGCCAAAGAGTGCCGTATCTTCCTCATGAACATAGACGGGATCAGCATCCTTTCTCTAAGCCTTGTCTGAACCGCACTCTGATACGCTGGGTCACACGCTGGTCGGACCGTGCCCAGGCCGACGGCCTTAAGGCACGGACACGTTCGATGGATTGCCAGATATTTCCTTGTGGTGATGGCCGCTGTTTTCGGACAAATTGGACCTCGGGGCCCCTTCCGTCGACCGCGGGCCCTTCGCCGGCCCGGCGACCGCAGGCACATTCAGGGGTGGGGTCGCGGGCCGCGTCTCTTGGTGGCGAACAAATCTTGCGGGGACGGCGGGATTTAACCGAGGTCGCGGGGAAACGACCGAAATCCTTCGCCCAGCACCTCGTGCGCGGGCGAGACCACTAAAAAGGCCGTCGGGTCGACATCGTGAACCAGTGCCTTCAGGCGCGTCAGCTCTGAGCGGCTGACCACCACGTAGAGCGCTGGCCGGGTATCCCCGGTATAAAGCCCGGTCACGGGCCACCGGGTGACGCCCCGGCCCAACTCGTCCAGCAGGCGCCGCCCCATGGCGTCCCCGTGGTGGGACAGGATCAGGACGGCGCGCTCGTACGCGATGCCTTCCTGGACCACGTCCAACGCGCGCGTCGAGATAAAGAGCGCGATAAGCGAGTACATGGCCGCCGTGGGGCTGAACATGACCCCGAGCCCGGCAATCACGAAAAAGTCGACGGCCAGCATGGCCTGCCCCGTGGACACCGGAAGCAGGTGAGCCAGGAAGCGGGCCACAATGTCCGTCCCGCCGGTGGTGCCTCGGCTGCGAAATACCAAGCCAAGGCCCACCCCCGAAAGGAGCCCCCCATACACGGTGGCCAGCAGGGGGTTATGCGTAGCCGGCGGAAACGTCAGCACCCCGACAAACAGGGACAGCAGCGCCGCGCCCACCACCGTACGCAGGCTCACCCGACCGCCCCACAGCCGGTGTGCGAGCCACAAGAGGGGCAGATTCAGCACGGCGAGCGTGACCCACAGCGGGATGTGCCAGGCATACAGCACCATGATGCCGATGCCGGTCACGCCACCGTCGGCAATGTGATTGGGCACGTAGAAGAGGTTCACACCCAGCGCCGTGGTGGCCGTCCCCACCGCGATGAGCGCCCACTCGCCCACATCGGCCCACACGGGAGCGGCGAGCCGTCGGCGACTCACGGCGAGGCCGCCTGGACCACGATGTAGGGCGGCGCCAGCGCGACCGAGGTCAGGTGCATGGGCAGCGGCAGATTCAAGCTCGCCAGGTCAAAAAGCGGCAGGGACGCCGCCAAGGGCAGCGACAAGCCATCCAGCACCTGGGGCACAAACAGCAGTTCCTGCCCGTTGGACGCGATGGCCAGCCGCCCCCGGGTCGACACGTGACCGCGTAGCGAACCCAGCGCCACTTGGCCGGTCAGGGTCACCTGGTGGGCCCCGACGGTGACCACGGCCCCCTGCACGCGGCCCGTGGCGTCCAGAAACTGCGCCACCGCGGGCCCGTCCACCCTGAGTGTGAGGTGCACGCGGCCCGGCCGGTCGGCCACCAGGCGCCCCTGCCGCAGGAGAGCCCCCACGGCCACCTGTCCGTCTTGCCAGTTCAGTGTCATCTGGGCAATGCGGAGCGACTGCCCATCCACGCGGACCGTGGCGCGGCTCACCAGCACCCGGACATCCTGGGTCTGCCCGGACGCCAGCGTCCAAAACGGAACGGCCGTCACCGTCACCCGGTCCGTGCTGCCGGCGCCGGTGACGCCGTGCAGGGCCGCCGCCGCGCGGCCCGCCACCACCGGAGGCACCAGCACCTGGCCCAGCACGGCCACCAGGATCACCACGAGGGCAATCCGCAGCGCATTCATGCGGGGGTCTCAGGATTGAACCCGCCCGTGGCCTCGGCCTCCAGGTAGGCTTGGATAAACGGATCGATGTCGCCATCCAGCACGCCTTGTACGTTGCCCACTTCGACCCGGGTGCGGTGGTCCCGCGCCACCGTGTAGGGCTGCAGCACGTATGACCGGATTTGACTGCCCCAGCCAATTTCCGCCTGGCTGCCGCGCACCGCATCCTTCTGCCGCTGCAGCTCCTGCTCCTGGCGCGCCACCAGCTTCGCCCGCAGGAGGCGCCACGCAATTTCCCGATTGGAGTGCTGCGAGCGCTCGTTCTGACACGACACGATGATTCCGGTGGGCAGGTGCGTCAGACGCACGGCCGACTCGGTCTTGTTCACATGCTGGCCGCCGGCCCCGCTGGCCCGGAACGTGTCGACCTTGACGTCTTCCGGCCGGATGACGATCTCGCCGTCGTCGGGGACATCTGGGTTCACCTCGACCGCCGCAAAGGACGTGTGCCGCCGACCCGAGGCGTCAAAGGGCGACATCCGCACGAGCCGGTGGACCCCCTGCTCGGGGCGCAGGTATCCATACGCGTTGTCCCCGCGAACGGCCACCACCACGCTCTTTAAGCCAGCCTCTTCCCCCGCCAGGCTGTCCAAAATCTCCGTGGTGAACTGATGGCGTTCCGCCCACCGGAGATACAGCCGCAGCAGCATCTCGACCCAGTCCTGCGCATCGGTGCCGCCCGCCCCGGCATGCAAGGTCACCAGCGCGTCGTCGCCGTCGTGGGGGCCTGTGAGAATGAGGGCCAACTCCTGCGCGCGGAGGTCCTCGTGGAGGGCGGCCGCTTCCCGGTCCAGCTCGCGCAGGGTGTCGTCGTCGCCGTCCGCCGCCACCAGCTGCAGCAGCTCGCCCAGGTCCGCCACACGCTGCTCCGCCCCCGTAAAACGCTCCAGCGGCTCCTGCAGGAGCCGGGTGCGCTTTAGCAACGTGCGCGCCGCGTTTGGGTCGTCCCACAGGGTGGGGGCGGCCATGGCTGTCTCGAGCCGCCCTAATTCTTCGGTGCGCGCAACCGGGTCAAAGAGACCCCCTAATGCGCCGCAAGAGGGATTCCAAGGCGCGCTGGCGCTCAAGCAGTTCGTCGTACAACATGCTTTTGGCCTACTTCGCTTTCTGCAGGCCGTGGCACCGCTTGTATTTCTTGCCGCTCCCGCACCAACACGGATCGTTCCGGCCCGGGCCCTCGTCCGCCAAGCCGCCCTGAATCACCTGGAACGGATGAGCCGGGGTGTCCACGTCGTCGCCGTGGCGCTCCTCGAGGATGTGCGGCAGCTCCTCGCCCTGCTCGATGGTGGGCTCCGCCTCCGCCACCTCGATGTGGTAAAGAATCCGCACCAGCTCTTCACGCATCGCGCCCAGCATCTCGTGGTACATGTCGTACGCTTCGCGCTTGTACTCGACCAGCGGATCCATTTGGCCGTACGCGCGGAGCCCCACCCCATCGCGCAGGGCGTCCATCGCATCCAGGTGTTCCATCCACTTGCTGTCCACCACCCGCAGGAACACGACCCGCTCCAGCTGGCGCATGTTCTCCTCGCCGATTTCCTGTTCTTTGGCGGCGTAGTTCTGCTCCGCGATGGTCATGATCTCGTCGGCCAGTGCGTCCCGCCCCACCCCCTGCAGGGACTCGGGATCCACCTGGCCCGGGAACAGGCAAAACTCGGTCAGGCTCTCGATCAGGGGAGCCAGGTCCCATTCTTCGGCGTGCTGATTCTGCGGACAGTGGATGGCGACCGCGTCGTTGACGACCTCGCGCACGAGTCCCAAAATCTGCTCTCGGAGACTCTCGTTGGTGAGAATCTCGAACCGCTGCTTGTAAACAATCTCCCGCTGGGCGTTCATGACGTCGTCGTACTGCAGGAGCTGTTTTCTAATCTCGAAGTTGCGCGCCTCCATCTTCTTCTGGGCGGTTTCAATGGCCCGCGTCAGCATCGGATGGGAGATTGGCTCGTCCTCCTCCACCCCCATGCGGTTCATGAGCCCGCCAATGGCCGGGGCGGCAAACAAGCGCAAGAAGTCGTCTTCCAGCGACAGGTAAAACCGGCTGGATCCCGGGTCGCCCTGGCGCCCGGACCGTCCTCGCAACTGGTTGTCAATGCGCCGCGCTTCGTGGCGCTCCGTCCCGACGATGTGGAGACCGCCCAGATCCACGACGCCCTCGCCCAACTTGATGTCCGTGCCCCGGCCGGCCATGTTGGTGGCGATGGTCACCTGCCCGCGCTGCCCCGCCGACTCGATGACGTGCGCTTCGCGTTCATGCTGCTTGGCGTTTAGGACGTTGTGCGGAATGCCGGCCCGCGTCAACAGTTCCGACAGCCGCTCCGACTTTTCGATCGACACGGTGCCCACCAGCACCGGCTGACCCCGCTGGTACAGCTCCACGATCTCCCGCACCACGGCGCGGAACTTCGCGGCCTCGGTCTTGTACACCTCGTCCGTGTGGTCCACGCGGATCATCGGCTCGTTGGTGGGCACCGCGATGACGTCCAACCCGTAAATCTTGCGGAACTCTTCCTCTTCCGTGATGGCGGTGCCGGTCATGCCGGACAGCTTCTTGTACATCCGGAAGTAGTTCTGGAACGTGATGGTCGCGAGCGTCTGGGTCTCATCCATGATCTTGACCTCCTCTTTGGCTTCGATCGCTTGGTGCACGCCGTCCGAG
>JAJYPH010000297.1 GCA_021795575.1 Bacillota bacterium
GATCGATGGATTGTGCGCCGAGGTGAATGCCACGCATCGCCCCGACCCGATAGACCCGGAGGCGGTCGTCGCGCAGGGCCACGAGATACCACGTGCCGACCTTGCACACCAGTCCCAACGGCGATACGCTCCGCGCGGCCCCGGTGACCGGGGCCGCGTCGTACAGGACGTCGACCCGCAGGCACTGCTGGACCGCGGTGATCAGCTCTGGGTGCGGTGGATGGGGAGCGGTGTGGCTGAACCACGGCTGCTCATCCACCAGGAACCGCTCGCCCACCGCGTGCGCCACCGCCTCCTGGTCCGGGCCCATCTGACCGAGCCACTTCGCCAGGGCCGGCAACCCCGCGCGATGCCAGCCCAGATCCCGAAGAGCACCCGGATCCCGTCCCAGCCGCAAGGCGCGAATCTCATCCGACTGCAAGCCGGACAAGTCCGTTCGCCAATCCTGGTCCAAGCGCAGGCCCCCGTCCGCGCCCCGATCCGCCGACATGGGCACGCCGGCGGTCGACAACGCCAGCAGGTCGCGGGAGATAGTGCGGGCAGACACCTCCAGTCTGACGGCCAGTTCAGGAATGGTCATGCGCCGGTGCCGCTGCAGCAGCAGGATGAGATGCACCAGCCGGTCAGCCCGCACGCGCTCCCCTCCCTCATGGCGCGGCAGACCCCGCGCCCGCCGCAGACCGGGCGATCGAATTCTCTCCGTCAATCATGACACAAGGGTCGTGTGTGACGCGCCGCTATAGTACGTGACCGCAGTGGTGGTCGGGGCGAACACGGTAGAGTCATGGCGCCGGCGCACCCGAGAGACAGCGTGAGGGGGGAGCCGCATGCGGCCCACAGTGCTGATGATTATGAGCGCATCGGTGGACGGGCGCATCACCACCGGACCTGGACGGAATGGCGACGAGTGGAGCGTGCGATGGCCGGACCGGGGAGCTCCCCAGCTGTTGCGCCCGTGGCTGGACTGCTGGGGAGTGGATGGGGTCATGTCGGGCAGCGAGTCGGTCCTGATTTGGAGCGCCCACCCGGCCGCCGCGGGGGCGGCGGACCACCAGGGTGAGCCATGGCCGTGGCCGTACATCGTGTTTGACGGGCGGGGCCGCATCACGTGGGGGCAAACCGCGGGTCTCATCGTCGTGACGCGCGCCAACGTGGCGAACGCCTATCGCGAACAGCTCGGCCGCCAGGGGATCGACACCGTGTGGGCGGGGACGGGGGAGCACATCGATGTGGGCGACGCGCTCGACCAGCTTTATCGGCGGGGATTCCGCCGGCTGGCGCTGAACGGCGGCGGGCGGCTCAATGGGGTGTTCCTGCGCGCGGGATGGGTGGACGAGTTGCTGGTCGCGTGGGAGCCGGTGCTGGTGGGGGGAGAAACCACCCCGACCATTTACGATGCCGATGACCTCGCCTCGCCGAGGGACATGATCGCGTTGGAACGCTTGGGCGCGGGCCCCGGACCGGGCGGGAGCGTGTGGGGCCATTACCACGTGCTTGATTCTCGGCTTTGACAAGATGTCTTTCGAAAGATAGCTTGTGATTATGAGGCATGACGAGAAACCCCCAGAACTCCGGCCCTCGCATTCGGAGACGTCTGTCGAATTGACGGATCCGCGCTCGCTTAGAGCTTTGGCACACCCGCTGCGTCTGGAGCTCATGGCCCAGCTCAGGAGCCACGACTCGCTGACGGCCACGCAGGCGGGGGTGCTGGTGGGGGAAAGTCCCGGCACGTGCTCATTTCACTTGCGGCAGCTGGCCAAGTGGGGCTTGGTGGAAGAGGCCGGGGGTGGGCGGGGACGCGAGCGGCCCTGGCGAGCCACGGCCGCTGTCACCACTTGGTCACCCGCCCAGGAGGCCGAGGGGGCAGGTGCCCAGCAGGTGCTGACGCGATCGGTGGCCGCGTGGCATCTGGCGCGCCTGGCGGCCTGGGTCGACCGTCGGCCCACTGAGCCGGTGGCGTGGCAGCAGGCGGCTTCCATGGTCGATGTGGCGCTGCCCATGACGGCCGAGGAGCTTGGGGCCCTGAACGCCGACATTCGCCGCGTGCTGGAGGCATGGAACACCAAAGTCTTGGAGCGGGGGTTCGCCCGGGGCGTGCGCCTCGTGCAGTGGGTCCACTGGACGCACCCACTGCCGAACCTCGAGGATCCGCGTGACTCCTGAACCCATGCGTCGCGGCGCGCTGGGCCTGCTCACGACGCATCGGGCCTTTCGGCGGTTGTGGGCGGGCCAGGCGGCATCGGTGCTGGGCGACCGAGTGAGCGGGCTCGCGATGCCGCTCGCGGCCGTGCTGGTTCTGCGCGCCGGCGCGCCCACGATGGGTGTCCTGACGGCGGCGGGTCTGCTGCCCTTTCTGGTGCTGTCGATTCCCGTGGGGGCATGGGTGGATCGGGCCAGCCACCGACGCCGCCTCATGCTGTGGGCCGACGTGGCGCGGGCCGTCCTGACGCTCACGATACCGCTGGCATTTGTCACGCACCATCTCTCGCTGCTGCTGCTCGGGGCCGTGGCGGCGCTGTTGGGGTCGGCCCAGGTGGTGTTTGACCTGGCGTACCCGGGTGTGCTCGCGGCCACCGTGGGTCCGGACCACTACACGGATGCCAACGTCCTGCTGCAGGGCAGCCGGGCCGCCAGCCGCCTGGTGGGGCCAAGCCTCACCGGGCTGTTGATCCAGGCGGTCGGCGCGCCGGTGGCGCTGGTGGCCGATGCGGCTTCGTTTGCCGCCTCGGCCGTCAGCTTGGCGGGGCTGGGCGTCGACGAGCCGCCGGGCGT
>JAJYPH010000112.1 GCA_021795575.1 Bacillota bacterium
GCGTCGCGGAGTACTCTGATGGGCATTCTCGCCGGAGTGGTGGTGGTGGGGGGGGCGGCCTACGCTGCCGCGAATCTGGGCGGCTTTCGCACCGTGCACACGACCGTCCCCGGGACGGCGATGCGCCGCCATGCGACCACGCCTGGCAGCACGCCCGGCGCCACCCCAACGGCGCGCCCAGGCGCACGCGCGGCGGCCGCCATGCTGCGCATGCCCGTGGCGGGGCGCGTGGCCGCGCCGTTTGGCTGGGTGTACAGCACCCGGTTGGGCGAGTGGTACTACAACCCCGGGGTAACGCTCGCGGCGACGCCCGGCGAACTTGTGCACGCCGGGTGGGGCGGGCGCGTGACCGCCGTGGGTCAGGAGCCGTTGATGGGGCTGACCGTGGAGGTGAATGACGGGAGCGGCTTCACCACCTTTTACGGAAACCTGGGGCAGGCGAAGGTCAAGGTGGGACAGGTGCTGAGCCAGGGCACCGTCATTGGCACCGTGGCCGCACCGAGCCTTTACACGCGGGTCGCGGGGGCCCACTTGGACTTCCAGGTGTTTCAGAAGAGCCAGGCCGTGAACCCGGCCCACTTCGTGAAAGCGTCGTCGTAGCCCGCGTAGCCCGCCATGGAGGCGGGCGGTCGGGCGATGGACGCCCGGCCCTTGCGCGGATCGCCGGGGGATGACCGAGTGCGCATGCCAGGGCCCAAGCCCTGGCATGCTTTGATTTTGCGGCTCATAGATTCAACCAATCCGCGGGGGGAGAAAGGGGCCGCAAGGGTGAAGGACCACATCTGGCAGCGCGTGGTGGACGTGGGCAACTACATCTTGCGTAGTCGGGCCACCGTCCGCGACACCGCCCGGGTGTTTGGGGTTTCTAAAAGCACCGTGCATAAGGACGTGACGGAACGACTGCCCAAGGTGAATGCCCAGCTTGCCGATCAGGTTAAGAAGGTGTTGGAAATCAACAAAGCGGAACGGCATTTGCGCGGTGGGGAGGCCACCCGCCAAAAGTTTCGCCACCAGCCGACCGCCTGAGCCCCCGCCGGCTCCCGCCCCTTCTGGGGGCGGGAGCTCACGCCACGGGCGCGGGAATGAGCGTCACGGTGGCGGTTTGCTGCGAATGCGCGGGGGTGACCCACGTCACCGTGATCCGGGACCCCGGTCGGCGGGCCTTGATGAGGCGGTTCAAGCTTTGAATGTTGGACACTTTGGCCCCGTCCACCGCCACCACTACATCCAAGGCGGACAGGCTGGTCCCGGCGGCCGGGGTATTGGGCAGCACGCGCACGACGACAGCCCCTCGGGTGGTACCCAGACGGCGTTCCTCCGCCGGACGCAGACTGGCGGGGTTCACCATTTCCACGCCGAAAAACCCCTGCCGCTGCAGAAGCACCGTGTCGCTGCCGTGGCCGTCCTCGATCGCGCGGACGATTTGGAGGGCCCGGTCGATGGGAATCGCAAAGCCCGCGCGCATGGGCGCCGAGCTTCCCCCGATGATGGGGGCCACCGCGCTGCCGGTGGCGGTTTGGCCAGCCGTGTCCATGCCGATCACCTGACCGGCCCGGTCCAGCAAGGGTCCGCCGGAGTCACCGGGTTCGAGCGCTGCATCCATCTCCAGCATGTTGGTGAGGTGCTCGGTGGGCACCGTGTACCCGGTGGCGGTAATGTCCTGCCCCTCGGCGGTGACCACGCCCGCGGTGACCGCCGGCGTGCCGCCGAGCCCCAGCGCGTTGCCGATGGCCACCACGCCGCTTCCCACGCCCACGCTGCTGGAATGGCCCAGTGGGATGGTGGGGAGGCCGCTGAGCCCTTCCAGCTGCAGCACGGCGACATCGTCGGTGGGGTCCACGCCCAGGACCCGCGCGGCGTAGGTGCCATGGTGGGGCACAGCCACCCGGATGGTGCCGGCACCGGCCACCACGTGGTTGTTGGTGAGCACCACGCCGGTGGAGGTGAGAATCATGCCCGTGCCGGCCACCTGCCCCCGGCCGTAGGCGAGGGTCACATTGATGTCGACAATGGCACGGTCCACGCGGGCGGCGATGGCCGCCACGGGCATGGGGGCGGACCTCCGCACGGCCAGCGGCGCGCGCAGCAGGTGCGCCCACCCAACCGGAGGACTGCTGGCGGCAAAGCTCGAGAGCGTGCTGGCCACGGCCAGCCCGGCGGCGATGACGGCGGCCGCCCCCAATGCGGTGCGCCCCCACGGGGGCCGGCGGAAAGACCCGAGGGGTCTCCGTGGAGCCTTGGGCGGCTGGTCGACGGCGCGCCCGGGTCCGGCGCTGCTGGTGTCGTGGTCCACTGGGTCCACCCCGCTTTCCCGCGTTCCGCTCCGACGGCTGCCACCCCTATCATGCCAGACCCGGGCAGGGCACGCGGCCGTCTCCCGGGCGTGTCAGGCCATCGGGGCCGAGGTGAGGAGTACGGTGGCCGACTTCCGCTGGCCCGTCGGCGTGATCCAGGTAATCCGGAGAGGCGCGCCCGGCCGATGGTCGGCGATGTCCGTCCCCAGCTGCTGAATGTTGGCGACCGTCTGGCCGTTGACCGCCACCAGCACGTCACGGGGCGCGAGCGCGGCCTGGGCGGCGGGCGTGTGGGGGATGACCGCCACCACGACGGCCCCCGCCCGAGTGCCCAAGTGCGTGGCCTGGGTGGGGGCCAGCGCACGGGAGTTCACCACTTCGACCCCCAAGAAGCCGCGGCGGGCCAGGATCACCGTGGCACTGCCTCGACCGCGCCGCATCTGGCCGGCGACGGCGCGCGCGCGGCCAATGGGAATGGCAAAACCCACGGGGACGAGCCCACGGCCGCCCGTGGCGGCTGCGGTGTCCATGCCCACCACGGCTCCCCAGCGCGCCACCACCGGTCCACCGGAGTCTCCGGGCTGCAGGGCGGCACTGATTTGCAGCATGTCGCTGAGGTGCTCCACGCCGCCCGCATCGTTGGTGGCCGCCACCGCGCGGTCTTCGCCGGTGATCATCCCGGTGGTCAGGGAGGGCGGGCCCCCGAGCCCCAGCGCGTTGCCGATGGCCACCACGCCGGTGCCCAGCGTGGCGCCGGACGGATTGCCAAAGGCCATCACCGGAAGAGGCGGGGCGCCGACCACCTGCAGCAGCGCCACGTCGCGGGTGGGATCCACACCCACCACGCGCGCCAGGTAGGTGGCCCCGTGCTGCACGACGACCGTGAGGGCGGCCGCCCCTGCCACCACATGGTTGTTGGTGAGCACGAGCCCGCCCGCCGTCAGAATCATCCCCGTGCCCTGGGCTTCGCCGGCTCCGTTGGCCAGGATCGCATTGATGTCCACGACGGCGGGCTCAATGCGGGCGGCGATGGCCTCGGTCGTGAGCCGCCCGAAGTGGGTGGAGGCCAGCGGCCGGCCGGAGACCGGCGGTGCCGCCGGATGCGGGGCGTGCGCCACCAGGAGCGCTGCCAGGACGGAACCCGCCGTCAGGGCGGCCAGGGGGCGCCACGGGTGGCGCCCGCCCCGCCATCCCGGGCGGGTGGCCAACGCAGGGTCCCCGCCACCGCCATGCATCTTCATCCCCGCCCGTCCCTCCCGGGATCGATTGCCGTCTATCCCCATCATGCCAGATTCCGCTCCCGATGCACGGTCACGGACGAATCCAGAGGAGCCAGCCCCCGACGGCGCCTGGCACGCCCAGGGGGCGGCCGACGCCGCCCCCTGGTTGTGAATCTCTTCGCGAGTCTGTCCCCGAAACTTACTGCACGGGCGCCGCCGTCAGATTGGCCGTCCCCGACTGGTGGGTGCCGCCGGGCGTGACCCACGTGAACGAAATCTTGGTGCCGGGGGAGTGGCTGTCAATCGCACGGCCCAGCTGGCTGATGTCCGTCACCGCGTGCCCATCCACCGACACGATGACGTCCCCTGCCTGCAGGCCGCTCTGCGCTGCCGGGGTGCCGGGCAGAATCTTCACCACGGCGGCTCCGGTCTGCGAACCCAACTGCTGTGCCTGCACCGGCGAGAGATTGCTGGGATTCACCACTTCGACCCCCAGGAAACCGGCTCGGTGGAGCAGCACGGTGGCACTGGCCTGCCCGTGCTCAATCTCCGACGCGATGCGGAGAGCGCGGTCGATGGGGATGGCGAAGGCTACGCTCGACGGGGAGGTGCTGGGGACCCCGATGGGCGCGTAGGCGTTGCCCCCTGAGGTTTCCGCCGCGGTGTCCATCCCCACCACCTGTCCCTGGCGGTTGACCAGCGGGCCACCGGAGTCACCGGGCTGGAGCGAGGCGTCCGTCTGGAGCATATTGGTCAGGTGCTCCGAACTGCCCGCGCCGTTGGTGGCGGTGATGGCCCGCCCTTCCGCCGTGATGGCGCCCGCCGTCACCGACGGGGGGCCGCCGAGGCCCAAGGCGTTGCCGATGGCGACCACCTGGGTGCCGATGGGCGTGGTGGCCGAGTTGCCAAACGGCATGACCGGAAGATTTTTGGCACCGACGAGCTGCAGGACCGCCACGTCATCCTTGGGATCCACGCCCAGCACGTGGGCGCGGTAGGTGCCGTGGTTGGGCACCACCACCTGAATCGTGCCCGCTCCCTCGACGACGTGGTTGTTGGTCAGCACCCTGCCGGACGCGGTGAGAATCATCCCCGTGCCCTCGGCCTTGCCCTGGCCGTACGCGAGGGTCACGTTGACGTCCACGACGGAGGGCTCGATGCGGGCCGCGACCGCCGCGGTCGAGAGCTGGCGGCTCGTGGTCACGCCCAGCGGGTGGTGGAGGAGGCTGGTCAGGTGGTTGGCGCCCCCCGAGTTCAGATAGGTCGCCACGACCCCGCCGGTGGCTCCCGCTGCCACAACGAGCGCCAGGATGCCCACGAGGGCGCGGCCGCGCCGACGCGGCGGCGGAGACGACGGCCCGGACGGTCCCGACTGCCACGGGTCCACCGGGGTCGTCGGGTTCATGGGCGGATTCTCACGGCTGGCTGTGTCCTGGTTGGCCTTGGAGTCCTGGTAGTCCTGATCCATCGGAGCACCCCGCTTTCGTGCTTGTTCATGGCCATTCTGCCAGGAAAACCTGAGAGTGTCCTGAGAGATGACTTAATCGCTCCCTGCAATGGGAAACCCGGCTCTCAGCG
Source organism: Bacillota bacterium (assembly GCA_021795575.1). Taxonomy (GTDB): domain Bacteria; phylum Bacillota; class Sulfobacillia; order Sulfobacillales; family JAIMBI01; genus JAJZWV01. The sequence continues at coordinate 5,093 of JAJYPH010000112.1, forward strand.
CACTCACAGATTTCGTGGTTAGATTGTCGGATGAGGGTGTGGGCGGGCGGCGGTGCACCCGAGCCGAATCGAGCAAGGGCAGGTGGGCTCTGTGGCGGATGGAGAGGCTCAGCATATTTTGGTCGTGGACGACGAACCGTCGATCGTGGACGCGGTCGCGACCACCCTGCGTTATGAAGGATACCGTGTATCCGAGGCGTCCAGCGGGCAGGCGGCGCTGGCGGCCGCGCAGGATACCGCGTTTGACCTCGTGGTTTTAGACGTCATGCTGCCGGATATCGACGGCTTTCGCGTGACGCGGCGTCTCCGCGAGGACGGCATCCGCGTCCCCGTCCTGTTCCTGACGGCCCGCGACGCCGTCGATGACAAAATCAGTGGGCTCACGGTCGGCGGCGATGACTACGTCACCAAGCCGTTTGCGCTGGCGGAAGTGGTGGCCCGCATTCGCGCCATCCTTCGGCGTACGGGCGACGAGGCGGCCGCGCAGTCGATCCTCCGCTTTGCCGACCTGGTGCTGGATGAGGACACACACGACGTGTCGCGGGGCGGTCAGCCGGTGCAGCTGTCCGCCACCGAATTCCGGCTACTGCGCTTCTTTATGCAAAACCCGCGGCGGGTGCTGTCCAAAAGCCAGATCATCGACCACGTCTGGCACTACGACTTCGGTGGGGACGTGGCCATCGTGGAAACCTACGTGAGCTACCTGCGCAAGAAGCTCGACCGGCTGGGGCCGCCCTTGATCCAAACGGTGCGGCTGGTCGGGTATCGGCTGCGCGAGCCGGATGCGCCGTGACACTGCGCAACCGTCTCTTGTGGGCCGCTGCGGGGGTGGCGCTCTTGGCCGTCCTGGCGACGGGCCTCATCACCTACTCGGCGGTGAGTTCGTTCCTGTACAGCCAGGTGGACCAGACGCTGGTGGCGGCGCAGGGTCCACTCCGCCAGACGCTCCTGGCGGGTCGGCCGGTGAGCCTCTCCGTCGTGGGACGCCTCGCGCCCGGCATGTTTGTTCAGGTGCGCGCACCCTCGGGCACCGTGCTGGGGACCGTGGAAGCCGTGACGCCCGGGGGTCCGGCGCTGGCCCCCGCCCTCCCCGGGCACCTGCCCTTGGGCCGCCCAGGCCCAGGGGGCATGAACCGTGGCCTGCTGCTCACGCTGCCTGCGACCACGGCCGCCGGACCGCTGTTTCGGGTATTGGTTGCGCCGCTGACCGGAGGTGGCCGGTTGATTCTCGGGTACCCCCTGTCCGCCGTCACCACGGTGCTGCGCGAGTTGGAGTACGCGCTCATCGTAGTGGCGGCGGCGGCGCTTCTGGGGGCGGAAGCCCTGGGCTGGTGGCTAGTCGGCATTGGGCTCCGACCCTTGAAAGCCATGGAGCGCACCACGGCCGCCATCGCGTCCGGCCAGCTGGACGAGCGGGTGCCGGAAGGGCAGCCGGCCTCCGAACTGGGCCATCTGGCCCGATCGTTCAACGTCATGCTGGACCGCATTCAAGAGGCATTCCGCCACCGCGACGCCGTCGAGGATCGGCTGCGGCGGTTTGTGGCCGACGCCTCGCACGAGCTGCGCACCCCGGTGGCCGCCGTCGCCGCTTACGCGGAACTGTTTCACCGCGGAGCGGAAAAGCGGCCCGAGGACCTGGCCCGCGTGATGCACGGCATCCAGGGAGAAACCGCGCGCATGACCCGCCTCGTGGAGGACCTGATGCTGTTGGCGCGGCTGGACGAGGGACGCGCCCTGGAGTGCCAGCCGGTGGAGCTGCTGTCGCTCGCGCTGGAAGCGGCCGACACATCGCGCGCCGTGGGACCCGCCTGGCCGGTGGAGGTCGTGGCGCTGGAGCCCGTGGAGGCTTGGGGCGATCCGCTGCGCCTCCGGCAGGTGCTGGACAACCTCCTGGGCAACGTGCGCGCGCACACCCCGCCCGGCACCCGAGCCCGCATCACGTTGCGGGCGGACGACCGCTGGGCGTGGGTCGATGTGTCGGACAACGGGCCCGGCATGCCTCCGGAGCAAATGGCCCGGGTTTTCCAGCGCTTCTATCGGGCGGATCCGTCGCGCTCACGGCACACCGGCGGCGCGGGCTTGGGTTTGGCCATTGTGGACGCGATTGTGGCCGCCCTGGGCGGCCGGGTGGCGGTGGATTCCTCCGCCGAGGGGGGCCTGGAGTTCTCAGTGCGGCTGCCGCTGGCGCCGCGACCCGACGAGGGCGGCTCCTGGTAGGCGCGATGGATGAGGCCATCGCGGCATGAATCAACAGTTCGGATTTGCGGGGGGTATCATAAGCGTAGGGCGGCGCGGCCGTCCACCATGACACACGAGAGGGGTGGCCGGCGGTGGAGACACCGTTGAGCGGAGGGAACGGGGGTTGTGATCCGTGGCTGACGGTCATTATGGTGGGCACCAACAAGGGCCTCTTTCGATTTGCTTCGCCGGATCGGGTGCATTGGGAGGCGTTGGGGCCGGTGCTGCGCGGCACCAGTGTCCACACCACGGCCTACCACGCGCCGACGCGGACGGTGTTCGCGGGGGCCAACTCCGTTTTCTACGGCGCGGCGGTGCGCCGATCCCGAGACGGGGGGGAGACGTGGGATCGCGGCGGCGAGGGGCTCGCCTATGAGGCGGGGGACCCGGAGCGCGTGACGGCGGTGTGGTCGCTGGCCGTGGCAGACGAACATGGTCCGGGCACGATTTACGCCGGCGTGGAGGCCAGCGGGCTGTTTCGGTCGATGGACGGCGGGGACGCATGGGCCGAGGTGGCCGCCCTGCGGCGCCACCCCACGCACGAGGTGTGGGACGCGGGCTTCGGCGGCAAGTGCCTTCATACCATCGCGGTGGATCCCCACGACGCCAACAGCATGTACATCGCCGCCTCGACCGGGGGCATCTATCGGTCGGGCGACCGCGGCGCGACCTGGAATCCCGTCAACCAGGGCATTCGCGCCGAGTTTATGCCGGAAGGGCAGCAGTACCCGGCCGCGGGCCAGTGCGTCCACAAGTTTGGGCTGTCGGCAGCGCGGGCGGGCAGAATCTGGCTGCAGAACCATGGCGGGGTGTACCGGTCCGACGATGCCGGTGTGCACTGGGAGCGTATTTCGGCACCGTTGCCGGACGACTTTGGGTTTCCGGTGGTTCCGCATCCGCGCCGGGCCGAGACCGCCTTTGTGGTGCCCCTCACGTCCACGTTGGAACGGTGGTACCCCGAGGAGCGCATGGCGGTGCACCGCACGGACGACGGCGGACAGACGTGGAGCCGACTGAATGCGGGCCTGCCGGACCGGGTGTACAGCGGCGTCTTGCGGGACGCCTTTCGTGCAGATACCCAGGACCCGCTGGGACTTTACGTCGGCACCACGAACGGCCAGCTGTTTGGGTCAGCGGATGAAGGGGCGTCGTGGACCCCGATTGCGGAGCGGCTGCCGCGGATTCTCTCGGTGCAGGTGGTTGAGGGCGACCCGTTCTCATGATTACGGTGCACTTGCCGCGGGACCTGGCCGCGGAGTTTTCCTGTCGGGATACCCTGGCGGTGGACGGCGTGGGGGATCTGGCGGAGCTGTGGGCGGCCTTGGAACAGCGCCATCCCGGCCTGGGCCGGTGGCTCCGCGAGCCGGACGGCGCGCTGCGCCAGCACCTCTCCTTGTTTGTGAATGCCCGGCGGGTCGCGTGGGCGGACGAGCGCATCGCGCTCCGGGCCGGCCAAGAGGTGTGGATCCTGCGGGCCGTGTCCGGTGGATAGCGAGCGGGACGGGAGGGCGCGGTGAACGAACACGGGAACCAACAGCTGGCGGAAACGGATCGGGCGCGGGCGGAAAGCCACGTCGCGCGCTACCACCGCCAGATTATCCTGCCGGAGCTGGGTCTGGCGGGTCAGCGTGCCCTGTCCGCGAGCCGCGTGCTGGTGGTGGGGGCCGGAGCACTCGGGTCAGCGGCCGCGCTGTACCTGGCGGCCGCTGGCGTCGGCACCATCGGGATCGCCGACGGCGACCGGGTGGACCTCTCGAACCTGCACCGGCAGGTCCTGCATGGGACCCGTGACATCGGGCGGCTGAAAACCGCCTCCGCCAAAGACCGCCTGGCGGCGCTGAACCCGGAGGTGCGCGTGGTGGAGCACCGGGGCTACCTGGACAGCGGCAACGTGCTGGACGTCATGGCGGGATACGACGTGGTCGTGGACGGGAGCGATTCGTTTGCCGCGCGCTATCTGGTCAACGATGCGGCGGTGCTCTTGGCCAAGCCGCTGGTGACGGCCGCCATCCTGCGCTTCGAGGGCCAGCTGCTGGTGTTTCGCCCGGGGGAGGGCTGTTATCGGTGTGTGTTTCCCGAGCCGCCCCCGGCCGGCACGGTGCCCAACTGCGCAGAAGCCGGCGTGCTGGGCGCGGTCGCTGGCGTCCTGGGATCCACCCAGGCGGTGGAGGCGTTGAAGCTCATGGGGCGCATGGGAGAACCGGCGGTGGGGCGCTTGGGGCTGTACGACGCCTGGACGGGCCGATGGCAGCAGGTCCAGGTGGCCCGGGACCCCGCGTGCGCGGTGTGCGGCGACCACCCGACGATCACCGGGCCCATCGACTACGACGCCTGGTGTGGCGTGCCCGCGCCGGCAGCAGGCCGTGGGGCGCGGGAGGTGTCGGTCGCGGAGGCGGAGCGCCTGATGCACCAGGGCATCCGGTTCGTGGACGTGCGCCCCGCGGCGGAGTACGCGCGGGGTCACATCCCGGGTGCCGTCTTGGTGGGGCCCGACACCTCGTCCGCCAACCTGCCGGGGACGGCGGACACGGCGGTGGTGTGTGTCTGCCTCCAGGGCGTGCGCAGTGCGGCCGTGGCCACGCGGTTGGAATCCCAGGGCCGCTCCGCCGTGAGCCTCGCGGGAGGGCTCCTGGCGTGGGCTCGAGCGGGACTGCCCTGGGACGGCGGACTGCCGACTTAGGCGGGGCCGACGGTAGCTGACGCCAAGCCAGAGCCCCTTGGGCTGGCGCCTTCGTTCGTGATGGGATCGCTCGTGGTCGCTAGCCCGCGTCGTCGTCGACGTCCTCCAACTGGGTGGTGATGAGGGCCACGGCCCAGTCGGCCACGCTTTTGATCCCGTCGGTGCCAATCCGCCGCACCGGCACGCCGAGCTGCTTGCCCAGCTGGGTGGCGCTTTCGCTGGCATGGTGGGAACAGTGGTTTTTCAGAATGAGGGCGGCATCGACCCGACCCAGCGCGGCGGCCAGGCGGTCGTCCCCGTCATCGCCCGAACTCCACTCCATGACGCCGCCCCTCAGTTCGATCGCTTTGGCGTATTGGCTTTGGCGGGGTTCGTTGCCCACGACCAGCACGCGCTGGCCGTCCAACACGGGCTCAGGCGGCTCGCGCTTGACCCGCGGCGGCTTGGACTTGGGCTTGGCGGGCGGCCCCGCCGCAAACGCTTCCTCCACGTCGGTGGAGCCCAGGTGGTGGACCCAAGCGACCCGCACCGCCTGGGGATCGTCCGCCCAGTAAGCCAGGTCCACGACGCTGCCTTCGTGAAAGTGCAGGGCGGCCGCGTCCTCCGGCCACAGCGTGACCGGGGGATCCCAGGGCCGTCCGTCGGCGAAGCGCCGGACCACCAGCGCGTCCCCCTCCAGCTCCACCAGGGCGAGCTTCTCCTCGCAGCGCTCACGCGGCTCGTGGCCGGACCCGCGGGCCAGGAGTGTAAAGTTATAGTGCGGCGGTCCCTCCGAGTAGTTCGGCAGGGCGCGGTACGCGAGGCGGTCTCCGGTCATGAGGTGGTGTTCCCGCACCACGGTTTCCGGCACCCGGATGCGTGCGGGCCAAAGCACGCCACCCCGCAGGCGGCGGTGAAACTCTTGGTCAAGGTCGGGTTCGCGCTCGGGTGGCGGCTTTGGCGGGGCCGCCGGCGCCTCGGCGAGGGGCTCGGCCCCTAACACGGCGGTGCGCAGTGCCTCCGGCAGCGTGTCGGTGAGCCGAATCCAGGCCGCAATGGCTTCCAGCTCGCTCGCGACTTGCGGCAGGCTCTCGGGACTCAGCCGGTCCAGACGGCTTTGCAGGTACTGCGCCACCAGCTTGGCAATGGAAGGCATGAGCCAGCTCCTTTCACGGAAAAAGCGGGAAACGCCGCGCGGGAGGCCACGTCGCCGCCACAACAGGCATCACGGCAACCCTACCACGGATCCGCCAAGTAAAGGAAGAACGATTTGGCCGCCGGCCGGGGGGCGTGGCGGCGTGGGCTTACGCGGGTGCTGTACCGTTGACCAGGGGGTTTATGTACGTGATGCCGCCGATGGTGGCGCCGGTGGGCCCATCTTCGGACAGGATGATTGAAATGTTGTGCTCCCGCGCGACGGCCCAAATGAGGGCGTCCCACAGGGTCAGTTGATGGATGGCGACCGCGTCGAGGGCTAGTTCTGGCGTACGCACCGTGGGGGTGAGCACCGTCCAGAACCGCGTCAACGATCGCACCTGGTCCGCGACCCAAGCGATGGGCTGCTGACGACGCACGGCCACACTCATAAACTCGTGGAGGACCTGGCTTGTGAGGGCGGCGGTTTCATGATGCTCGGCCAACACCGCCACCGCCGCGGCCTTCTTGGCCGCGTGGGTGTCCAGCCCAAAGGCATAAACCAGCACGTTGGTGTCGATCAGCGATCTAATCACCCTTCAGAGCGCTCGTGCAACTGGTCTCGAGTCCAGTTTCGTTGGCCACCGTCGGCGGGCATCTTCGCGAGGGTGTCCAGGAAGCTTTCCCATTCGCTGCGTTGGCCCCGGGTGTGCTGGGCGTAGGCGTCCAGTGCCTCCCGCAGGACTTGGCCCTCCGACTTGCCGCTGCAGGACGCCCGCTCTTTCAGCCAGTGCTCCTGGTCTCGCCGCAAAAACAATTGCTTGCGAACCACAGATCCACCTCCTGTGTTGGTGTGTAGGCGTAGTGTACAT
>JAJYPH010000298.1 GCA_021795575.1 Bacillota bacterium
CACGGACCAGGGGATCCCCCCCCCGGGTTCCGACCCGGACTCGGGGAAAACCGGGCCCCGAGCTGGAACCCGAGGCCAGCAGCGCGAACAGTCCGGTGAGCGTGGCGTCCCGCTGGTGGGCGGCCAACAGTCGGGCGGTGGTGTGGGTCAGACGAACACTGTACTCGGAGATGACGCCGGCAGCGCCCGCCGCGACGATGGCGGCGCCCGACAGCGTCAGCAGCCAAAAGGCGGCGCGGTCCCAGAACCGGTCTCGGTCGCCGGAGCGCGTGACCAGCGCAAGCGCCTCCGCGCCGGCGGTCCCGTACAGGAGCGCAATAGGAACGTGAACCACCATGGGATGGATGGTGGGAGGGAGCACGCGCACGCCCAGCTGCACCACCGCGCGTATCAGCGACCCCATCGGATCCCTCCTGGCGCTTGGTGCGCGGTCGGGCCGGGTACTGGGTGGAGCATATCCACCAGCATCCCGTCAGAATCCCGCGCTGGCTAACAACTTTCTTATGAACGATGGCCGGACGCGACCCGTCTCCCGTCCGGATCGTGCCCGACCGGGCTCCCTGGGCCCTTGCGGCCGCGAGCTGATTAGGGAAGTCTTAGGACGGCGGCCCGCGGGGCTCATGAATGGCGGGCAGTCTGGCGGCAAGGGGGGCGGCGGTCGCCACGCGCCCAGAAAGGCGGCTCAACATGCGTGTGCTGGTGGTGGAGGATGACGCCGGGGTGGCCCGGGTGGTGGACTACGCGTGCCGGCGCGCAGGGTTCCAGGTCAAGGTGGAGCCCACGGGCCGCGGCGGAATTGCCGAAGCGCTTGGGGGAGGTTATGACCTCGTCATTCTGGACCTGGGGCTCCCGGACATCGACGGCGTCGACGTCTGCCGAGCCATCCGGGCGGTGACCGACGTTCGCGTGTTGATGCTGACCGCCCGCGATGCGGTGGAGGACCGGGTGCGGGGCTTGGACGCCGGTGCCGACGACTACGTGGTCAAGCCGTTTGCCGCCGATGAGCTGGTGGCCCGCGCCCGTGCGCTCTCGCGCCGCCCGGGGTACCTGTCGCACCCCGACCAGCCGATTATTCTGGGCAAGTGGAATATATTCCCTTTGAGGCGCGAAGTGGTGGTGGACGGTGACGTTAAGGCGCTGACCCCCCGCGAGTTTGACCTGCTGCTGTATCTGGTCCACAACCCGGGTCTCACGCTCACCCGGGACATGATTTTGGATCGCGTCTGGGGCTGGGGTTTTGGCGGGGGCTCGAATGTGGTGGATGTTTACGTGGGCTACCTGCGCCAGAAGCTTCCGAGTACCCCGGGCGACCCGCAGATCGTAACGGTGCGGGGCGTCGGATACGCCTTCAAGCCCCAGGGTTCGCCCTAGGATGACTTTGCGCCACCGGCTCACCCGCCAGGCCGCCTGGGCCATTGTTGGGCTGGTGCTGGGTTTTGGCGCCCTCTCGTGGGTCGTCACCGCCGCCCATCTCTATGCGGTCTCGCGGGCCCAGGCGATCGTGGCGGCGGCCGCCGTGGCACAGCCAAGTTCCGGTCCGCCGCATGTACCCCGATATCGATTTGCGGGCGACCCGGCCGTGTGGCTCCAGGTGGGTCGTCACGTGGTGCGGAGTCCCAATGCCCGGTCGTCCGCGCCACCGGCGCTGGGCTTTCACCACCTGTTGGGGCGTCGTCCGGCCGTCGTCGTGGCGGCCCACCGCTCGGGCCGCGTGGCAGTGGTGTCGTGGCCGCTCAGCGCCGACCTGGATGTGATGCGGGACCTTTTGCTGGTGCTGGCGCTTCTGGGTCTATTGTCGGGCGGTGTAGGCTGGTGGCTGGCCCGCTGGGCGACGAGCCGGATGCTGGCGCCCGTTGACCGCATGACCCGCGCGGTCGAAGCCATGGTGTCTGGTGGCGGCGCGACCCCTCTGCCGGAGTGGCCCACCGTGGGCGAGACCCCGGACGAGTTCAGCCACTTGAGCCGGGTCTTCAATACGCTGCTGGCGGCTCTGGCAGCCCAGGCGGAACGCGAGCGCGAAATGCTCCGGGAGGTGGCCCACGAAATCCGCACGCCCCTGCAGGTGCTGCGCGGCAACCTGGACGTGATGGCCGCGGCCAGCGAGGGTGAAGCCGACGGGGACGCCATGCGGCTCGAAAGCCTGGACCAAAGCCGGCAGGTCATTGACCGGCTGGCCCGTGTCGTCGGCGATGTGCTGACGGTGGAGCGGATGCGGGGCGGGCGGGCGGCGGCGGCCGGGCGCGTGAACCTTGGGACCGTCGTGCAGCAAGCGGCGCCCGATGCCGCCGCCCTGGCGCCGGCGCTGACTATCGCGGTGGAGGGGCAGGCCGCCTGGGAGGTGCGGGCCACCGCCTGGACGGTGGAGCGAGCGCTCTGGGCCATCTTGGACAACGCGATCAAGTACACCGGGGCCGGCCGCGTGACGCTGGCCGTGGTGGCCGACGACCGCCGGGCGGGCGTTCGGGTCGAGGACACCGGACCCGGCATTCCCGCCGAGGAGCAAGCCCGCGTGTTTGACCGCTTCTACCGGGGCCGAGCCGGCCGGCATCAGCCCGGCAGTGGGCTGGGCCTCGCGATGGCCCGTGCGCTGGTGGAGTACGACGGTGGGACCGTCGACCTAGCGTCGGTGCCCGGCACCGGCACGACGGTGACCCTGTGGTGGGCGCGCTGGGCCGACGAAAAAGATTGAGTCCGGGGGGGGGGGGGACCCATGTGGGCCCG
>JAJYPH010000299.1 GCA_021795575.1 Bacillota bacterium
CGGACGCCCGGCCAGGAAGCGGACCCTAGATTAGGCCCGGGCAAACGCTTCCACTGCGGATTCGGGACGGTATCCCACCAACCGGCCCACTTCGCGTCCGCCTTCCAGGCGGATTAAGACGGGGATCCCCATCACCTGATAGCGTTGCGCCAGGTCCGGGTTTTGGTCAGTGTCCACATGGACCATCTCCACCTTCTCCTGGACTTTGGCGGCGACGGCATCAGCCACGGGATCCAGCCGCCGGCAGTGTGGTCACCAGGGGGCGCCAAACATCGCCACCACGGAACGGTCCGATTGCAGGAGGGCGTCCCACGTGGACGCGTCCACCTCACGCATCGTCCCACCCCCCTTCTATCGGCGGTGAGCCCTCGAAGGGGCGCCGCCTCTGGCGCCATGATAGCATGTTTGGCAAGGAGGGGGCGGAGGGCGCGTCCGCATCAATCGAGGAGCCGGAGAGGGGGCATCCCCTGGATGAGGGTGCGCCGATGGGGAGGCATGATGGTGGGCGCCGGCGTGCGCGTGGTCAGCGTCACGCGGGCGGCCACGGGCCTCACGCTGGTGCTGCTGCCGGACGGCGCCGTGGGCAGCGTGGATGTGCGCGGCGGGGCGCCGGCCACGCGCGAGGTGGCACTGCTGCGGCCGGAAAACCTGGTGCCCGGCCCCGACGCCGTGCTCCTGACGGGGGGTAGCGCCTTTGGTCTTGCCGCCGCCGACGGCGTGATGGCGGTGCTGGCCGCGGCGGGACGCGGCTTTCCCGCAGGCACCGTACGGGTCCCCATCGTCCCCGCGCTGGCGATTTTCGACCTCGGGGGACCAGCCCCCGACGTCCCGACGGCGGAGGATGGGCGCGCGGCCGCGCGGCGGGCCCTCAGCGGGGGCGCCGAACGCGTCGCAGAGGGACGAGCGGGGGCGGGGACCGGCGCCACCGTGGGCAAGCGCACCGACGGCCGGCCTATGTGGGGAGGTCAGGGCGCGGCCGCGGCCCGGGCGGGGGGCCTCACGGTCTCAGCGCTCATGGTGGTCAATGCCGTCGGCAGTGTGCTGGACGCGGACGGCCGCGTGCTGGCCGGCCCGACGGGGTCGGACGGTGTGCCTCAATCCTGGCTCGACTGCTCCCCCGCGGCGTACACCAGCGTGGGGCGCGACGCCACCACCCTGGGCGTGGTGGTGGTGGACGGCGCGCTGGACAAGGCGGGGCTTAGCCGCGTCGCGATGATGGCGCACGACGGATTGGCGCGGGCCATCAGTCCGGCACACACCCCCTGGGACGGGGACGCGGTGGTGGCGGTCGGGCTGGGGGGACGCGGGGTCGACGCCGGCTGGGCGGGCGTGCTGGCGGCCGAAGCCGCCGCGATGGCGGTCCGCCGGGCGGTCGTGGCCGCCAACGCCTGAGGGGGGTCCGGCTGGGGGCCGGCGAGCTCCCCGTGCACCGGGGGGCGATCGCCTCAAGTGCTGGCGCTCCTGCCGTCACCGCGTCGCGGACCACGGTGGCCGCCAGGAGCGACCAGGCTGGCCAAGATAGGCTGGGCAAGGAGGGGGCCTGGTTCAGGAGGGCTGCAGCAGACCGTGATACCGTGCCAGGTTCGGCAGCCACGCCTTCAGCTGGTCCGACTGCCATGGCGGCTGCTCCAGCGCCCGCTCGTAGGCGCTCCGGTCGTAGACGGCCCGCATGCCATGCGAGACCACCACTACGTCGAACGGCAACTGCAACCAGCGGGCCAGTATCCGTCGGGGTGTCTCCTCGTCCCATGGCGTGGACCACAGGCGCAACGTCCCATCCTGGTCCGTGAGCGCATCCGCAAACACGAGCGCGCGCGCGCCGGGCACCCACACCGGGGTTTCGCCGCCACCCCGCCCATCGTCGAGGGCCAGAAGGTTTCCGGGCAGATCCATACCCGGATACACGGGTTCCAACGGCACGTCCGGCAGGTCGTCGCGAAAAAAGCGGCGTGGCCCAAGGGCGCGGGCCCCGTAGCGCCGCGCGAAGTAGCCCACATCGCGGACGTGATCCGGCTTCAGCACCACCGCCGCGGTGGGCGGCCGGCGGTCCAACCACTCCCACACGTCGCGAGCTCCATCCGGTGGCGCGATGGGATCAAGGAGAATGACATCATGGCCGGTGTCCACCACACAGGTGGTCACCACCGGGCCCCAATCTGCTTCCGGGCTCCATTGGGCATGATGGACACGCCACAGCCAGAGCCCTGGGCGGACATCCTGTATCGAGTCCAGCGTGTTCTCCAGCGCCGCTCCCCCCTTGTGCTCGTTCGACTACGCTCGGGGCCATCCTCAGGTGCACTCAGGTGAAAATTAACAGACGCGACGGCCGGCGGGCCCGGTCCGCTCGGCAGGTGCCGCCAAGGACCTCTCGGGCTTGGGTAGCGGCGAAGCGCCTACCGGCCACATGCCGGGCCTAGCACCTGGGCCAGGCGTTTGCCGGCGTCGGCGAGCGTCGCGGGGGCTGCCCCAAATAGTACTGGGAGAGGGGCTCCACCGCGAGCCCGGCGCGTTCGGCGTGGTCGGCGACCGCGTGGTCGTCGGCGTCATGGGCGAGGCGGACGACCACGTGAAGGCCCGCCAGGCCCGCTCCACGCGGCGTCTGGCAGTGCCGCCAGGAGCGCGTCGCGGCGCGCCCGGTACTGGCGGCGCATGCGGGCGATGTGGCGCTCGAGGTGGCCCTCAGCGACGAAAGGGGTAGGCCGGCCTGGAGCGGCAGC
>JAJYPH010000300.1 GCA_021795575.1 Bacillota bacterium
CGGCCACCCGGTCCTGGTGGCGGAAACCTTCGTCGACCCCACCCGGTTTGCCGGGACGAGCTATCGGGCGGCGGGGTGGACGTCCCTGGGGCGGACGCGCGGCTTCGCGCGTCAGCATCGCCACTATGTCGCGCACGGCCAGCCCAAAGAAGTGTGGGTCCGCCCCTTAAGCCCCGACGGGGCGGCCCCCCTGCGCGCCCCGTTCCTGCCCCCCGCCCTGATAGGAGGGACGCCGACGATGCTCGACTTCAACACGTTGAATTGGACCGGTCCCGACGGGCTGCGCCCGCGCTTGGCGGCGCTCCCGGACCCGCGCCACCGGCGCGGCATCCGCCACCGGCTGGACCACGTCCTCCTGCTCGCCTTGGCGGCGGTGTTGGCCGGCCAGCGCCATTATGTGGCGATCAGTGATTGGATTCACGATCTGGACCCCGAAGCGCGCCGCCGCTTCGGGTGTCCGCGCTGGGGCGCCACGTACCAGGTGCCGAGCGACCCCCCCTGCGCCGCGTCTGGCCGCAGGTCGATCCGGATGCCGTCGATGCCATCTTCAACGCGTGGTGGGACACCGAAACGCGCCGCGTGGGGGACGTCCTCGCCCTCGACGGCAAACGCCGGCGGGGCTCCGCCCACGGGGCGCGGACGCGCCCCGTCCCTCTCCGGGCCGGCCTGGTCCATCGCACCGGCCAGGTGCTGGGCCCGGTCGCGGGCGACGTCAACACGAATGAGATTCCCCGGCTGCGCGACTTGTGGGCTCCCCGGGCCATCACCGGGCACATCGTGACCACCGACGCCCTCCATACCCCAACCGCCACGGCCCGCTTCCTCGTGGAGGAGAAACCCGCGCATTACGTGATGGAGGTCAAAGGGAACCAACGCACGCTCCAGGACGCCTGCGCGGCTCTCGCGCTCGCGGACTGTTCCCCCTCCGGCCCAAACGATCGATCGGGGCCACGGCCGGATCGCACGGCGGACGGTGCGCACGACGACCGCCCTGAATGCCGATCTCGCCGGGCCGCCCCTGGGCCCAGTGGTTCGGATTGACCGCCAGGTCCCCGCGTTGGACGGATCTCACGCCCACACCGAGGTGGCGTTCGGCCTCACCGACCTCCCGCCCGCTGAGGCCAGCGCGGCCCAACTCGGCGCGTGGGTCCGCGGGCACGGGGGCATCGAAATTCGGTTGCATTGGGAACGTGATTGGGTGTACGACGAGGACCGGTCTCAAATTCGCACGGGCCATGGCCCCCGGGTCATGGCGAGCTGGCGCAACACCGCGCTGAGCCTCCTCCACCGCTTGCAGATTCCCAACATCCAACGGGCGGTGAACTATCTCAATCGCCACCCGGACCACGTGGCGGAAGCGCTCCTCGGCGCCTAGCGCCGTCGAGCTCGGACATACCGCTCACCGACCCGGGCGTCCGCCCGGGACCGACCCCTGCCGCCCGAGGGCCGGGAGGCGGCCCCGCGCCGCTCCGACCCGGCGCGCCGTCAGGGGCTTCTCCTCGCGTCGCTCCGCGCTTCACGTCGTCACGTCCACCTTGTGGGTCCTGGTGCCCCATGGAGCCAGCGCTGGGCGGCAATGGTGCACCTCCCGGGCATTCCTCATGGCGCCGAGGCGCAGCTTGGAAGTGCGGCCGCCAAGAGTCGACTCCACGAGGGTGCGCGGTCCACGTGCTGCCCCCGGACGTGTCCGCGTGGAGACCGCTACCTCACATACGACCCCCCATTGATATCCAGGGTGGCGCCGTTCAGGTGTCGCGCGGCGTCCGACAGCAAGAAAGCCACGGCGGCGGCCACATCGGCCGGCTGCGCCATCTCGCCCAATGGAATGTCGGCCACCACCGCGGCGGTCCCCTTCGCGTGCGCCACCTGCTGCGCCATCTCGGTGGCGACAAAGCCAGGCGCCACGGTCATCGCCACCACCCCGTCGCGACCGTAGCCCCGAGCCACACTTTTCGAAAGCGCCACCATGCCCCCTTTGGACGCGGCGTACGCCAAATAGTCGGGGTCGTCGCCACGGTGGGCTGCGCGGCTCGCAATGTACACGAAGGTGCCGCGGTGCTGCCGCTGGAACGTCGGCAGGGCCGCCCGCGTGATGTCCGCGGCGGCCACCAAGTTCACCTGCAGCGTCTGCTGCCAGACCCGCGCCCAATCCGTCCACGGTGCGGTAGGGGATGCCGGCGCAAAGATGCCCGCGTTGTTGACCACCGCGTCCAGCCCTCCCAACGTCTCGTGGGCTCGCTCCACCAGCGTGAGCCCGGCCCCCACTTCGGCCAGGTTGGCGGCCAACAGTGCGGGTGCGCCGCCCAGTGCCTTGGCCACGCCCTCGGCCGCCGCGCGGCTTTGGCCATAATGGAGCGCCACCCGCGCGCCGTCGCGCACCAGCGCGCCCACAATCGCGGCCCCGATGCCGCGGGATCCCCCGGTCACCAACACCCGCTTGCCCTCCAGGTTCATCCCGCCTCGCCTCCCCCGCATCCCGTTATTGGTTGGCCCGCATCAGCGCCCGATACCGCCACGCCTCCGGGCGCCCGCCTGCCCACGCATGCAAGAACTCGTCCAGCATAAACGCCGTGGCGCCCCACACGCGACCGACGGGCAGGTGAAACTCTGGCCACCGGCCGTCCTGCCCGCTTGCCCGCGTGCGCGGCACGGTCTGGGCGGACCGGACCAGATCCGTGACGGAGACCCAGTGGAGTGC
>JAJYPH010000301.1 GCA_021795575.1 Bacillota bacterium
CGATCTCAACGAACGGAGGGATCCGAGTGAAGCACCTATGGAGCATCATGGCGGCGGTCGCGATGACTGCCACACCCGTGGCGATGGCAGCGGCACACGTGTCGCTGGGCGCCCCGCGGGCCGCCGTGCATCTCACCAGCGCCAGCGGCATCTCCGCCACTGCGGCCGGCCAAGACGCCGTAGCGGCGGTGGGCGGCGGTGCGGTCACGCACACGTCGGCCGACACCTATCAGGGACAATCCGTGTGGGATGTGCACGTGCTGTATCAGGGACAGGTATGGGACGTGAAGGTGGGTATGACGGGCAACATCCTGCTGAAGAAGCTGTCGTCCGAGCAGCCCAGGAACCCGTCGTCCTCGCCGCCAGGCGGCTCGACGCCCGCTATCTCGGCCGCCCAGGCGGATGTCCTGGCCGTCCAGGCCGTCGGCGGCGGCACGGCCACCCACACCTCGACCGACCACGCTGGAGGCGTCGCGGTGTACGACATCCACGTGCTGTACCAGAACCAGGTGTGGGATGTGAAGGTCAACCAGACATCGGGCGCTATCGTGCAGAAGCAGCTGTCGTCCGAACAGCCCCAAAGTCCCCCGTCGTCGCCAGCCAGCTCACAAACGCCGCCGGCAGGCACGATTCCGGCGTCCCAGGCGGATGCTCTGGCCATCCAGGCGGTAGGGGGAGGGACGGCCGCCCACACGTCGACAGACCAAGCTTCGGGCGTCGCGGTGTACGATATCCATGTGCTGTATCAGAACCAGGTGTGGGATGTGAAGGTCAACCAGACGTCGGGCGCCATCGTGCAGAAGCAGCTGTCGTCTGAGCAGCCGGGGTCCGGTTCCTCCGGGTCCTCCAGCAACAAGACGCCAGAGCACCAGTCCGAGAGCGGTGGCCAGAGCATCTCCACACCGCCCGTGGGCGTGGTGTTCGGTCAAAAGATGTCGGCGGCACCCAACGCCTTTCAGTCGTGGGTGACCCAGGCCATCTCCCAGGTGCACGGTGTGTCCCTCAAGTGGGTTAAGTTCCAGGCCAAAAGCCAGGGCGGATACCAAATGAATATTAAGATCCACCTGGCCCAGGGCACCACCAAGGTGATTGACGTGTTCAACGCGCAGGGCCAGTTGGTGAGCCAGCAAGTGAGCAACTGACGCAGATCGGACCCGGGAACAGGGGGCGGCAATTGGCCAGCCGGCAGTGGCGGTACAGCGCATTTGTGGCGGTGGTAGTGGGCCTGGGCGCGATGGGCTACGTGCTGGCGCAGGCCGAACCGGCCCCCGTGCCGACGTCCCCCCACGGATTGGCCGCCGCGATTCAGGTGGCTCGCCTCCGCGTGCCCGGCCAAGTGCTGGCCGCCGGCCCTACCACGGTCGGCGGCCAGCCTGCGTGGATGGTGCGCCTGCGCGGCCACGGCAGGCTGTGGGTGGTCACGGTGGCCACCACCTCCGGTCAGGTTCGTGTCGCACCGATCGCACCGTCTTCCGCCACGCCCGTCAGCATCACGGTGGCGGACCAGGCGGCAACCGGAGCGGTGCCGCACAGCGTGGTATCCCGCACCACGGCGGCGGTTGTGAACGGACACGCCGTCTACAACGTGGTGGTCACGGTGTCGGGCGGCGCGGATTGGATGGTGGCGGTATCGCGCACCTCGGGCGCCGTTGTGAGCGTGCAGGCCCTCAGCACGCCGGGCCCGGGGATTTCCGCCACGCGCGCGGATCAGCTGGCGGTGGCCGCCGTGGGTGGCGGGCAAGCCATCCGCACGCAACGCTCGGAGCCCACCGACGCCGGTGGGTGGCACTACGATGTGACGGTGCTGCTGCCCACCTCGACCCGCATGGTGGTCACCGTGTCTCAGTCCGGCACGGTGACCGCGGTGCACCCGGCCTCGGGGTCGTGAGCTCGCCATGACCGTGCTGTTGGTCGAAGACCACCGCGCCCTGGCCCAGTGGCTCACGGGCGAACTCCAGCACGCGGGGTGGACCGTGGCCAGAGCGGCCACGGCGGCCGAGGCGCGGCAGCTGGTGCGGCGACGCGCCTATGATGTGCTTTTGGTGGACATCGGCCTGCCCGATGCCGACGGGGTGGATCTGTGCCAAGAGCTGCGCACCATCACGCCGGCTCCCCTCCTCATGATCACCGCCCGCCACGACATCCCTGAGCGGGTGCGGGCGTTGGACCACGGCGCAGACGACTACCTGCCCAAACCGTTCGCGATTGAAGAGCTCGTCGCGCGCATGCGGGCCATTCTGCGCCGCACGCGTGGCGAACCCGGTCCCGTTCTCGAGTGCGGCCCGGCACGAATCTTTGTGGAAGAGCGCCGCGTCGAAGTGGAGGGACAAACGCTGACGCTGACCCGCCGGGAGTTTGACCTGCTGGTGGTGCTGGCGCGTCACCCCGGCCGCGTCTTTGCACGCGACGCACTCCTGGAGTCGGCCTGGGGCTACGATTTCTATGGCGAATCCAACGTGGTGGACGTGACCATCCGCCGGCTTAGGGCCCGCCTCGAGCCTTTCCCGGGGCTGGACGTCCAGGCGGTGCGCGGAGTGGGCTACCGGCTGATGGTGGTCGTGTGAAGTCGACCGGGTCCTGGCCCTTAGCCGCCACGCTGATCGTGGCGCTGGGGGTCCTGTTGCTCGTGGGGTTCGTGGCGGCGGGCGCCGGGGTGTCAAGCCTCGTACAGTCGGGATTGGTAAACCGTGCTT
>JAJYPH010000302.1 GCA_021795575.1 Bacillota bacterium
AAACGGCGCGAGGGGCAGGTTCATTAGGGCCGCTGAGGCGCCCACCGCCACCATGTTGCGCATGAGGACCGAACCCAGCTCCTTGGCAATCTGGGTGAGCGGCAGCTCGATCAGGTGCACCCCGGTCCGGTCGGCCGGCAGCACGGGATGAAAAGCCGCGTCGGCCAGCACCAATCCCCCGGGCGGCACTTCCCCGACGTTTTTGTCGATGGTTTCCTGATTTAGGGCGACCAGCACGTCGGTGGTGTCCGTGGTGGCTTCCACGGGCTCCGTGGCCACGCGCACCTTGTAGTTGGTGTGCCCCCCCTTAATGCGCGACGAAAAACTTTTGTACCCGTACACGTAGTAGCCCATCCGGTTCGCCACCGTGGCCAGCGCGTCGCCGGTGGAATCGATGCCTTCGCCCTGATCCCCGCCAATTTTCCACGCCACACCGCGCGTCCCCGCCATCTCTCAGCGCCTCCCTACAAGCTCCTGGCCACGGATGCCGGCCGAGCGGCCCTGTCAGACACCATGACCAGGGTTCTGTCATCTCGCGTCCGTGTCCCTCTGACTCGTCTCTCTGGTCGCGGTCTCTCTGGTTACATAGTAGCCGCATCCGGGGACGATATAAAATGACGGTCTGTTATCGCGGGTATTCCGCGAAGTTATTTTAGCGACCCGATGACCCGTCCGGGAAGCCGGGCGCCGAACGCTGACGAGGGGCGGGCCGGGAGAAAGGAGGCCGCTGTGCAGCTGCAGCACCTTCGCACGTTCACCCGCGTGGTCGAGACCGGCAGTCTCACGCGCGCCGCTTTGCAGCTGGCCCTGACCCAGCCGGCCGTGACCAAGCAGCTGTCGGGATTGGAGCAGGAACTGGACTGCAAACTGTTGTGGCGCCGCGGCCGTCGGTTGCACCTGACGCCGGCGGGCGAACTCTTATATGGCTACGCCCGCCGAATCACGGCGCTGGCGGACCAGGCCGTGGACGCGGTGGCCAACCTCGACCGGCCCGGGCACGGCACGGTCCGGCTGGGGGCGGTCAGCATGGTGAGCACCACCGTGCTACCCCGCGTGCTGGCCTACTTTGGGCGGCACTACCCGGCGGTGCAGGTGCATGTGGAGACCGGTGAAGTGCAGGACAATGTGGACCGGGTCCTGTCCCATGGGGTGGATCTGGCGGTGGTCACCGTGCCCGTCGTGCATCCGCGCATCGTGTCGCTGCCGCTGACCGAGGATGACGTGGTGCTGGTGGCGGCCCCGGCCACCGCCGCCCGCTGGCCGAAGCCCCTTCCGCTCGCGCGGCTGGCGGACCTGAGCTTCGTCTCCTATCAGACGCCATCCCGGTTCCGGTCGTTTGTGGACGGCATATTGGAGCCGCAGGGCATCCTGCTGCGCGTCATGATGGAGTTCAACACCCACGAGGGGGTGCGGTCGATGGTGCGGCTGGGGTTGGGTGCCGCCTTCATGCCCCGCTCGGTGGTCGAGGAAGACGTCCGTGGAGGCACCCTCGCCGTGATTCCCGTGGCCGACCTGGCTCCCATGAGCCGCGTCACTTCCCTCATCCTCCCCGTCGAGGGTCATGCCAACCCGGCGCTGGCGGCGCTGTTGGACAGTTTTGGCCGGCTGTTTCCGCTGGCGGCCGACGCCCTGCCGGTGTGGGTCAGGGGGCAAACCCGCCCTGTCCGTGGGGGCGGGTGAGCGCCCACACGGGCCACAACTGGTCCATCGCGGTCAGCACGTCCTCGGCCCACGCCCCGCGTCGCCGCACCACGGCGGCGCGGGGGGTGTCCACCACCAGCGCCCATCCGTGCTGGGCGCGGCTCGCCTGGCGGACCCAATGGGTCCAGTCGGCCGTGAGCTCACCCACGGGCACCTGCTCGAGGCCATGGTGGTCCGGGGTGAACAGGACCGGCTGGGTCCCGGCGGTGAGCACCATCAGGCGTTCCGGCGTGAGCTGGTTTAAGAGCGCCAGCTTGGCCGGTCCGGATTCCGGCAGGGCCGCCAGCCGCACGAAGGCGGACGTGCCCGAAAGGCCCACCTCAAAGTGAACCTCCGCCTTGTAGCCCCGGGCGGACCTGCTCCAGGCCACCCAGGTGTCCTCCGGTGGGTTCACGCGCCGTCGCAGATGGCGGGCCACGTGCGCGTACGCGGGCATCCCCCAGCGACGCGACAGGGCGGGCAGCAGTTCCTGACCGAGGGCCGTCAGGCGCGGCGAGGCCTCTCGGCGGAGCGCGGCCATGCGCGCGTCAAAGCCCGCGACCTGGAACACGTCAAAGGCGGCTGCCGGCAACCCCCGAAATCGATCCGTGGGGCGCGCGGCCACTGGGGCAGCAGGCATGAGCATTCCTCCTGTGGGCGGCACGCCGAAACTCCCTCCGGACGGCCGACGACATGTTCACGTGAGACAGGTACACTAGAGCGACGGGAACTGGCGGGACATGGCCCGCAGCGCCCTTGTCAGCTTACAACCTAGCACAACCACGAGAGACGTGAGCGAGGGGACGGTCCTTTGGCGACACAGGAGGATTGGCGAGTCTGGTGGGAGCGGGAGCGTCAGATGGTGCCGCCCCCAGCCGCCCGGCTGCTGGCCCGGGTGACTCCGGGACCCGACACCGCGCACTGGCTTATTGGCGCGCAGCGGCCGGCCGGCACCGCGGCGGCCGTGGTGCGGCGGTGGCTCGAGCCGCCGGACGTGACGTGGGCCTTTAT
>JAJYPH010000113.1 GCA_021795575.1 Bacillota bacterium
CGCCGAGCGCCCCGCCCGCGCCCGCTCGCAGCCCCGCCGGGGCGCTCGGCGCCCCCCTCGCCCCCCGCCATCCCCGAATTTCCGAAAAGGCTCCTAGGCCCGGGGCTCCCCCCCAATTCGGGATCCGGCCAGGCGCACCTATATCCAGGCACGCCTGGCGACTAGAGGCCGCACGATCGAGGACCGCGCGCTTGATGCCGTGCTGGAGGCCACCGGCGGCCACCCCTACGACACCATGGAAGTAGCGTACTACGCCTACCTGCTGGGGCGGGACCGTCCCCGAATCCTTTCGACCGGGCGTTGGTCATGGCCGCCATCGATCAAACTGACGACATGCTGGCGCCCATCTTCGCGACTGAACTGGACAGCTGGGGGGCCAAGGCTCGCCTGGTGCTGGCGCGCCTCGCGCAGGGGCAACCCCGCTATGGGCGGGAGGGATCCAACTGGGCCATTCGCCATGCCCTTCAGGACCTCCTCCAAGCGGGAGGGCTGGTCCGCTTGCGCCGGGGACGCTACGCGTTGGGCGAGCCGATGCTGTGCCGCCACCTACGGCGATAGGGTGCGGGTATCAGGGGGCGCGGCCCACTTTGGCCAGGCAATAGAGAGCGCGACTTACGTTGCCGCCGGCCGACAAGAGGCGGCCCGCCGGTGCCCGGAGAGCGCCCCGCACCTTCCGGTCGGACAGATAAAATCCCAGCAGGCCCTCGGCCACATAGCGGTGAAAGGCTTGGTCCGCCAGCCCCTGAGCCCGCTCCGCCGCTTCCCGTTCGAGCCGCCCAATGCCGACCACGGCGTCCGCCTCAGTGGGGTAGCAGGTCACAAAGTTGAAATCGCCGTGCGCCAGGTCTTCGTCCTGATCCACGAAGTAGTCCAGCAGGATGTGGAGCGCCCCCATCCACGGAAAGTACACGGACTCCAAGCGTCGAGCGCGTTCCACGCTGACGGGGTGGGTGGCTTCGTGCCACAGTGCGAAGATGCCCAGGGTCGATCCGGTCGCGGCGGCAAATTCCCACCACGCCACGTCCCACTCGGGTTCGCGGTGGGCGGCGGCCCAGTGTTCCAGGGCGCCGGCCCGGTCCGCTGGCGTGCCAGGGGCGTGCTTTAGGCTTTGCAAATCGACGTAGCGGTCGGCGAGCCACGCCGCCCGGTCCGCCACGGCACCGTAGTGCGGCAGGCTGGCCAACACCGCCTGACAGTCGTTCACCAGCCAGGCCATGTAGCCGCCGTCGTCCTGGGGATGGCCCTCCCAGTAGTCCTGCAGGGCCGCATCGGGGACGAGCGCGTCGCCGAGCGACCGGTGCAGCGACCGAATGACCTCGGAGGAGACTTCCGGCCCCCGATCCGTGATGGTGTCCAGGTAGTCGCAGAGGCTCTGGTATGCCACCACCGCCCGCACCAGCTGGGGCGCGGCCCCCACCAGCACGGCGCCCCCCTCGCAGTGAAAGCGCTTGGTCTCGAGCGATTCGCGCGCCAGGGCCCGCACAGCGGGGTCGGGAATGCGCGCCGCCTGGGCCTCGACACGCCTGAGCGCCTGGTGCACCAGGGGACGGATCCGAAAATAGTAATACAGCGCCCAGCGCGACGTGCCCCCCGTTCGCACCATCACCCGCTCCTCTCGGCCAGCACGTATCGTTCAAGGCCGACCGCCGCGCCATCCTCGCCCACGGGCGGCAGCACCACGTCGGCAGCGGCCAGCGCCGCCGGGTGGCCGCCGCCCATCGCCATGCCCCAGCCGGCCCACGCCAGCATCTCGGCGTCGTTCTCGCCGTCCCCGACGGCCGCCACCGCCTCCTGGACAATCCCGAGCCGCTCCGCCACGCGGGCCAAGGCCCGCCCCTTGGTGGCCGCTTCGGGCAGCACCTCCAGATAGTCCGCCTGGCTGTACACCGTCCGGACGCCGGACGCGGCCGCCCACGGCGCCAGCGCGTCGCGCAGGCGCGCCAGCGCGGCGGGTTCGTCCTGAATCAAAATCTTAATCGGCGGTTCGGGCCAATCTAAGATGGCCGGGCCGGGCTTGATTTCGGCGGGAATGTGATTGGCCTCGACGTACGCCCGCACCCGCGGGTCGTCGCGGGTCACCCACAGCCCGTCACCGATGTACACCTGGGCCAAGTGGCCCCCCGCCAGCACCAGCTCCATGGCGCGGCGCGCGGCGCTGTCCGGCAGCTGGTCCACAAACCAGCGCTGTCCGCTGGGGAGATCCAGCACCTCAGCGCCGTTGTAGCAAATCATGGGACCCGCGGGGAGCGCCCAGCGCTGGCGAAACAACTCGACCGAGCGGGCCGTCCGGCCGGTGGCAATCGCCACGCGAACGTGGGCGGCCACCAGCTGCTGCAGGGCCGACAGCACGCGCGGGTGCACCTCGTCCCCGTGGGCAAAAATCGTCCCGTCCAAGTCGACCGCCACCAGGTCGATTCGTGTCGCGGGCCGCGCCCCCGCCAGGCTTAGCGAATCATCCAATTGGCCACCCCCGACACCAGTCCCAAAATGACGGCCCCCTCCAGCGCGGGGACGAAGCCCGCCACATGGAATCCGCGCACGATGGCGCTGGTGAGCCACAGCATCAGCCCCGACACCACCCACCCAAACAACCCCAGCGTCAACAGGTTGATGGGCAGCGTCAACAGCGCCACCAGCGGCCGCACGATAAGGTTCACCAGCGCCAGCACCACCGCCGCCTCCAGCAGAGGGACGAACCCGGCCGCCGAGATGCCGATGCCCAGATGCGCGACCAGGAGCAAAGCCAGGACCTGGATCACCCATCCAATTATACGCCGTCTCACGCCTGTGATCCCTCCTCGGATACCCCGGTGGGACTGGCCGGTGGGCCGGTCCATGCGTCCAGCCGACGAAAGTGCTCCTTCAAGGATTCGGCCGCCGCCGCCGTCATCCCGGGCACCTTGGCCAAGTCCGCCGCGTCCGCGGCGGCCATGGCGTCGACCGTGGCGTAGGCCTTCAACAACTGCCGCTTGCGCGTCGGCCCGATGCCCGGCACGTCGTCCAGCAGGGACCTGAGATTGCGCTTGGTGCGCAGCTGGCGGTGAAACGTAATGGCAAATCGGTGGGCCTCGTCGCGCAGGTGGCGCAGGAGCTTCAAACCGGCCGAGTTCATGTCCAGCACGATGGGGTCCGGGCTCTCAGGGGCATACAACCACTCGTGCTGCTTGGCGAGGCCAAAAACCGGGACGTCCACCTGCATGCGCTGCAGCGCCGCCACCGCGCTGGACAGCTGCCCCTTGCCTCCGTCCACCACCACCAGATCGGGCCAGGCGGCGAAGCGTTTGACCTGCGGGTCGTCGCTGGCTTCTGCCAGCGCCTGGTGCTCAAAGCGGCGCGTCAGCACTTCCGCCATAGACGCAAAGTCATTGGCGCCCACGACCGTGCGAATGCGAAACCGACGGTACTGAGATTTGTCCGGCGCGCCATTCACAAACACCACCATCGACGCGACGGACTCGCTCCCCTGGGTGTTGGAGATGTCGTAGCACTCCATGCGGGCCGGCAGCGCTGAGAGGCCCAGGCTGTGCTGGATTTCCAACAGGGCCTGCCCCCGGTCCCGCTCCCCCACGGCCTGGCGGCGCAAAGCCTCATCCCGCGCCCACACGGCATTTTCCCCCACCATCTCCAGCAGCCGCCGCTTCTCGCCCCGCTCGGGCACCCGGATGTGCACCCGCTGGCCCCGCCGCGCCGTGAGCCACTCCTCCAGCAACGGGGCGTCGTGCGGCGCCACCGGCACCAAAATTTCACAGGGTACGCGCTGCGCCCGTTCGTAGTACTGGGTCAGAAATGCGCGCGCCAGCTCGCCGTCCGAACCGTCCGCGAGGCCTTCCAGTCCCTCCAGCTGGAATCCCTCGCGGCCCTGCAGCCGACCGTCCCGCACCATGAACACCTGCACTTCGGCGCCGTTGCCCGCCGCCGCCCAGGCCACGGCGTCCAACTCCCGGCCCGCCCCGCCCGCCACCTTTTGTTGTTCCTGGAGCGCCTCTAACGCCCGCACCTGGTCCCTGAGTTCCGCCGCGCGCTCGAATTCGAGGGCCGCCGCTGCCTCCGTGAGCTGCCGCGTGAGGTCGCTGACGACTTCGTCGGAGCGGCCTTCCAGGACACGCTCCATGCGGCGCACGTTCTCGCGGTAAGCGTCGGGCTCCACCAGGGCCTGGCAGGGGGCCTGGCACCGCCCGATGTGGTACTCCAGGCAGGGCCGCGCGGCGTTCTTGAACTTCTGGTTGGTGCAGTTGCGGATGGGGAAGACGCGCCGCAGGAGGCGGATGGTTTCGTGGACGGCGCCCACGCGGGGGTAGGGCCCGAAGTAGCGGCTGCCGTCGATGGAGGGGCGGCGCGCCAGCAGGAGGCGGGGAAAAGGTTCCTCCCAGGAGATGCGGAGATAGGGAAACGCCTTGTCGTCCTTGAGTTGAATATTATATTTGGGCTGGTGGCGCTTCACGAGCGTGGCTTCTAAAATCAGGGCTTCGACCTCGGTGTCGGTGACGATCACCTCGACGTCGGCCACCTTGCGCATGAGCGCGCGGACCTTGGCGTCCAGCCGGTCAAATGGCTGCAGGTAGGACCGGACGCGCTGGCGCAGCGACCGGGCCTTGCCCACGTACAGGATGGCGCCTACCGGATCTTTCCAGAGATAAACCCCCGGCGCGGCCGGCAGCCCCCTCACCT
This sequence comes from Bacillota bacterium, assembly GCA_021795575.1. Taxonomy (GTDB): domain Bacteria; phylum Bacillota; class Sulfobacillia; order Sulfobacillales; family JAIMBI01; genus JAJZWV01. The sequence goes on from JAJYPH010000113.1 coordinate 4,669, forward strand.
GGGCTGCCAGCGCCGGGGCGTGGTCCGCGGCGCCGCGGGGCTCAGCGGAGCTCATACCGTCCCACCACCTCACGCTGGGCGTGGCGCTTTAAAAATTGGCCCGTATAGGACGCCTCCACCGCCATCACGGCCTCGGGGCTCCCCGTGGCCAGCACCTGGCCCCCGGCGTCCCCGCCTTCCGGACCCAGATCAATGATCCAGTCGGCCGTCTGAATGACGTCCAGGTTGTGTTCGATCACCAGCACCGTATCCCCCTGAGCCACCAGGCGAGCCAGCACGCCCAGCAGGTGCTCAATGTCCTGGCTGTGGAGCCCGGTCGTCGGTTCGTCCAAAATATACAGGGTGCGGCCGTCGGATCGGCGGGATAGCTCCGTGGCCAGCTTCACCCGCTGCGCCTCGCCGCCCGACAGGGTGGTCGCGGGCTGGCCCAGGCGAATGTACCCGAGCCCCACGTCGGCCAGCGTGTCCAGCTTTCTGGCCAGCCGCGGCATGGCATGAAAGAATTGCCGGCCCTCGTCGACCGTCATGTCCAGCACCTCGGCAATGTTTTTGCCGCGGTAGTGCACCCCGAGCGTCTCCCGATTGTACCGCTGGCCCTTGCACACCTCACACGGCACGTACACATCCGGCAGAAAGTGCATCTCGATCTTCAGGATGCCGTCGCCGCGACACGCCTCGCACCGGCCGCCGCGCACATTGAACGAAAACCGTCCGGGCCGGTAGCCCCGCACGTTGGCTTCCGGTGTGCCGGCGTACAGCTCGCGAATCAAGTCAAAGGCGCCGGTGTACGTGGCCGGGTTTGAGCGCGGCGTCCGGCCAATCGGGCTTTGGTCGATGGCGATGACCTTGTCCAGGTGCAGCTGCCCCTCCATGGCCCGGTGCGCCCCCGGCCGCCGCGTGCGGGCCCCGTTCAGCTCCTGCTCCAACCGCTTGCGGATGATGTCGTTGACCAAGGTGCTTTTGCCGGACCCCGACACCCCGGTGACCGCCACCATCAGACCCAGCGGAATTTCCACGGTGATATCCTTCAAGTTGTGGGCGGTGGCCCCCGCGACCTTGAGCGTCCGCCGGCTGGGTTGGCGGCGCTGGCTCGGTACCGGGATGCTCCGCGCCCCGGACAGGTACTGACCGGTCAGGCTCGCCGGATTGGCCATCACGGTGGCGGGCGTGCCGGCCGCCACCACCTCACCGCCGTAAATGCCCGGCCCCGGCCCGATGTCCACCAGCCAGTCGGCTTCACGCATGGTCTCCTCGTCGTGTTCCACCACCAAGACGCTGTTGCCCAAATCGCGCAGCCGCTTCAGGGTGGCAATGAGCTTTTGGTTGTCGCGCTGGTGCAGCCCAATGGACGGCTCATCGAGGATGTACAGGACCCCCACCAGCGACGACCCAATCTGCGTCGCGAGCCGGATGCGCTGGGCCTCCCCCCCCGAAAGCGATCCCGCCGTCCGGTCCAGGGTCAGGTATCCCAGGCCGACATCCACCAGGAAGCCGAGCCGTTCGTGCAACTCTTTTAAGATCGCCCGAGCAATCGTCAGCTCGCGCGGCGTCCAGGCGACTGAGTCCAGGGCTTGGCGGGCCCGGTCGATGGACAGCGCCGTCAAGGCCGCGATGGAGCGGTCGCCCACGGTCACCGCCAGCACTTCCGGCTTCAGCCGCTGGCCCTGGCACACCGGGCACGCCACCTCACGCATGTAGGTTTCCGCCTCCGCCCGCTGTGCCTCGCTGTCACTCTCGCGGTAGCGACGCTCCAGGATGGGGATCGCGCCCTGATACCGCACAAACTGCCGCCGATGCCGGCCAAACGCGGTTTCAAACTGAAAGGGCACCTCGTGGGGATAGCCATGCAGCACCACCTGCCGCGCGTCATCCGGCAGGTCCCGCCACGGCACATCCATCGGAATGCCCGCCAACTGGCACACCGCCTCCAGCAGATCCGGGTAGAAGCGCGACGCGCTGCGAAAGAACGGCACGACGGCCCCGCCCACCATCGATCGGCTCTCATCCGGCACCACCAGCGCCGGGTCCACCTCCAGGCGGTACCCGAGCCCGGTGCAGGCGGGGCAGGCCCCGTAAGGCGCATTGAACGAAAACAGGCGCGGGGAGAGCTCCTCCAGCGTGATGCCGCACGCCACGCACGCCAGATCGCGTCCAAATACCAGCGGCTCGCCCTCGCCGTTCACGGAGATTTCCACAATGCCGCCCGACGCCTCGAGCGCATGCTCGATAGATTCCGCGAGCCGCCCCTGGCTTTCCGGACGCAGGGTCACGCGGTCCACCACCAGCACCAGGGTGTGCTTCTTGTTTTTCTCCAGCGGGGGCACCTCATCCAGTCGATAGAGGCTGCCGTCGGCGCGCAGCCGCGTGAACCCCTGCCGCCGCACATCGTCCAGCACCTTGTCGTGGGTGCCCTTCTTGCCCCGCACCAGCGGAGCCCACACTTCCAGATGGCTCTCCGGGGGCAGCTCCCCGATGCGGTCCATCATTTGCTCGACGGTTTGCTGGCTCACCGGCCGGCCGCACTTGGGGCAGTGGGGGTGGCCCACCCGCGCATACAAGAGCCGGAGGTAGTCATAAACCTCGGTGACCGTGCCCACCGTCGACCGCGGGTTGTGCGAGGTGGTTTTCTGGTCGATCGAGATGGCGGGCGACAGGCCCTCAATGGCGTCCACATCCGGCTTGTCCATCTGGCCCAGAAACTGGCGCGCGTAGGACGACAGCGACTCGACGTAGCGCCGCTGGCCCTCCGCATAAATCGTGTCAAACGCCAGCGACGACTTGCCCGACCCCGACACCCCGGTGATCACCACCAGCCGTTCCCGGGGAATCTCGATCGTGATGTTTTTCAGGTTGTGCTGGCGGGCACCCCGAACCACGAGGGCATTTTTAGCCACGCGACCGTCCCCCCGATACCGACCGCACAGGGCGCTGGCTCTCCAGCTCCATCAAGAGGTCGCGCAGCGCCGCCGCGCGCTCAAACTCCCACTGCCGCGCCGCGTCTTTCATCTCTTTCTTCAGGCGGGTCTCCATCTGGAGCCGCTCCTTGGGCGAAAGATCCTTCAGCGACTTGTCCGCCAGCGCCGCATCGGCCACCGGCCGGGTGGTGGCGGCGATCACCTCGCGCACCGCCTTCACGATGCTGGTGGGTGTGATGCCGTGCTCTTCGTTGAACGCCCGCTGAATCGCGCGCCGCCGGTCGGTTTCGGCCAACGCGCGCCGCATGGAGTCGGTCATCCGGTCGGCGTACAGAATGACGTGGCCCTCCAGATTCCGGGCGGCCCGTCCAATGGTTTGCACCAGCGAGGTATCGGAGCGCAGGTAGCCTTCCTTGTCGGCGTCCAAAATGGCCACCAGGCCCACCTCGGGCAGGTCCAACCCTTCCCGCAGCAGGTTGATGCCCACCAGCACGTCAAACTCCCCCAGGCGCAGGTCCCGCAGGATGGCCATGCGCTCCAGCGTATCGATGTCCGAATGCAGATACCGCACCTTCACGCCGTGCTCGCGAAAGTATTCGGTCAGGTCTTCGGCCATCCGCTTGGTCAGGGTGGTCACCAGCACCCGCTGGGACCGCGCCACGCGGTCGCGGATTTTGCCCAGCAGGTGATCGATCTGCCCGGTGGTGGGCACAACTTCCACGTCGGGGTCCAAAAGGCCCGTGGGCCGCACGATTTGCTCCACCACCCGGCTGGCGGTCTGGAGCTCGTACGGCCCCGGCGTGGCCGACACGTATACCGTCCGCCCGATCTTGGCCTGAAACTCGTCAAACGTGAGCGGTCGGTTGTCAAACGCCGACGGCAGGCGGAACCCGTTCTCCACCAAGCTTTCTTTGCGCGACCGGTCGCCGTGGTACATGCCCCGCACCTGCGGCACGCTCACGTGCGACTCGTCCATGATGGTGAGAAATTCCCCCGGGAAATAATCGAGCAGGGTGTAGGGGGCGTCCCCTGCCTGACGCCCGGTCAGATGGCGCGAGTAGTTTTCAATGCCCGGGCAGTGCCCGACTTCCTCCAGCATCTCCAGGTCGTACAGGGTGCGCTGCTCGAGCCGCGCGGCCTCCAGCAGCTTGTCGTGCGCTTTCAAGTACTGCAGGCGCTCCGACAGCTCCGCCCGAATGCTGTCCAGCGCCGGGAGCATGCGCTCCTTGCGGGTGGCATAGTGCGAAGCCGGGTAGATGCCCACGTATTGGCGCTCCCCCAGCACCTCCCCTGTGAGCGCGTCGAACTCGCGAATGCGCTCGATGGTATCGCCGAAAAACTCGATGCGCACGGCCTGTTCCCCCTGGTTGGCGGGGAACACCTCCACCACGTCGCCGCGCGCGCGAAACTTGCCCCGCACGAAGTTCACATCGTTGCGCTCGTAGCGCACGGCCACCAAACTGCGCAGCAGGCTGTCCCGGTCTCGCTCCATGCCCACCCGCACGGACAGCACCTGCTCCCGGTAGTCCTCCGGGGAGCCGAGGCCATAGATGCACGACACCGAAGCCACAACGACTACGTCGCGCCGCTCAAACAGGGCGGACGTGGCCGAGTGCCGGAGCTTGTCAATCTCGTCGTTAATCTGCGCGTCCTTTTCAATATAGGTGTCGCTCTGAGCGATGTACGCCTCCGGCTGGTAGTAGTCGTAGTAGCTGACGAAGTACTCGACCGCGTTGGCGGGCAGAAACGCTTTCAGCTCGCCCGCCAGCTGGGCCGCCAGCGTTTTGTTGGGGGCCATCACCAGCGTCGGCAGCCCGATCGCCGCAATCGTGTGGGCCATGGTGAGCGTCTTGCCTGAGCCGGTCACGCCCAAAAGCACCTGCCGCATCACGTGGCCGCGGCCGAACCCCTCGGCCAGCTCTTGAATGGCCTTGGGCTGGTCCCCCGCGGGTTGGAACGGGGCCTCCACCCGAAAGTCGCTCACCGCTTGCCCTCCTCAAACACGCCGATTCTTTCAATTTTAACCCACGGCGGGCCGCGACTCCACCCGCCCCAGGCAGCGGCGGAGGAGACCCTTCCGAGGAGATCATACCATGCTAGAACATTCGTTTGCAAACGGAGTATGGGAACAGACGCGGGCAGGGACCGAGGCTGTCAGACGCGCAGGAAGCGGCGGACGGCCCACAGGCTCCCCACGAGCCCCATCGCCACACCGCCAACGAGCGTGGGCAGCTCCGTGGAGTGTTCGACGGTGGCCGTGGGCGCCAATGGGAAGAAGGACAGGCTCTTGGCCGCCTGAATGCCCACCCAGTGGTAGCCGAAGTTGATCGCGACATCCGCGAGGCCGGCACCCACCAGCCCCAGCACGATGCCCTCGAGGAGAAACGGCCAGCGAATCAGCCAGTCGGTCGCGCCGACCAGCTTCATGACCTGAATCTCCCGTCGGCGCGCAAACACGCCCAACCGAATGGTATTGGAGATGATAAACAGCGTCGCGAGCCCCAGCATGATCTCAATGACATAGCCGGCGTCCGTCATAACGGTGGTCAGTGCCTGCAGGCGCTGCACCACGAGGTTCTGGTCCAGAGCCTCCTGCACAATGGGGGTGGACCGGAGCCGCCGCGCGAGGTGGGGAATCTGCCCCGCCTTGTGGCTGTACAGGTCAAATCCATCGTAGAGGGGGTTGCCCTGCTTGATGAGTTGAAACAGCGCCTGATCGTGTGGAAACTGGGCCCGCAGTTGATTCAACGCCTGGGCCTTGGTGAAATAGTTGACACGCCGCACCCCGGGCCAGTGGCGCACCTCGTGCACGAACGTCATTTCCGCGGCGTGGGTGGTGGCCGGTTTGAAAAAGACCCGCACTTCTACCTGTCGGTTGATGGCGCCGGCGGCCTGGTTGATGTTCAGGCTCAGTACGCTGAAGAAGGCGAGGACAAAGAGAGCCAGCGCGACCGTGCTGACGGAGGCGAGGCTCATCCAGCCCGACCCGGTGAGACCGCGGCCCGTCTCCCGCAGGAAGTACCCGATCGTCCTAAGCCTCATACCCGTAAACCCCCCGTGCCTCGTCTCGGACGATGCGCCCCCCTTCCAGCGCCACCACGCGGCGCTGCATCTGGTTCACGATGTCCTTGGCGTGCGTGGCCATGATGACGGTGGCGCCTCGCCGATTGATCTCGGCCAGCAGTTGCACAATGCCGCGGGCGGTCTCGGGGTCCAAGTTGCCCGTGGGCTCGTCGGCGATGAGATACTTCGGCCGATTGGCGAGCGCACGGGCAATGCCCACGCGCTGCTGCTCACCGCCGGACAGCTGCGCGGGCAGGGACCGGTGCCGGTTGGCGAGCCCCACCAACTCCAGCAGTTCCGGGACCCGCTGACGCATGTCGTGGGTGGACGCGCCCACCACTTCCAACGCAAACTGCACGTTTTGATACACGGTCCGCTCGTGCAGCAGCTTCACATCCTGAAACACAACCCCCAGCTGGCGCCGCAGGTGCGGCACCTGTCGGCGGCGCAGACGGCGCAGGCGAAACTGGTCCACGTACACCTCGCCCGTGGTGGCCACCTCGTCGTGGTACAACAGCCGGGCCAGCGTGGACTTGCCCGCACCGCTGGGACCCACCAGAAACACGAACTCGCCGCGATGAATGGTAAGGGTCGCCTGGTCGACCGCCACATGCCCGTTGGGGTAGCGTTTGGTCACGTTCTCCAGACGAATCACCGTCCCACCTCCCGCATCGCAGCCCCGGTCTTCGCCGGCGCCCATGCTATGACAACAATTCGACACCGTTCCACAAGTTCCTGCCGCGTCGCCGCGCGGGCTGGGCCTACCTTAACGCCTTCATCCGCACCTGTCGACCGAGAGCCCGGCGCAACCCCCGCGCATCGCGGCGTCCGGCCTCTGCACGGCCATCGGGCGCGCCCACGCGCGGGCAGTCTGGCGCGTCGGGCGGCCCCGGGGGACCCAGCCGTCCGGCGGGCGCGCTGGCACCTGCCTCCGCTGGCAATCCGGTACAATCCCCACAATACACACCGATACACAGCGCGTGGCCGCCGC
>JAJYPH010000114.1 GCA_021795575.1 Bacillota bacterium
GACTTTGCCCGTGGTCGGGCGTGGTATGAAGCGCTGCTGGAGCGGCCGCCCGACTTCGTCCCTCACGAGGATTTTGCCGAGTGGGAACTGGTCCCGGGGGTGTGGCTGCAGGTGGTCCAGGGCGAACCGGCGCGACACCAGGGCCCTCTGCGGCTGGGCGTAGACAACCTGGAGCGTGAGCGCGATCGCGTGGTGGAGCGTTTAACGGTCCCGCCGTTTGGCATCCACCAACGGCGAGGGGTCCCGGTCCGGTGGGCGACGTTCGAGGATCCGTGGGGGAACCGCGTGGGGCTCTTTCAACCGCTGGCGCCACCGCCGGCGGACAGCTCGCCGACCCTCCGGCCGGCGTGGATCTGCTGACGCCCAAGGCCCGGCCGTCACCGTTGGGCGAGTGGGTGGCTTTTCGTGACCCGTTTGGCAATGTGATGGAGCTGGTGGCGTTTTCCCAACCCTCCGGTCGTCAGGGAGTAGGGGTCACGTGATGCGCCAGGACGGAAGCCCCCGACATGGTCACCGCCAGCTTTGATTTGTCAGGTATCCGGTACGCGACGGGGGGGTGGCCATGGGGCCCTATCGGGCACAGGGGTTTCGGGTGTGTGGTTGGCCGGATGGCGAAACCGTGGTCCTGTCTGCACCCGGGTCTCCGTGTGTCGACCTTATGCTGGAAGACAACCCCTTCGAGGCCGCGTGGCCCCCGGGACCGGTGTTTCGTGTGGCGTCCGTCGATGAGTGGCATCGGGCGCGTGTGGATGCAGACGGGACCCTCACCCCCAGCACCATCCCGGTGGGCCGCTATGCGGCCGTGAGGATGGGGTCCCGTCTCCTGCGGATGTTCGACACGAACGTGGGGGCACCGATGACGACGTTGTTTCGCTGAGGGAACGTCCCCAGACGGTGCACGCCGCCACGCCTCCCGTGGGGATGTCGGCGTGACGGGGCGGCGGCGCCGTCATCATCCGGTCAGCCTGGACCACGCGAGGCAGGAGGTACTCGTGAGCGTATTGACGCTCCGCATTGTTCCGGATGACGATGACGGTGCCGCGTTGGTGCTGGTGGACGGGTGGGTGGGGGAGTGTCCGTACCCGTTTCTGCTGGATACGGGGGCGGCTACCACCACCCTCAAGACCGACCCCTACACCGCGACCTTCCCGACAGCGGGTACGCACGCCGCGCGGGGCGTGTTGTCTGGCTCTGAAAACGAACGGGTCCGGGCCCCGACGCTTCGGGTGGGTCCACTGGCCTCTGGAGCCCCGGTCGTGTCCCGCCAAGCCGCCGGGCTGCTTCACCATCTCCTGGGGATGGATGTCCTCGGGGCATATCGGCTGGAATTTCAGTTCGCGGAGCGCCAGGTGCTGGTGAATCATCCCATCCGGGCTGCGGTCGGCCAGCCCTTGGTCACAAGCGCGGCAGGCCATCCCTTCGTCTCGGTCCATTGGGGTGCTCGTGAAGCCTGCGCCGTGTGGGATACCGGCGCCAGTATGACGGTGGTAGACGCCAACTTCGCCGCCAGCCATCCCGCGAGCTTTGTACCGGCCGGGGCGTCCGTAGGTACCGATTCGAGCGGCACCACGTCGGTGACGCCGGTGTTCACCATGATCGGCGCGGCGGTGGGTGGCGTGCTCCTGGCGCCGCACCGGGTCGCGGGGGTCGATCTCACCGGCCTCAACGGATCCGGGCGCCCCGTCCACCTGATCTTGGGCTACACGTCCATCAGTCAGGCCACCTGGCTCTTTGACTTTCCCGCCGCGCGGTGGGCGGTGTGGACGGAGTGAATCCGCCGGTGGGGGAAGAGAGCCCGCCGCGGACGCCGGTTCCCGATCGCGGGCGGACCCCTGGGCGTCGGTGGCGATGCGCCCTCCTCACCGCGGCTGCGGAGCAGGTCCCTGGGGGGTGGCGCGGTCGGCATGGACGCCCGGGGGAATCCCAGGCTGCACAAACGTGAGCATCACGGGGTGGTCCGCCTCGCACCGGCTGCGCACCATGTAGGGAAACCGGGTGGCGGTGTGCACGGGCGTGAAGTGCACCGGCACGCCACAGTCGGGCCACGGGCATCGCACGGTTTTGGGCTGCGCGTTCGTGATCACGTGTCTTCCTCCCGGTGGCGGGGCGCCAGTGCCACCCCGCCGTTGCTGCCATCAGGATACCACGGGGCCGTCGCCACCCGTTATCGGGTCGCCTGGGTCCATACGCGCCCGCCGTCGACCGTCTCCCACACGGAGCCTCCGGCCGCGGTCGCCCAACCCGCACGCGGCGAGGTGAACTGAAGGGCGCTCCAGCGCGCAACCGCGGCGTTCTGGTACGTGAGCTTCCAGCGCTGACCCCCGTCCGTCGTCCGGTAGAGGGCGCCGCCCAGGGCGGTCCAGCCATTGTTCGCGCTGCTGAAACTCAGGAGGGGAAAGCCGGCCCCCAGCGCAGGTTGGGTCCCAGTCACCCGGAGCTGGCCCTGCACGTGCCAGGCACCGGTGGGTTGCGACTGGCGGTACACTACGAGTTCCGTTGTCCCGCTGGCCGTGTGGTACACCACTCCGAGGAGTGCCGGGCCGGCAGGTAGAGACTGAACGGGCAGCAGCGTGAGGTTGGGCGCATAGACGTGCGTCAACGACGGCGGTGTCGCTAGGGTGGCGCGCGTCCAGGTGCGGCCGCCGTCCGCGGTGGTGGCCAGGTAATACTGCCACGGCACCTGACCGGCGGCGCGCGGCGATCCCACGACCCAGCCGCGAGCTGGTGACGCAAACGTGAGCAGGCCCCCAAAAGGCAGATGCGAGGGGGTCGTGGCCGTGCTGATGGTCAGTTCGTGCCAGGTGGCACCGCCGTTGGTCGTCCCGTAAAGGGCGGCACTGGGGCTGGCATTGCCCGCGGTGAGCACCTCGAGCCAGCCCACCTCCGGGGACGCGAACACGATCTGCACCCCGCCGCCGCCAAAGGCGATGGGCGCGACGCGGCTGGAATCCCAGGTGCGTCCTCCATTGGCGGTGTGGTAGATCGTAACCGCCTGGTGCGGCACATCCTCGGCCACCCACACGTCGCGGGTGCCGTCGACGGCCATCCGAACCAGCGTGCTGCCCGGAACGTGGTTCAGGCCCGGCGGTGTGACCGTCTGCCAGTGTTGGCCGCCGGACACGGTGTGGAGGACGGCATCGGCTTCGGTCAAGATCCAGCCCGAGTTCAACCCCGTCATGTGCACCTGCGCGACCGGTCCGATCGCCACAGGGCTGGCCGGGCGGAGGGTGCCCGCCGGACCGGCGGCCGAGCGTTGGGGTGTCCGTGGGCCGGGTGCATGGGTGCGGGACAGTCCCATCCACAACAGGCCGGCGGCCGCGGCCAGCGCCAGTGCACTCCAGACCCATCGGCCCGCAGGGCGGGGGCGGGCGGGCACGCGTCGGTCAATCGCGTCCCACACCGCGCTGGGGTCGACCGTCAAATCTGTGGGCCACCGCATCACCGGGTGCTGGGCGAGCCATTCGCGCAGCGCGTGCTCATCATGCGGCCGATGGTCGGCATCATCGGACCCGTTCATTGTCATCCCCATCATCCTCCTTCCAAGCCTGAGCAAAACGCACTCGGGCCCGATGCAGTCGGGCTTTGACGGCGGCGGGACTGAGCGAGAGCTCCCGCGCGATCTCCTCGAGGCTCCAGTCAGCAAAGTAGTGGAGTAATAGGCACGTGCGATCCGTTTCCGGGAGGGTGTCGATCACCTGGCGCACCACGACCCGTTCCGTGGAGGTGTCGACCGAGGGCCGCTCCCTCGCCAGCTGCGCCTGCGCATTCTGGTGGCGCTGTTGGCGTCTCATCGCATCCACGGCTACGTTGCGCGCCACCCGAAAGAGCCACGCGGGCTGGATGACGGCGCCCGCCCGCATCCGATCGTAGAGCCGCAGGAAGGTTTCCTGGGCAATGTCCTGGGCCGTGCCGTTATCGCCGGTGTAGACATACGCGAACCGCACCATGCGATCGCCCCACGCATCCATCCACTGGGCGAACTGCTGCCGCACTGCGGCATCCGGGTCTGCCATGCGTCCCCACCCTCCTCGAGATCCCACCCATGTATCGCTGGAGCCTGGTGGTTGGTTGCGCGGGGAGACAAATCCACGCGCCAACGCCGGCCGCGCAACCTGGTCACGCTGTCGGGCGGCCCGGCAGAGAGGCGGGCGACGCGTGAGAAAGTGCTGGGCTCGGTGCCGGGGCGAGTAGGTCCCCGCAGGCGGGGACGGTCGTCGTTAGAGCAGACCGACCGGGTCGCCCGCACAGAACAGGTCGCTGGTCGCAACGATCGACCGCACGACCAACTGCGTTCGGCGCCGCTGGACGACCGCCAGCCGGTGCACTGAATGCCCGCCAGGCTGTCGGCCATCCGCCGCCTAACCGGCCGGTGCGTGCGCTTGAAACGCCGGGTGCCGTGGACACTGACGAACTGGCCGTGCGGGTCGCGGACGGCCCACAGGCGGTGTCCCACGATGCCGCGCTGGGTCACCGCGGCCTGGACGATGTCCAGAACCCGCCACGCCTTCACCGGATCACGGCGAGTCGCCCTCAGGGCGCCGACCCCTGAACCGCCACGTGGGGGGGACACACGCCCAGGCGGCCGACCGCAGTGGTATAAGCATCCTCCCGCTCGAACCCAGTGGTGGCCCACGTCTGTGCGCCCATCGGTGGGGCCACGGGGATGGATTCCGTGCGCGGGTTAGTGGCCTCCCCCCACAAACGTGCGCACGGCGTCAGCCTCGGTGCCGGGGTTGACGTACAGCACCAGGCGGTCCTCGCTGGCCAGTTCCGTGTCACCGCGCGGAATGAGCACCCGGTCTCCGCGTTCGATGCTCACCAGCACGGCGCTGTTGGGGAGCCCCATTTGCTTGACGGTGCGGCCGACCAGCCGGTTGCCGGGATCCAGAGACACCAGCTGGAACGCGCCAGGGTTTCCGGTCTGCTGCTGCATGAGGACCACCTTGCGGCTGGTTTCCAGCGACAGCGCCGTCCGCGTGTGATACGCCCGCATGACGTCGCTCGGCGAGAGCACGCCCACCACCCGGCCCTCTAGGGTCACCGGCAGCAGTGGGGTGTTGTAGACGCCAAACCGTTGGATGGCGTCGTCAAGGTTGCTGTCGGGAGCGAGTGGCGGAATGCGCGTGAAGGGCAGGTCCAGCACCCGCGCGCTGGGGTCGCGCGCGCTGGCCGCCAACAGCGTCGGCAAATCGACGACACCTAAGTAGCCGCCCCGGTCGTCCTGCACCACCAGGCCGTCCGCGTGAAGCTCCCCCAGTTTGCTCTGCGCCTCCGACACGGTTTCGGATCCCCGCACCGGCGTCGGTGGGCGCATCGCGCTTTTGGCCGGCAGCACCTGTAGGGGCCGCACCTCGGCGCCGCGCAGAATCCGAATCCCGCGCCGAGACAGACGCACCGTGTACATGGTATCGGGCATGAGGGACCCGTAGACAAAGTACGCCAAGCTGGCCGCCATGAGGACCCCCAGCGTTAGTTGATAATCCCCGGTCATCTCGAGCACAATGACGCCGGCCGTCAGCGGCGCCTGGGCCGCGGCGGCAAACACCGCCCCCATGCCCGCGACGCCGAACACGCGCGCATCGGCGAGCGTATGGGGCAAGAGGCCGTGGACGCCCATGCCGTACACCGTGCCAAACATGAGGCCCAAATACAGACTGGGGGCAAAAACCCCGCCGGACCCACCGGCGCCGATGGTGACCAGGGTGGCCAGTAGCTTGCCCACCAGCAGGGCGGCCAGCAGGATGCCCACGATCTGCCCGGCCGCCACGGCGCGCATGGGGCCGTAGCCCACCCCCAGCACCTGGGGCAGCATGAGGCCGAGCCCCCCCACCACCAATCCGCCCACGACGGCTCGCTGCCAAAAGGGCCAGCGCCATCCGTCAAACAGGTCTTCGAAGTACGTGAGCCCCTTGGTGTAGACGATGCCAAACAGGCCGGCCAAAATGCCCAGCACAGCCATGACCAGCACGGAGAGGGGCGAGCGAAAGGCGAGCGGGGGCACCGGCAGCACCAGGTGGCTGCCCAAAATGGTGTTGAACACCGTCACGCCAACCACAGAGGCCACGAAGCAAGGCACCAGCGTGCCCATCGCGTAGCTGCCCAGCACCACCTCCATGCCAAAGAGGCCGCCGGCAATCGGGGCGTTGAATGTGGCGCCGATGCCGGCCGCCGCGCCACAGCCCACCAGCAGCATGGTGTAGCGGTCTGCCAGGCGGAACAACTGGCCCAGGGCTGACCCAAAAGCGGCCCCGATGAGGGCGATGGGGCCTTCGCGGCCCACCGAGCCCCCGGACCCAATCGTGATGGCGGGCGCCAAAATGCCAAAGAACCCGACGCGTGGACGGATGCGCCCGCCGCGGAGCGCCAGCGACTCCAAAATCTGCGGAACGCCGTGACCCTTCACCTCGCGCGCAAAGTAGGTCGAAATTACCCCGACCAGCAGGAGGCCGAGCACAGGGAGGATAGCTACGGTGTACGGGGGGAAGTGGGCGGAGGGGGGAAGCAACACGTGAAATCCCGCCGACGCCCAGCGAATCATGAGGCGAAACACCACGGCCCCGAGCCCACCCACCGCGCCTACCAGCACCGCCAGCACCAACAGCAACAGTGGCTCCGGCAAGCGTGGGGTGGGCATGGCTCCCTCCTTGCCGACAGGCCTCGGCGCATCGTGCGACGGCCCGTCCCGGGCTGATACACTGACTATAGCAAAGGCGGCCGCCCGAGGGCCGGGGAGGCGAGTCGGTCGGTGGGACGGGGAGAACGGCGGGCATCCGAAGAGCGGCCGGGCGCGAGCGCCGTTGAGTGGCTCGATGTGCTGGACGCGGCCGGCCACATCGTGGGTCGGGCGGAGCGGGAGGCGGTGCACCGGCAGGAGGCGTGGCATCGGACGGTGCACGTCTGGGTGCTGCGCCCGGGCCAGCCAGATCCCCGGGTCGTGTTTCAGTGGCGCACCGCCGACCGTCCCGAGTTTGGGGGCCTCTTGGATGTGACCTGTGGGGGGCACGTCAGCGCCGGCGAGCCGGTGGAGACGGCCATGCGCCGCGAGCTCGCCGAAGAACTGGGCCTCGGGCCGCGGACCCGGGTGCATACGCTGGGGCCGGTGGCCGTCGAGGCGGCCCGAGCGGGCCACACGGTGCGCGAATGGGCCCATGAGTTTCTGCATGTCAGCCGTCGCCCGCTTTCGGCGTATCGGGTCGCCCGCGAGGAAGTGCAAGGTCTTATGGCCGCCCCTCTCGGGGACATCGAGACGTTGTGGCGCGGCGAAACCGACGTTCTGAGGATGATCGGCACCCGTTGGACCGCAGGGCGCCCGGATCCCGTGGTGCGGGACGTGACCTGCGCCGACTTCGTCCCTGCGCCCGCCAGCCACTACGCCGCCTGGGCCGAGCGCCTGCGGACTGCCTATGCCGCCTGGGAGGCTTCTCGATAGCCCCGGCTTACCGACCTGGGAAACATGGACATTATTACCACGATTGGTGTTGCCGTGTGCCGTCCAAAATATGGACGGCGATTCCGGGCGGCCAAGGATTGCCGTGCCGGAGGCAACGGCCCGCCGCGCGCTCGACACACACTACCTCGCACTTATTCCTGCGTCGGATTGGCGTTCGGTGCTAGCGCCGGGGAGCCTGGGCAGACTCTGGGAATGAGCGGGAGGGAATGGCCGTGGGACTGAGTTTGGCGATGACCATCATCCAGTTTTTCTTTGTGCTGGTGATTGGCCTGTACTTCTTGAACTTGTTGCGGACGCAGCAGGGGACGCGGGTGGCGGTGGAGCGGGAGTCGCGGCGCGAAATCGAGCGGTTAAAGCGGCTAAGGGACATTGCGCTGAACGAGCCCCTGTCGGAGCGCACGCGGCCCAAGACGTTGGCTGACGTGGTGGGCCAGGCCGAGGGTGTGCGAGCCTTGAAAGCGGCGCTGTGCGGGCCCAACCCCCAGCACGTGCTGGTGTATGGGCCGCCCGGCATCGGGAAAACCGCCGCGGCGCGCCTAGTGCTGCAGGAGGCCCAGAAAAACTCCGCGTCCCCGTTCAAGCCGGACGCCGCCTTCGTGGAGCTGGATGCCACCACCGCCCGCTTTGACGAACGCGGCATCGCGGATCCCCTGATTGGGAGCGTGCACGATCCCATCTACCAGGGGGCCGGCGCGATGGGGCTCGCGGGCATTCCCCAGCCCAAGGCCGGAGCCGTCACCAAGGCGCACGGCGGGGTGCTGTTCATCGACGAAATCGGCGAGCTGCACCCCATCCAAATGAACAAGCTCTTAAAGGTCCTGGAGGACCGGAAAGTCTACTTCGAGTCGGCGTACTACAATCGGGACGACCAGAATGTGCCGGTCCACATCCAGGACATCTTTGAAAACGGCCTGCCGGCCGACTTTCGCCTGGTGGGGGCCACCACCCGGCAGCCCCACGAAATCCCGGCCGCGATTCGCTCACGCTGTCTCGAGGTGTTTTTCCGCCCCTTGGTGTCCGACGAGGTGGCGCGCATCGCCAGCGCCGCCGTGGCCAAGATGGGCGTGGAGCTGGCGCCGGGAGGGTTGGACGTCGTGCGGCGATACTGTACCAACGGGCGGGAAGCGGTCAACATGGTCCAGATTGCCGCAGGCTTGGCGCTCACGGAGTCCCGCCCCGCCATCAGTCAGGCGGACATGGAATGGGTGGCGACGATGGGCCAGTACACCCCCCGCCTGGACCGGCGCGTCCGTACCGAGGCCCACGTGGGCCTGGTCAACGGCCTCGCGGTCTACGGGCCCAATCTGGGTGCGGTCCTGGAGGTGGAGGTGGTGGCCCAGCGGGCGGCGGATCGCCCGGGGGCACTCACCGTCACCGGGATTGTGGACGAAGAGGAAATGGGGGCGTCGGGCCGCACCGTGCGCCGCAAGTCGATGGCTAAAAGCTCCGTCGAGAACGTGCTGACGGTGCTGGACTCCCTGACTGGGCTCAGGCCGCGGACCTACGACCTGCACGTGAACTTCCCGGGGGGCATCCCGTTAGACGGGCCCTCGGCCGGGGTGGCCATTGCGGCGGCCGTGTACTCGGCGATCACGGGAGACGCGGTCGAACCGGCCGTGGCCATGACGGGCGAGCTGTCGATCCGAGGCGAGGTGAGGCCGGTGGGGGGCATCGTCCCGAAGGTGGAAGCCGCACGGCTGGCCGGGTGCCAGCGCGTGTTCATTCCTCGCGACAACTGGCAGGAGCTGTTTCGCCAGCAGTCGGCGTTGGAGGTGGTGCCCATCGCCACCCTCGAGGACTTGCTAGGGCACGTACTGGTCCGCGGGGTCAACGCGCGGCCCGCAGGCTCGCCCGCGGCAGTGGCCGATCTGCTGGCGGCCAGCCCGCCATCCCCCGTGGGGGGTTAGACAACGCGTGGACACGGGCTCCTGGGCTTCCCCAGGCGCCCGCGCGGCGCCGGAGGAGAAGGAGCGTTCGGTCGTGGCCCGCATTACCGGCTCCACATCGGGCGCGGTAATCGGCCGATCCGCGCCATCGGTAATGAGGGCGACGCCCCGAGGGGTGGTGTGCCATAGGTGGCGGCGCGGATATCCACGGCGCTGGCGCGAAGCAAATCGTGTGTGTGGCCAGACCGACCAAAACTTGGTGGGCCTTCAAGGCCGGGGCGTCAAGGAATGGGAACGCTGAGACGATCGGTGGTGCTGAAGTCGCAGTGGCACCGCACCGGTCCACGGTGTCCTCCGACTACCGCAGCGACAGATATTCATTCGCGCGAGCCAGCCATACCGGCTGGAAACCCGGGTCTTTTTGGCGAGCCAGCGCCATCAACTCCGTGAGATCGTAGTGCGTGCATGTGAGTTGAAAAACGTCCACCAGGTCACGGGGCGCCGCACGGTCAAAGAGCGCCCAAGTCTTGTCGGCAGCCAAGTCGCGCAACGCCCGCAGGGGCAGACCTTCCAGGGTCAGCGTCGAGGAGTCGAGGTGGAAAGGCGCATCACGTGCCAACTCGACGCGAATGCCGTTAACCCCCACACGGACCTGTGTCGGGGCACGGCGTTCCACGGGTCCGACCGCGAGGCCATCGGCCGTACACCCATCCGCAAACGCCCGAATCACGTCGGGCGCATCAAACGCCACGTCTGTAAAACGATCAAGGTCTTCAGACTTCCGATGCCCCAAATATCCCGCCGCCAACGCCGTGCCGCCAGCGCCGCACGACCGAAGACCGGTATAGCCTCCAACACCGAGACCAGCGCATCGTGATCAAGAGCACGCCAATCGTCCGGCGTGCCATTTTGGAGTATTGTGGCCAATGCACGCAAGGCGTCCTCAGGCGACGCTACGGTAGGCACATCCACCCCGGGACCAAAAGAGGCGACGAAGATGCGCAGGCCAGGGTGACGCGGGCAACGCGAGACGGGCATCCATCGACACCGCCTCCTTTGAGGACTATTTTAACGCCGATCAGCAAGGCGGGGCTCCAACGCGCGACGGAGGAGGTCCATCGACGACGGAGGCCAGTAGGTGAACAGCACGGCGCGGCACCCCGTGCACACCCAAATCTCGTCGTGGTCCTCGTTGACGCGTTTGGTGAGCCCGTCGGGCTCCCTGTAGAGGGGGCCGTCCATGAAGCCGAAGCACTCCGTGGAGCACTTTGTGCAGATCCCGGTGCCGTCGAGGCCCTCGTTCACGCTCTGGGTGACGGTACGCGGCTCTCCGCAACCCGGGCAGTCGCCGTCCATGATGCGGTTCATCGCTAAGCCACCGCCGCGGTCAGGGTGGGGGGATCCGCGGCAGGCGCTTGAGGGATGCCTTCGCGGCGTCGTGGACCGGGGTCAGCGCCCCCGGCTGGCGTGGCGCGTCGCCTCGACGGTGTCGTCCGCCGCCCAGAAGGCGGTGTAGGGGAGGGCGAAGGACTCGGTCGGCCAGGCTGCGGCCGCGCACCGGATGTCGCCGAAACTCTCGACCTAAAGTGGACCCGGTTGTCAAGACCACCGATCGCCTGATCGTAGTCCCACTCTGCCTCCTTTCGGGGTCTAACTAACTTCGTCGGCCGGGACTGAAACGGATGGGTCCGGGAACGAACGGGAACCGGTTTGGGGAGCGGGACCGTGTGAGAAGTCGTACCCCCCTCCCCCCGGGGGGGCTACTTAAGGGTCACCTCCCCCGTATAGACCGCGGCCGGGGTCGCATACCCCAGCGCTTGGTGCGGCCGCCCGGTGTTGTAAAACGTCAGGTAGCGGGTCAGCCCTTGCCGGGCCTCCCGGGGAGTGCGATAGTCATGCAAGTACACCTCCTCGTACTTCACACTCCGCCACAAGCGCTCGGTGAAGATGTTGTCAAACGCCCGTCCCCGTCCATCCATGCTGATCTGCACCCCAGCGGCTTCCAAACGCGCCGTGTAGTGCGGGCGGGTGAACTGGCTGCCCTGGTCGTGATTCCAGATGACGGGCGTGGCCTGGGCCAGGGCACGTTCAGCCGCCTGCTGCACAAACGGTAACGACAGGGTCTCCGACAACTCCCAACTCACTACGTACCGCGAGAACCAGTCCAGCACGGCCACCAAGTAGAGCCACGCGCCGCGGAGACGGATATAGGTAATATCGATGCCCCACACGTGATTGGGGTACGCGGCCGTCACCCCCCGCAGCAAATAGGGGTACACCGC
>JAJYPH010000115.1 GCA_021795575.1 Bacillota bacterium
TACCGAAAAGTGCCCCGTGGTACGCCGCCCATTTCCGCCGGGTCAGCACGGCCAGGGACGCCGCGCGAAAATGTCGGAGTACGGCGTGCAGCTGCGCGAGAAGCAGAAGGTGCGCCGCACCTACGGCGTGATGGAGGGCCCGTTCCGCCGCTACTTCCGCATGGCCAGCCGCAAGCGCGGCGTGACCGGCGCCACCCTGCTGCAGCTGCTGGAGCGGCGGCTGGACAACGTGGTGTATCGCATGGGCCTGGCGGCGTCGCGGGCCGAGGCGCGTCAGCTGGTGCGGCATGGACACTTTGAGGTCAATGGCCACAAGGTGGACATTCCGTCGTACCAGACGCGCCCGGACGACATGATTGCGGTGCGGACATCCAGCAAGCCCAAGTCGCGTTTCCCGATCATCAAGGAGACCGCCCCGCGGGGCGTGCCGCCCTGGCTCGAAGTGGACGCACCCGAGCTGAAGGGCAAGGTGCTGCGGTTGCCCACCCGTGAAGAGGTGGAAGTGCCGGTCCAGGAGCGTCTCATTGTGGAGTGGTATTCGCGGCGCGGGTAGGCGCTCGGGTGAAGGAAGAAGGGGGGCAAGGCCCTTTGGGGCTGGCCATGACCGAGATGGAAAAGCAGCGGCCCGACATTCGCCGGGTCGACAGCGGGGAGCAGTTTCAGTATGGGCAGTTTCATGTCGAGCCCCTGGATCGGGGCTACGGCATTACGCTGGGCAATGCGCTGCGCCGCGTGCTGCTGTCGTCGCTGCCTGGCAGCGCGGTGACGTCGGTGCGCATCGAGGGAGTGTTGCACGAGTTTTCCACCGTCCCCGGCGTGGTCGAGGATGTGACGGAAATTGTGCTGAACATCAAGCAGCTGGCGCTCCGGATGTACGGTGACGAGCCGCGCCTGGTGCGAGTCGACGTAACCGGTCCCGCGACCGTGACGGCGGCCGACATTCTGAGCGACGCCGACGTGGAGGTGGTCAACGGCCGGCATGTGTTGGCACACGTCGACGAGGGCGGCCGCTTGTCCATGGAAATGACCGTGGAGCGGGGGCGTGGCTACGTGCCCGCCGACAAGAACAAGAAGGTGGACCAGGCGCTGGGCGTCGTGCCCGTCGATGCCCTGTTCAGCCCCGTGCGGCGGGTGAACTGGCACGTGGAAAACACCCGGGTGGGACACATCACGGACTATGACCGGCTGTCGCTGGAAGTGTGGACGGACGGCACCATGAGTCCTGAGGAAGCGGTGTCGGTGGGAGCCAAAATCTTGGCGGACCATCTGCGCCTGTTCGTGAACCTGTCGGACGTCGGTGGTGACGTGGAACTGGGGCTGGGCCGGGACGAAGACCGGCGCGACCGGCTGATGGAAATGCCGATCGACGAGTTGGACCTGTCGGTGCGCTCGTTCAACTGCCTGAAGCGCGCGGGCATCAATACGGTGCGCGAGCTCACGAACAAGACGGATGAAGACATGATGAAGGTGCGCAACCTGGGCAAGAAGTCTCTGGAAGAGGTCAAAGAGAAGCTGGGCCACCTGGGCCTGGCGCTTCGGCCGTCGGAAGAGTAGCTGGGCTCAGCGAGGCGACCACACCATGACGAACCCATGGTGACGAAACGACGGACGAAGGAGAAATCGGCGTGGCAAGCTTTCGAAAACTTGGCAAACCGGCGGACCAGCGGCGGGCACTCCTGCGCGGGCTGGTGACGTCGCTCCTGCGGCATGGCCGCATCCAAACGACGGTGCCTCGTGCCAAAGAGGCGCGGGTGATGGCCGAGCACATGATCACGCTGGCCAAGCGGGGCGACCTGCACGCCCGCCGCCAGGCGTTGGCCTATGTGCTGGACCCGGCCGTGGTACGCGACTTGTTTCAGACCATCGGGCCCCGCTACCAGGAGCGCCCGGGCGGATACACCCGCATCCTGCGCGTAGGAGTCCGCCAGGGGGACGCGGCCCCGATGGCGATCTTGGAACTGGTCTAGCGTGCTGGGCCTGGAACTGGCCGGGGTCGCGGTGTGGTATCCTCCGCGTCCGGCCGTGTTGGCCGATGTGAACCTCGCGGTGCCGCCGGGCCAGTGCGTGGCGGTGCTGGGCGCCAACGGCTCAGGCAAGTCGCTGCTCTTGAAACTGGTAGCCGGGGCGCTCCCACCGAGCCGCGGGACCGTCCGGGTAGGCCCCTGGTCCGCCAGCGCACTGCCGGGCAGCACGGTGGCGTGGGTGTCATCCGACGTGGACGGCGGCCTGGTGGGGGCGACCGTGCGCGATCATGTGAATTTTTACCGTCCGCCGCCCGCTCGTGTGGCGGCGGCGTTTGCACGCTTTGGGCTGGGCCCGATCGCGGACCGAGCGGTGGATACGCTGTCGCCGGGGGAAAAGCAGCGGGTGGCTTTGGCCGGATGGTTTGCCGGCGACGCGGCCGTGTGGGTTTTGGATGAACCCACCGGGCCGCTGGACCCCGAGGCTGCAGCCGAAGTGCGGGAAGTCATCCGGGAGCTGGCCACCGACGGGGCCACCATTCTGCTGGCCACCCATGAGGCCGCGGAGGTGGCGCTGGCGCACCGGGTGCTGGTGCTTGAGGCCGGACGGGTCGTGTTTGACGGGGCGCCCGAGGCCTTGGCAGCGCGGGAACCCCATCCCTGGGCCATTCCCCGGTCGGCCGTCGCGGACACCGGACGCGCCTTGCGCCGTCACCCCTCTGGCGGCAGCGCGCCGGTAACCCTGGACCCCACGCGCCTGGTGGCATGGGTCGCGCACGCCTGACGCTGAGCGGCGCGGGGTTTCGCACCCCTGCGGGGCTGGTGGAGGCGGGGACGCGGACGCTGGCGGGCCCGGGCTTGGTGGGGGTGGTGGGGTCGACGGGCAGCGGCAAAAGCACCCTGCTCCGTAGCCTGGCGGGCTTGCATCCGCTGGCCCATGGCCGCCTGACGGCCGATCTCTCGCCCCCGCGGCGACGTCTGGTGCTGCAGCCGCCTGAGTGGCAGCTGGTGGGTGCCACCGTGGCGGACGTGGTGGGGCCCAACGGCCATGGCGCCTTGGAACGGCTCGGGGTGCGGCATCTGGCGGACCAGGCCCCGTATCAGCTGTCCACCGGTGAGCGGCGCCGGGTCGCGCTGGCATCCCTCGTCCAGTCGGATGCCCCGCTGGTCTTCCTGGACGAGCCGACGGCGGGCGTGGACGCGCCGGGGGCGCGCCTCACCTACACCATTCTGTCTGAACTGGCGGCCACCCGGCTGGTGGTGGTGGCCAGCCACGACTGGGCGTGGCTGATGCGCGTGGTGCCGCGGGTGTGGTGGATGGAAGGGCTCCGGGTGGTGGCCGACGGTCCGCCGGCGGCGCTGGCAGACCGCCTTAGGGCCGGCCCAGAGCTGTTTGAGGTGGTGCAGGCGCTCGCAGCGCGGCAGCTGCCGGGTACGTGCTGGTGGGATGCAGACCAGCTGGCGCGAGAAATCCTGGCGGACCGATGACGGCCACGGCCGGTCCGCGCCATGCGGCGGCGCGGCTGCTGGTGTTGGTGCTGTGGACCACGGCCGGGTTTGTGGCACCGCTCACCGGGATGGTGGGAATGGGCCTGGGCGCCGGGTGGCTGACGGTGCGGCAACCGTCGGAGGCACGACGGAGGTGGGTCCGGGCCGTAGCTCGCTTCACCCCGTGGGCCCTGTTTTGGGGAGCGTCCGCGTGGTGGGCGGCCGGGTTCAGCGCCGTGGGCGCGTCGGGCGCCCTCCAGACGGCAGTGGGTACCTGGCTCGCGGTGGCGGCGGCTGAGCACCTGCTGCCGGGCCTGTTGCCGGGCGAGGTGTATGGCGTGGTGTACGAGGCGTTGGCCGGTTTCGGCCAACGCCTCGCTGAGGACGCGGCTTTGGCGGCCGCGATGATGGTCAGGTTCATCCCGCTGTTGCGAGCCGAGTGGCGGGGCCTTCAGTGGGGACTGGAGGCGCGGACGCCGGGACGAAGTTTTCGGGCCCGCGTGGACCGGGCGGCTCGATCGTTGGTGCCGCTGTTGGCGCGGTCACTCGCGCGGACGGAGGAGATGGCGCTGGTGTTGTGGCTGAAGCGGCCCGCCGTGCCGACGGCTCCGGGGCGCTGGCGGGCGCAGGACTGGCGGTGGGTGGTGGTCTGTGGGATTTGGGTGGGCCTCATGGCGACCGCGGGCAGGGAGGGGTGGCTGTGGCCCTGGCGATGACGGTGGCTTACGATGGCAGCGCCTTCGCGGGGTTTCAGTACCAACCCCGCGGCGTCACGGTGCAGGGAGTGCTGGAGGATGCGCTGGCGGGCGCCACCGGCGTGCGCGCCCGGGTGCAGGGCGCGTCGCGCACGGACAGCGGTGTGCACGCCCGGGGCCAGGTGGCGGTGTGGCGCACAGAGGCCATGCCGGTACCCCCGGATCGGTTGGCGGTCGTACTGAACCGTCGCCTGCCCCCGCAGATCCGCGTGCGAGATGTCCGGGTCGTCCCCGCGTCGTTCGACCCCCGGCGGAGCCGCGCCAAAGCCTATTCTTACCGGGTGGTGGCCGAACCGTCGCTGGACCCCTTTTGGGTGCCGCGCGTGGCGGTGGCGCCCACCGCGCTCGCGCTGGCACCCTTGAACGCTTGGGCGGCCCTCTATATCGGCCGCCACGACTTCGGGGCCTTCCGGCACCAGGGATCATCCGCCCGCACCACCGTGCGGGAGGTGTTTGCGTCGCATTGGGGCCTAGCTCCGGCGGGGTCGCCGGGCTGGGTGTATTGGGTCACGGGGGACGGCTTCCTGTATCATATGGTGCGT
Organism: Bacillota bacterium; assembly: GCA_021795575.1. GTDB lineage: Bacteria > Bacillota > Sulfobacillia > Sulfobacillales > JAIMBI01 > JAJZWV01. Next base: position 4,747 of record JAJYPH010000115.1, read on the forward strand.
TTGCTGGTGGGCGCGATGTGGGCCGCGGCGGCCGCGGGATGTGCGGACCCGATAGTCCAGGCGCTGGACCAGCCGGAGCGCGTGGGGGCCTTTCAGGCCGCGCCCGCCGCAGGGCTCTGTCTTGAGCAAGTTTGGTTCTAGGAGGCGGCGGATGTTCCGCGAGTTGATTCTTATGGTGGCGGACAACCCGCTGGTGTCGAGCACCGTCAAGCGCTATGGCCTCAAGATGGGGGCCGGGCGCTTTGTGGCGGGCGAACACCTCACGGATGCCGTCGCGGTCACGCGTCAGCTGCAGCAAGAAGGCATTGGCGTCACGCTGGACCACCTGGGCGAAGGCGTGAAAGATGCGGCCAGCGCAGAGGCGGCGTGCACCAGCTACCTGGAGCTGTTGGACGCGCTGGACCACGAGCACCTGCCGGGCAACGCATCGGTCAAACTTACGATGATGGGGCTCGCCGTGGACCCGGCGCTGGGGTTCCAGAATACGCGCCGGGTGGTGGAGCGCGCCGCCGCCATGCAGGGCCCGGACGGCCCCACGGGGTTTGTCCGGATCGACATGGAAGACACCCCGTACACCAGCGACACCATCGCTGTGTACCGTCGCCTCGCCGACGAATGGTCTCCGGACCGTGTGGGCTTGGTGTTGCAGGCGTATTTGTACCGCAGCCGCGACGACCTGGCCGCGCTGTCGGACCGGCCGCGGCGCCTGCGTATTGTGAAGGGGGCGTACCGGGAGCCGGCCGAGCTCGCGTATCCCAGCAAAGCGGACGTCGACGCGAACTATGTTCGGCTCGTGGAGCAGGCCGTGGAGGCGGGACACCAGGTGGCCGTGGCGACGCACGACGAAGTGATCCTGCGGGACCTCCTGCAGTACTTCCGCCGCGTGCGATTGCCGCGCGACCGCTATGAATTTCAAATGCTGTATGGCATCAAGCTGTCGGTACTGCGGGAACTGGCCCGGGCGGGCCATGCCACCCGGGTGTATGTGCCCTACGGCGAGGACTGGTACGCGTATTTCAGCCGGCGGTTGGCCGAGCGCCCCGCCAATATCTTGTTTTTCGGCCGCGCGCTGCTCAGGCGATGACCGGCGAAAGCTCTGGCCGCCTGTTGGACCGCGCGGCGTTTCGACAGTTCGTCAACACGGTGGGCGTCATCGTGGCGGCGGCCGACGGCCAATGGGCGGCAATGAGTGCCGAGTGGTGCACGCCGGTGTCGATTGAGCCTCGCCTGCTGGGCGTATACGTCGGGGACACCCGGTTCACCTGGTCGGTGGTCGAGCACGCCGACAGCTTTGGCCTGTCACTGCTGTCCGAGGCGCAAGCGGCCCTGTCCAAGCAACTGGGCAACGTGTCAGGGCGGGACGTGGACAAGCGACCCTGGTGGTGGGCCGACAGCGAACCGGGCACGGCGCTGCCCGTGCGCCTGATTGGCGGGGCCGCGAGCTGGTACGAGTGCCGCATCGCGGACCGCATCCCCGTGGGCGACCACTGGCTGGTGGTGGGCGAGCCAATGGCGGCCCGGGTGTTTGCCGACCGCCGCCCCCTGGTTTATCGCGGCGGCCGCTACCACCAGCTGGGACCGGTACTGGAAAAGCCGCCACCCTTGCCGTGACGGCTGCCGGACCGGGCACACCGGAACCGCGAGGTGGTCCGCGCTTAAGCCGTACATCGGCGCCTCGAAGGCCTGCGCCCAGAGCAGTCCGTCTACGGGGCGCATGACTGCGCGCGCTTAGGACCGCGCCGGCGTGTCCGACTGTTGGAGGGCCGGGTCCGCCTCCTGCGCGCGGCTGCGGGCCAAGGCCGCCCACGCGGCCCGCAGCACCCGATGGCGCATGGCGTCGTCCGTGCCCGGGTGGTCTACGATCACCACCACCGAATACGTGGTGGGGCTGACATCCACCATCAAAGCCTCCACCCCGGGAACGGAGGGCTTAAGCTGCTGTTCAATGTCGGCCGCCAACGCGTCGGGATCGACGCGCTGGTCCACCTCAAAGCGCACACGCAGCCGGTGCACCTCCCCGCGGTTGCGGTTGGTGATGGCGGCCTGCACCAAAATGCCGTTGGGGATGCTCATGGGCAGTCCCGTGTCCGTCGCCATCTGGGTGTACATCAGGGACACGTCGGTGATGGTGCCGATATAGCTGGGCTTGAGGGCTTCGTGGCCATACGAGGGCATGAGCAGCGGATACTGCCACGTGATAATCTCCACCCGATCCCCCACCTCAAAGGGGTGAAACATGACCAGCCAAATGCCACCCAGCATGTTGGCCAGCACGCTTTGCCCCGCAAGCCCCAGCACCACCGTCAGAAAGGCGCCGCCAAACACGACGGAGGGCACGCCTACGCCAAACGCGGCCAGCACGCCCACCGCCACCGCCATGTACAAGACGAGGCGAATCACAAAGCGCAGCGTCGTGACCTGCCGAGCGGGCAGCGGGCCGTGCCCCGGCTGCGCCCGTCCAAACCAGTAGCGCTCCAACAGCCAGGACAAGAGCGCACCAAACGCCAGCACCAGGACCGCGCGGACCGGGTCCTGCAGCACCGGGGGCACCAGATGCATGAGCCCCGTCTGCGGGTTCAACAAAATCGCCACGATCAGCGCGACGATAAAAACGCCCGTGATGGGGAGCACCAATCCTCTTCCTCGCCTTTGCGGTCCCGTAGCGATCTCCTCCTCGCACCGTTTGCCTCTCACCACGGCCGGCCGCGGCGGCGGGACGAGCCGTGCCGGGCGCCGCGCATGGGGCGGTGCGCCGGTATCCTCCTACGGTACCAAACGCGTGCAAGTCCACCCGCGGTCGGCCGCGCCGACACGTGTCGGACCACACGGGCGGCGTGAACCGGCGCAAAAAAGAAAAGAGGGGCCGTATGGCCCCTGGCCGACAGATGGTGTTAACAAGCCCGAGGCGGCATGGTCAGCCAGAGACGGGTTTCTGCACGCCGACGCGCCGCACAACTGTTGCACAAACCGGCGGATCCGGGGCCCAGTCGCGACGCCATCGTCATCCCGTGGGTGCCCCACGTCCGACGGCAGTCGGTGCACTCCCGAAGCATCATCACTCTTCCTCCTCGCATCATCTCGTATCGACTCGTGTCTTGGTCCCGCATCCCGGAGGCATCTCCTAGGGGACGGCCTAATTGTACTCCCGAGCGACCGTAATTGGATAATAATTTGGGTTAAGGTTGTGTTAAAACAGTCGGGTCAGCGAGGCCAAGCCGTCGGGACGTTCATCAGAGCGCGGGTGGCGGACATCTGCCGACTGCAGCTGGCGCAAATCACGGTAGTCGATTCCGGCGCCTTCATGTGTTTGGTGGACAGGGTTCGGCGGCACAAGATGCACTCGCGGTACCACACGGGCACTCCTCCTGACGTGAGATTGTGATTGTGGTCACGTTCACTAGTATACCAGCCGGCCCGGAAAAGTGACAAACAATTTTTAGGGGTGTCCTGGCAGGCGGGAATCGGCCCCAGGATGGCGAACTGACTCACGGAGGCGGATGCGGTTGCGCTCCCGTGCGGGCGAAGCCGGCGACGCGTGACAGGAGATGAGTAACATGATCAGGGAAAACCGGGACGAGAATTCCCCGTTCCCACCCGTTCCCCCCACGCGCGCGGCGTCGACGGTTGACCGCTGGCACAACACCGCGGTGCCCGACCCCTACCAGTGGTTGGAGCAAGGGGAGGACCCCGAGACCCGCGCCTGGGCGGCCCAGCAAAATGAGCGCACGGACGCGGTGTTGGCGAGCCGGCCCGAGACGGCCGCGCTGCGGGCCCAGTGGCTGGCGGAAGCGTCGGTGGGAGGGGTTACGGAGCTCCGTCGGGCCGGGCGCTATCTCTTTTACGAGCGTCGCGCCGCGGGAACCGCACAGCCCATCCTGTATCGGCGCGGTGTGTTTGACGACCGCGAGGAGGTGGCCGTGGACCCGGCCCAGGAGGCGGGATCGGATTTGGCGTCGCTGGACTGGTACCAGCCGTCCCTGGACGGACGCTTCGTGGCGTATGGTCTCTCCACGGAAGGGGATGAGTGGAGCACGCTGTACGCGCGCGACGTGGAGCGGGGCACGGGCCTGGACCTGGCCATCCCTCGTGCCCGTGGGTCGTCGGTGGCGTGGGAGCCCGACGGGCATGGGTTCTACTACACCCGCTATCCCGAGCCCGGCACCATGCCGCCCGGCGAAGAGTTTTACAACGTGCGCCTCTTCTTTCACAGCGTCGAGGGGCCGGGGCCCGATCCCGAGGTGTTTGGGTCGGCCATCGGGCGCGACGACTTCCCGGGTGTGCAGCTGTCGGACGAAGGACGCTTTCTCTTGGTGTCGATCCATCACGGGTGGCACGGGGGGGAACTATGGTTTGCCGATCGCGAGCGGGGCACCCAGCTGGCGCAAATGGCGGCCGAGCCGGACACCCAGTACACCGGGCTCTTGGCTGGCCACACCTACTATGTGCTCACCACGCTCCGCGCGCCGCGCGGTCGCATCATGCGGGTGCCGCTCGACACCACGGTCACGTGGTCCGATGCCCGGCAGGTGGTGCCCGAGCGGCCGGACGCGACCCTGTTGGACTTCGCCGTCAGTCGAGGGGTGCTGTGGTTGCACTACCTGGTGGATGCCCACTCCGAGTTGGTTCGATGGGATCTGGCCACTGGCCACGGGGAGCCGGTCGCGCTGCCGGGCCTGGGGACGGTGAGTGGCGTGGAGGCATCGCCCACCGACGCCCGCGTCTACTTCGTCTTCGAGTCGTTCGTGGTCAAGCCCGGGGTGTACACGGTGTTGGACGGGCGCGTGGTGCCCCTGGTCGTCGCGGATCATGAGCCGGTGACGGCGGTGGTCCGGCAGGAATGGGCCACGTCGCGCGATGGCACCCGGCTGCCCCTCTTTGTGATCGACCCGGTGAACGTCGCCCCGGGACCCGTGCCCACCGTCCTGACCGGGTACGGCGGGTTTAACGTGGCCATCACGCCCACATACTCGCCGGACGTCGCGGTCTGGGTGGCCAACGGTGGTCGATGGGCGTCGGCGGTGCTGCGGGGCGGCAGCGAGTATGGCGAGGCATGGCATCGGGCGGGGATGCGCGAGCACAAGCAGAACGTGTTTGACGACTTTCTGGCGACCGCCCGCCGGCTGATCGAGGCGGGGCTCACGGACACCGCCCATCTGGGCATCACCGGACGCAGCAACGGGGGGCTTCTGATGGGCGCGGCCCTCACGCAGCGGCCGGAGTTGTTTGCCGCCGTGGTGGTGGGGGTGCCTCTGCTGGACATGCTGCGCTATCCCCGGTTTCTCATCGCCCACATCTGGGCGAGCGAATACGGATCGGCCGACGCCGACCGCACGCAGTTTGCCTACCTCTACCAGTACTCGCCCTATCATCACGTCAAGGCGGGAACCGACTACCCGGCCACGCTGCTCTGGGCGGCACACAAAGACAGCCGCGTGGATCCGCTCCACGCGCGCAAGATGACGGCGCGGTTGCAGGCGGCCCAGGGGGGGTCCGCGCCCATCCTGTATCGGGAGGAAGGGCAGGTGGGTCATGGCGTGGGCAAACCGCTGGGCTGGCAGGCGGCGTCGCAGGGCGACCAGCTGGGGTTTTTGGCGTGGCGTCTCGGCCTCGCGGTCTCCCACCCCACCAGCGCGTGAAGCAGCTCGCGTTCGTGGATGCCACGGGGGAGGCGCTGTCCCCGATGGCGGCGGCGCTCGCGGCGGCCATGCTGGGCGCGGGCTGGCAGGTGGGAGCTTGGGCGATGGCGCCTACCCTGCGCGTGGACCCGCTGGCACGGGAGTCGCTGGCGGAATGGGGATTGGAAGTGGAAACCGTGCCGCCGCGGCGCTTTGCCGTCGAAGCCCTTCCACGGCCCGCCATCGTGATCGGACTGGGCCCGGTGCCGGCCCCGACCCTGGCTCCCGACGTCTCGTGGGTTCATTGGCCGCTCTCCAACCGTGGCAGCGGCCTCATGGCCCGGCGTTCGCAGCGCGATCGGATCCGGCATCGCCTCGAAGCGTGGGCCGCCGAATTCGGATAGCGCTGTTGGGGGTGGCGCTCACCTTGGCGGGGGCGGGGTGCGGGGCGAGGGCTGCGGGGACACCGCCGCCGCCGGTCTTTTCGCCCAGCCAGGCCACGGTGGCCGGATTCGCGGTCGCGCTGACGCCGTTGGCGCATGGCTGGCGCATTCACCTCACGTACCGGGGACCGGCGCGCACCGTGTCCTGGACGGCCTCCTGGCTCACGGTCTCGGCCGTGGGGGCCGGGGGGGCGCAGTGGTCCCCGCCCCACAGGCCGGTTCCACAGTTTGTGATTGTGAAGCCGCTCACCCCGGGACAGCAGTTTACCGCCACCTACCCGGATCCACGGCCGGGCCGGTGGACACTCACCGTGCGAGTTTTGGGACAAGCGTCGCGTCCCATCGCGTGGCAGGTGCCGCGTCACCTCTGACCGCCACCGCTGCCACAAGTTGACGGCGGCCCGCCGGCAGGGATTTGGCCCGCGGGGTCAAATGCTTAGGGGCGCGTCCGGCTCGCCGGGTCGTGCCGAACCAAAACATAGCCGCGAAAATCAGCGGAGGGGGCGAACGAACAGCGTGGTCATCATTGGGAGTTCCAATGCGCGTGTAGGTCTGGAGCGGGGCATGGAGATCCTGCGCGACGGGGGGACGGCGCTGGACGCCGTTGAGCAGGCCATCTGGGCCGTGGAAAGCCATGTCGATGACCACAGTGTCGGACTGGGCGGTCTGCCCAA
>JAJYPH010000303.1 GCA_021795575.1 Bacillota bacterium
GTAAGGCGGCTCCTCCGCCAGAGGAGCCGCCTTGGGCGGTCTGGAGGACTCAGGCGGGCCGGCTCCGCGTGATGCGGGCGGCCGCGTCCACTTGGTCGGGTTCCAGGGCGGCCAGCGCGTCCAACAGCAGGGGAACAAAAGTCCCCGGGCCGCTGGCCCGGCGGGCGGCGGTTTCACCGGCCACCCCGAACACCACCAGCGCGGCCACCGACGCGTCCAGTCGGTCGGCGGGCGGAGCCACGGCCAAAAAGGCCCCGACCAACGCGGAGAGACTGCATCCGGTGGCCGTCACCCGAGCCATCATGGGATGGCCGTTCGCCACCTCGCGGCTGTTCGTGCCGTCGGCCGCCTGATCCACCGCACCGGTGGCGATGGCGAGCACGTCGTGGGCGCGGGCCCATGACGTCAGGTCCGCGACCGGTGGAGCATCGGCCGCATCCACGCCGTGCATGGTCCCCTGGGCACCGGCGAGGGCGGCCAGCTCACCCGCATTGCCCCGAACCGCCGTGATGGCCGCTGTGGCCAGGAGATCGGCCGCCACCCGCGTGCGGAACGGCGTCGCGCCCACCCCCACGGGGTCCAGCACCACGGGAATGCGGCGCTCCGCCGCCGTGCGGGCCGCCATGTGCATCGCGTCCACCCAGACGGGCTCCAGCGTCCCGATGTTGAGGACGAGCGCTTGGGCCTGTGCGGCCATGTCGGCCACCTCCTCGCGCGCGTGGCTCATCACGGGAGATGCGCCGACCGCCAGGAGCACGTTGGCGGCGAAGTTCATGGCCACGAAATTGGTGATGTTCATGACGAGGGGGCGCTCGCGCCGCACCGCGTCCAGCCAGCCACCGGGGGTCGTCATCGCGGATCCCTCCCTCCCCGCTGACAATACCGCACCGAGCGCTCCCGTGGGGCGATGTGCGGCACACTCTGAGTGTATGTGCCGCAGAGAGGCTTCTCCTCCGACCGCGTCATGTGAGCCATAGATTGGCGCGACGGCGGCCGTCGGGGTATTGCTCGGGGGCCGTCCGCCGGTGGAGCGTAGGGCGGCCCGGTCCCAGCAGTGGGGCTTGGCTGCTGCATGCCACGCCATCGCGTGGGCACCCCAGCGGCTGCGCGGCGGGCGGTAGAATCAGGCGCCAAGGGGGTCCAGCCCGTGCCGTCCGGGATGCTTCTCTTGTGCTAGGCAGGGGCGCGAACGAGATAGGCAGCCCCGGGCACCATCCCTAAGGCATTCGGACAACCTGTGAAGCAGTGTACCGCGCTTTTGCCGCCCTCGCCGCCAGCGTGATCGTCAAGCCACGCGGCTCCTCCCTTCGGGGCTTCGGCACGGGCCCCTGCCCAGCGACGCGTCCCCAGAATCCCTCGACGGGCCGCCGTCCCCGGGTTGGCCGTCGGTCCGGCGCCGGGCGGGGCGCTCGCGCGTGAGGTCGATCGGGCGGCCGGGGCGAGGGACAGCACGGCCATGCACCGCAGCGAGCCACGGCAGGGAACCGGTGGCCAAGAAAAAAATGGGACACGTTGTATAAAACCGTACGGACGGCGTGGTCGGTGGGCGCTACGGTTGCACTGGGCCGAGCCGGCGGGCCGCCGGCAAGGCCTGAGAACAGCAGATGCCACAAAGGAGGATGGAGAGGATGAACGGGATGAACAGGATGAAGACGTGGCGTTGGGTCAACGAAAGCGCCACCGACCGGGTGATTCGTGTGCTGGGGGGCTTGGCTCTGGGCTACGCCGCCCTTGCGCTGAAGGTTCCCGCCGGCGTGGCCATCGCGTTGGGGATCGTGGCGGCGGTGGCGGTGGTCACGGGCTTTACGGGATTCTGCCTCATTTATCGGTTGTTTGGACTGCGCACCTGCCCGGTGGCACCGGCCAAGGTGGCCCGCTAGTTGGGTTGGCGCCGCACACCTGGCTGATGCGGCGGAAGCACCCGCCTCGGATAGGACGGGTGCTTCTCTGATCTTTCCGGCGGATGAAGGGCGGGAGTGCGTGCGACGCCGTCAGGTCGCCGTCTCGGCAGACTCCGGACCGCCGGCCACCGCCCAGGTTTCGGGAAAGTGTGCGTGAACGGCCTGTCCCACGACGGTGGCATACTGCTGGACCTCCCACTGCGCCGCTTCTCCCTGTCTCAGGGCCCAGAAGTGCAACACGGCAAACAGCGAGGCGGTCCAGTACCAGGTGGTGTACTGCGCGTTGGCGGGGAGAAACAGGCGGGCCTGCTCTGGGGCGACCCCAGACGCGAGCGCCGCATGATACTGGGCCACGCCGTCGGCCATCCAGGCCGCCAAGGCCGCCTGGACGGGCGTCACCATCCCGAGGGATCCTCTCCACGATATTGGCGATATTGGCCGTAGCGGCAGCGGCTTCCCGGGACTTTCGGGTGATGCGGTGAGGCGGATGCCGATGCGGATCGCACGGGTGCCGAAAGGATGTGGTGTCGGATGGGTACGGGAGGGTCCCTGGTGATCGAGCGCGGCCCGTTGGAGGGCTTCTTGGAAAGCACGGAGGTGGCAGATTTCCATGACCCGCGCGTGGTGGCGAAGCTGGCCGAATTTCGTGAGGCCGCGCCAAGCGTGGAAACCCAGGCCGCCGCCGCCTTCCGCTACGTGCGCGACGGCATCCGGCACTCGTTCGACAGCCAGG
>JAJYPH010000304.1 GCA_021795575.1 Bacillota bacterium
GAGCGTCGCCGTAGACCCTTTATTCACGGGCATGTCCTTCCCCCTTCCCGCCCTTGGCTAACCCCGCCGGTCCACCAGCAGCGGGGCCACCGGCGGCCGGGGCCACCGGGCCGCCCCCGCCAGGCGAGCCCGCTCGGCGTCCAGGGCGATGAGTCGGGCGCCCAACAGCTCACGCAGCGTCTGGTGCGCTCCCCAGTACTCGTCCGCCAGCGGCGGTGGGCATGGCGCGAGCGGAACCCGACGCGTGGCCATCATCGCCCGCACCCGACCCCAGTCCCCCGCCTTCGCCGCCGCCACCTGATCGCGGGTGATGGCCAGCAGCGCCTCCCAAGTGGGCAAGGCTTCCGGCTGGGCGCTATCCGGCAAAGTCCACCGTGCGCCGTGGCGCCGCCTCCGTGTCCGACCGGGGTACCGCGGCCCCTTGCCCCATCAGGCGAAAGGCATCGGTCAACTCGCTCAGGACGGCGGTGACCTCTGCCAGTGGCGCGGGGTCCTTCTGCCAGTTGCTGTCGCGCAGTCGCCGGACGCAAAAATCAAATAGCCGCCGGAGATTGCCGGTCGGGGGCCACCCGGGATTCAAGGAGCCCGCGACGGCGACCAGAGCGTCCTGGCTTTCGGTGAGCGCCACATGGGCATCCTCCAGCGCCCCGGACCCGAGCGCCGCCTCCGCCAGTCCCACGCGGCGCCTCACGCCCTCCAGCGCAAACACCACCAAGCCCTGGGGCGAGAGCGTGCGCACCGACATTTCCCGCCACCGCGCAAGCTCGGCCTCATTCGTCCGTGTCGTTACTGTCGCCACCGTCAAATTCCTCCCTGAGCTCACTGACCCACCGACCGACTAAAGCGCGCCGCTGGTGTTCGACAGCGTCGCCACGCCCGTGCCGGCGGCGGCAGCCGTCGACGCGCTGGTGAGGCTGTTTAAGAGCGTGGTGTTGCCGTCCAGCTGCGCGATCATTTCCTGGGTGGCCAAAAACTGCTGCTGGAGCTGCTGCTGGTACAGCGTGAGCTGCTGCTGCAGCTGGCCCACCTCGGCATTGGCCACCTGCATCTGGCCGGCGTAACCCGACACGATGGACGGGATGATGCCGGTCGTCGCCTGGGTGTACTGCTGCCCCAAGGTTTGGAGCTGGACCGCAATGCCCGACCCCACCTGATCAAATACCGCCCCCACGCCGCTGGGACTGGTCGCGAGCGCCTGGTCGAGTGTCGCCGTGTTCAAGGTCATGGTGCCACTGCTGGTCAGCGTGATGCCGATGTTGGGCAGGTCCTGATAGGCCGAGCCCGTGAGACCCGACACGATGGAGGTGGCCGCCTGCGCCAGCTGGTTCTCCAAGGTCGTCAGCGACGCCTGGCCCTGGAGCGCGCCGCCCTTGGCGGTGTCCTTGTTAATCGTTTGCTGGAGCGCATTGTACGCGCCCACAAATTTCTTGATGTCGGCGGCAATGGCCGCCGTGCTGGTGGAGACCGTCACGACGCCGCTCCCCACGCCGTTGAACTGAAAGCTCATCCCCGGGACCGTCGTGGTGTCGGTGTTGGTGGGGTTGGTGAGACTCACCCCGTCGATCGAATAGGCGGCATAGTGCGCCGCCTGCACCACATCGCTGGCGGTGGTCGCGGTGCGCGACGATAGAATCCCCAGGGCCGTGAGCACCCCACTCGGGTCCGAGTAGGTGATGCCGTTGCCGTTGTCTCCCTGGATGGCCAACTGGTCGTTCACCACCGAGGCGACGACGCCAATGCCGGGCGTGTTGTCGATGCTGCCGGCCACCTGACTCAGGGATTCCCCGGAGGTGACCGACACCGTCCAGGTGCCGCTGCCCAGCGCAATCGTAAACTGCCCCGCGAGCCCCAGGCTTCCGGTCGACGACGACTCTTTCACCGTGCCCAAATCCAGTTCGGTCTGCATGAGCTGGGTCACATTGACCAAATAGGTGCCGGGATGGGCCGAGCTGTCGGCCGCCGCCGCCACCACGCCGCTGTTGGTGCTGACCGCACCCGCCTGCTGGAACGTCGCCCCGCTCGAGAGCGTGGCCGCCGCCGACTCCAGCGTGGTCATCTGGCTCGCCAGCGCCTGCCACACGCTCTGATCCTGGGCCCAGCCCTGAATCTGCTGGTTGAGCTGCGTGATGGGCGCACTCTGCTGGGCCACGAGCGTTTGAATCAGGCCGTTGAAGTTCACCCCGCCCGAGTACAGGTTGCCGATGGAGACGGTGGACATCGTCTTCCTCCCCCCTTCACAGGAAACGGGAGCCGGAGGGGGCGCACCCCCTCCGGCTCCACGCTAACCCAGGATCTTCAGAATCAGGTCCGGCAAGGCCTGCGCCTGCGACAGCATCGCCGCCCCGCTCTGCGCCAGCACCTGGTCCTTGGTGAACGACGTCATGGCCTGCGCCATATTGACGTCCATGATGTTGCTCTGCGCCGAGTTCAGGTTGGTGGACTCGGTCTGCAGGTTGGACATCGTATACGACAGCTGATTCTCGTAGGCCCCCACGCTGGAGCGGGCCGTGCTCTGCATGTTGATGGCGTTGGTGACGATGGTGATCGCGTTCTGCGCCGCGGCCGCCGAACTGGACACGTCCAGGTTGGTGCCGGCCGCATCCTGCAGTCCC
>JAJYPH010000116.1 GCA_021795575.1 Bacillota bacterium
CCGCGTGCGGGGCACCGTGGGGGAGCTGGCCGGGCTGGGATACGTCGGAGCGGCGGTGGGGTCGGCCGGATTGGCTGCGGCGCTGGCCTTCTCGCTCGGATTTTGGGGATTGGTGGTGCCCGTGGCCATCCTGGGGTTTGCGCTGGGAGCGATTGAAACCCTCGAACCCACGCTGGTCAGCCGCTGGGCGCCGGGCGCCACCCTGGGGCAGGGCATGGGGGCCCTCACCGGAGCCCGCAGTCTGGGGCTTTTTGGTGCGAACCTCATCATGGGCCTCCTGTACCATGCCTCGCCGGTGGCGGCCTACGGCTACGCGGCCGCGGTCGCGCTCGCGGCGGCCGTCGTGCTGTGGCGATCGGCGCGCATGACGCGCGAACCATAGCGCCGCGAGGTACACTGAGGGTCGACGCGGCACGCGTGTCGACAATCCACACGCTGACGAATCGTGGGAGGGATCCGCAATGCGCATAGGCATGAACGAGGGCACGGCGGCACGCGTGGATGCCGTCGTGGCATCGGACATGGTGGCGACGCTGGGGGGCCAGGCGGTGCATCCGGTCCTGGCCACGGCCCGCATGATCGAGTGGATGGAGTGGGCGAGCCGGCTCGTGATCCTGCCCTTTCTTGAGCCCACCGAAGACGCGGTGGGCTACGCCGTGTCGGTCGTCCACCGCCGGCCGACCCGGGTGGGCGCCGCGTTTTGGGCCGTCGCGCGCTTCCAGCGGCAGGATCACAAGCGCATCGTGACCACCGTGGCCGCGTACAACGCGGAGGGCCTCATCGGGGAGGGCGAAATCACCCAGGTGCTGGTGCCCCGCCGGGCGGGTCCGTAACCGGCAGGCGGTCGGCCCATCGCCGGAGACCCGCCAGCGCGGCCTCGGCCCGCCGGCGCTCCTGGTTGGCGGCATAAAGATCCCACCCCACCGACGCCCCCTCAAGCCACGTCCAAGTGCGGGCGGCCGGCACCACCCAGCGGCGGGTGCGCGTGACGAGCCGGACCCCGGCGCCCCGCGAGCGGAGGGACGGGCCGGCCCACCCCCGGTACACCTGGCGCCGCAAATCGCGGAGCACGGCGGGCTTTGTGGGGTCCACCCCACGGCTGCGGCAAAACTCAGCGCCCGCACGATACAGCAGCCATACCACCGCACCGCGGGCCGGCAGCTCGGCGACCGGCCCGCCCACGGCCTCCGCGGCGGCCAGCAGCCAAAGGCGGTGGGAGCAGCGGCGGACCACCTCGTCGGGATCGGGGAGCCGGCGTGGGCGGCCCACCACCGCCTGGCGAGCCACCCGCAGGCCCGCCCAATCCAGCCAGGGCCAATAAAGATCGGCCAGGATTTGCAGCGCCACCACCTCAGTGCCTCAGCTTAAGCCGACGGCGCCCGGGTGTGCGCGGCGCGGGTGCTGGCGTGTGCTCGCTGATCGGTGACCGTCACGCCGGGCACCAGCAGGTCCCGGTCCACCGCGACGCGCGGCCGATGGTGCGCCACCGCCGCGACGCTGGTGGCCACGGCGTCGGCCACCTGCGCCGCGTCCCACCCGGCGGTCACCGACACGGTGATAGCCAGCTCATCCTGGCCGCGCGCCCGGTCGCGGCGCACCACCACGCGGGCGGCGCCGCCAAACCCGGGTGTGCGAAACAGCGCCGACAGCAGCCGCGTCCGCGACACCGCCACCGGGCCCAGCCCGATGCCGTCCGACGCCCGCTCCAGGTCCCCGAGTGCCAGCCCCGGGTGGCCGCAGCCACAGGCCACCACCCGCGCCACGTCGCCCGTGTCCCAGCGCTCCAGCGCCGTGACGCGCGGCCCCGTGGTCGTGATCACCAGGGGCCCCGCCGGCCCGTCGCCGCCGACGGCCACCTCCAGCGTCACGCCATGGTCGTCCCCGGGACGCCGACCGTGGAGCGCCCCCTCGGCACACTCCACCGCCAACGGCCCCGGAATGTCCACCAGCCCGTACCACGAGCGAATGACCGGCGCGTTGCCCCACTGCTCCCGAATGCGCTCCCGCAGTGCGGGCACCATCCCCCCCACGCTCTCGGTCAGCACCACCAGGCGCGGCGCCTGGCGGGCGGGCCAGCCGAGTGCGGTCCACGGGTCCGTGACCAGCACATCCGGCACCCCGGGCGGCGGCCCGGCCACAGGCCAGGCGCGTCCCGCCATCGCCATCACCGCCGTCCCGACCGTCCACGCCACAGACGGGTTGGCGAGGTGAATGGCCACCAGATCGCCGGGCCGGGCTCCCACGGTGGCCAGCGCCTGGCCAAACAGCTGCTGGGCGTCCTGGAAGTCGTCGGTCGTCCAAAACCGCGGCGGCGCCGCCGGCCGGCCGCGGCCGTACAGGTACGCCCCCGCCGTGGCGGGTACCGGCGAACGGGCCGGAGCCCCCGTCCTCTCCACCTCATCCGTGTTGTCCCGGGTGACCGTGCTGACCATGCCGTCGCCTCCTGTTGCATCAGGGTGCCGCTACGGGTGCGGGACGGACACCTCGACCCGTCCCGCCCGGCCACCGTCCACCACCACCGTGAGGGCCGCCGGCCCCTCCACGCGAACGGTCCATTCGGCCAGCCGGCGCTGCGGCAGGCTCCCGTCCGCCGCGCCGCCGTACCCCGCCAGGTGGCTTAACGGCACGGGCGACTCACCGCCCACCACGGTGCCGCCGTGGATCGCGGCGGTGACCGGCCGGGCGCGGCCCAGTTCGCGGCCCTTGGCGGTGCCGGACGTCGGCAGGTATCCCACGTTCAATACCTCCACCGCCACGTGGACCGTGTCCGGTCCTACCGGTTCGCACACCACCTCGCCCACCAAAAGCCGGGGGGTGCTGCGCCCCAGCCCCGTGAGAAAGGCGCTGACCGCGCGGCACTCACCCTCCAACAGCGAGAGCGGAGGGTTCTGAACCAGGAATTTGGGTTCCAGGCCGCCGATTTCCACCGGCCCCAGGTCGGGATGCACGAACGGGCGCCACGCGTGAAACCCCGGTTCGCCGGGCACGGCAACATCCACGAAGGCCAGCACCTTCTTGTCATCGGCCACGCGTTCCTCCGACGTCAGGCGTCTCAGCGCCCGGACACCATGCTCGGCATAATTTTTCGCGCCCGCGCGTCCCCGGAGGTTCCAGATTTCCACGGTGAACCCCAGAATGCCGCGCGTATCGTAAGCCCAGTCGTCGGCGGCTCCCGGCATCAGGGGGCCGCGCTCGTGACCGCTGGCAAATGCTTCGTAGTTGGACCGCGCCTGGTACCCGGAGAGCCGGGCGCCCATAGCGCTCACGGTGCGGTAGTACCCCAGATCTTCGGCCCCCAGGACCGTGTCGGCGCCCGTCGACGGCTGCCGCAGGATCACGCCGCCCGACGTGTGCAGCGCGGCGTAGGCGCCGATGTTGGGATGCTCGTCAACAAAGTCCACCAGGGAGCGAATTTCCGGCTCAGACAGGGGATACGGCCCAGCGCCCGGCTGGCCCTCCTCCCCGGCCCAGCGGACGGGAAAATTGCGGTTGAAGTCCATAGCCCGGCGGCGTGCCAGCTGGATTTCGGTCCAGACCGGGCGCCGCCCGACCTCATGCCGGCGGTCCAATCGGCCCTCGGGCAGCACGTGATAAAACGGGCCCTCCAGATCCAGCGGGTCCCGGGGCACCATCAGGCGGGGATCGCCTGGGTCGGCGCGGAAGGCGCCGTCGACCGCTGCCACCCGCATCTGCAGGATGCGCCCATCCCCGTCCACGTCCTCGGGCACCCAGCCGCTCGTCGGCTCGGGATCGGGATAGGGATGCGGACTGGACCGGAGGCGGACCGGCCCCGTCAGATAAAGCTCGGCACCATCCACCGCCAGCCGCGGCACCACGTAGACCGTCCGCTCGCCGAGGAGGGCGGCCGCCACCGGGTCGGCCGCAAACCCCTCCAGCAAGCTGGCGATCCAGTACATGGCCACCGCATTGCCGGCCACCTCGCCGGCGTGAATGTTGGCGTCCACCAGCACCGCAGGCTTGTGCGCCGCGGGACCGGTCGCGCGGTCGGTGAGCGTCGCCACGGGCAGCCGGCGCCCCTCGCGGCTCTCCCCCAACACCTCGACGGTGAGCAGATCCGGATATTGCCGCGTCCACGCCCGGAGCGCATCCCACATCTCCTGATAAAGCCAGTACTTGGCGACGGGCACGTTGCATCCCCCCGGGTGGCGCGGCTCGGTGCGCGTGACCTCGTGCCGCAATGCGTCTATGCTACCAGAGCGCAGCGTCCGCGTGGCCACCGGTTGCCGACCGAGGAACAACGATCTTGAAAGAAAGGGAGCAGACGATAATGCATGTCATTTGGGACTTGGGCGATACCCTCATCACGCGGCCGCCGGGCGGACAGGACCTTAAGCCGCTCACCAGCTATCCTGAAGTGCAGCTGAGGCCCGGAGCGCGCGCTGTCTTGGAATCCCTGGCGGCCGGGGGCAGTCATCACGCGGTGCTGTCCAACACGGCCGCCAGCACGAGCGCCGACGCCCGCCGCCTGCTGCTGCGCCTGGGCGTGCTCGACTTGTTCGAGGTCGTGATCGCGACCGCATCCGAGCTGGACCCGTCGCGCCCGGGCAAGCCCGACCTGGTGGTGTTCCACCAGTTGTTGCAGGCCTGGGGCCAGCCGGCAGCCCAGGTTGGGGATCGCGGGGAGGCTCCGGAGGTCGTCATGGTGGGCAACACCTGGGCTCACGACGTGCTGGGCGCGACGCGGGCCGGGATCGCGGCCATTTTTCTCACGAACCCCGCTATCTCCGTGCGGCATCCCGAGGATCCCTCGGCCACCTGTCCCCCATGGGTGATCCCCGTGTGGGATCTTCCGGCCGTGCCCCGAGCCGTCCAGCTCCTGGACCAACTTCGGGCCGGGCCGCCAGCGGCACTCGAGCCGCGCGCATGACGGGGTGCACCGGATCCGCTCCCCGGCAGGAGAGCCCCCGGTCTGGCGCTCCACTGGCGCGTTCCACCAGCCCCGCCCCCTCATGGACTCGGAAAATTTGTCCCCATCCAGTACAATGCTGGCAGAGGACGTTCCCCGTTGTGGTGACCACCGACCGGCGCCATGTCAATCCAGAGGAGGCCATTCGTGACTTCAGGCGTTCCCCAGGCGCTGGACCAGCTGTACCATCGACACCTCACGCTCACGCAACACACGGACTGGGCTTATCACCGCCTGCTGCCGTGGGATCGGGGCCGCGACTTTGGGCAGGCTCCGTGGGAGCCCGGCCAGGGCACGCTGCCCCCGGATGTCGCGCTGGCCGTGGAGACGGCCATGCTGACGGAGGTAAACCTGCCCTGGTTCACCGCGGGGCTCGTTCGGCTCATGCACAGCGCCCCGGACGCGCTGCGGCAGTTTGTGCACACCTGGACCGCCGAGGAGGACCGCCACGCCCGCGTGCTGGAAACCTATCTCGTGCTGTCGCGCAATGGCGACCCCGACGCTCGCTGCCGCCTCGTGCACGGGGTCGTGCGCCAGGGCTGGGACGTGCCCGGCGATTCCCCCTTTGCGGTCATGGTGTATACCACCCTGCAGGAGCTGGCCACCCGCGTGTTTTATCTGAACCTGGCCCAGGTGGCCCGCGACGCCGATCCGGTGCTGGACCGCATCCTGAAAACCATCGCAAAAGATGAAACCCTGCACTTTGCCTTTTACCGCGGTGCGGTGGGGGCGTACCTGGACGACGACCCGGAGCGGATTGGCACCGTGTGCGACATCGTCCCCCTGTTCACCATGCCGGGAGCCGGCATGCCGGACTTTGGCCACCGCATGCGCAGCGCCTCCGATCACGGTGGCTATGGCCTGCCCGAGTTCCTTGGCCAGGTGATTCGTCCGCTCCTGCGCGACTGGGGCGTCTTTGACCATCAGGTGAGCCCCGCGGTGGAAGCCCACCGGCGGGCGCTGGCCGAGTATTTGTCGCGTCTGGAGCGGGCGGCGGGCCGCGTCGAGGCGCGTCGTCTGTCTCGGGCGGCGGAGATCTGAGACTGAGATCGCTCATCGTCGTCCGCTTTTGTGCTAGGCTGACGGCGATCGACGAGCCTTTTGGGACGACACCGGGGCTCGCGCATTCTATCCAGCCCATGAGGGAGGACTCCCTTGCGCATCGGGTGTCACGTCAGCGTGGCCGGCGGCTACTTGAAGGCCGTGAATCGGGCCCAGGCTCTGGGTGCGGAGTGCTTTCAGTATTTCAGCAAGAGCCCCAGAATGCTGCGCTTCAACAAGAAGATCAATTACGACGATGCGGTGGCGGGCCGTGACCGGGCGGCGGAGCTTGGGCTCGTCACGCTCGCGCATGCACCTTATCTTATCAATTTGGCCGCACCCGACGACGGCCTGCGCCGGGCATCGGTGGATGCCCTGTTGTGGGACCTCCAGGTGGCGCACGCCCGCGGCACCCCAGCGGTGGTGGTGCACTGCGGCAAGCATGTGGGGGCCGGCGTGCCGGCCGCGATCGACCGGATGCGCACCTCCCTGGCCGAGGTGCTGGCCGGCGACGACACCGGCGTGCAGGTGCTGTTGGAAAACACGGCCGGCCAGGGCACCGAGATGGGCACGACGGTGGAGGAGCTGCTAGCGCTGGTGGATGGGCTGGCGGACCAACGCCGGCTTGGGTTTTGCCTGGACACGCAGCACGCGTTTGCGTCGGGTGTCTTAGACCCCCTCCAGCCGGATGGGTTTGCCGGCGTCCGAGCACCGGCGTTTCGCGCGCGCCTGCACGCGATTCACCTGAACGACTCCAAAGTGGAGGCCGGGCACCGCGCCGACCGGCACGCCCTAGTGGGTCAGGGGCATCTCGGCGACGCCGGCCTCACACGGCTCGTGACCGAGCCCAGCTGGCAGGACTTGCCGTTTTACCTGGAAACCCCGGTGGACGACGAGGAACACTATCGCGGCGAGATGGCGCACGTGCGCCATCTCCTTGGCCGCTGACATGCCCTATCGGCTGATTTACAATCCAGCCGCCGGGGGCGGCCGCGCCCGGCGCATTCTGGATGCGCTCATGCCGGAGCTCACGCGCCGCAGCGACCTGGAGGTCGTGGCCACACGGGAGCGCGGCCACGCGACGGAACTGGCCCGCCAGGTGCGGGACCGCGCCGACATGGTGGTCATTTCGCTCGGCGGGGACGGGACGCACCACGAGGTCGTGAATGGCCTCCTGCCTGGAGGCCAGGCGGCTCTGAGCGTCATTCCGGCCGGATCCGGCAACGACTTCGCCGCGGGCATTGGCGTACCGGCCGCGCCGCAGGAGGCGTTGGCGGTGAGCTTTGGGGGCGTGCGCACGCCCATCGATGTGGGTCAGGTGGGCTCCGAGTACTTTCTCACGGTCGTGGGCGCGGGATTTGACGCGGAGGTGGCCGGACTCATCAACCGGCAGGCGCACGGCCGCGGCGGATCCGGCAAGCTCCTGTATCTGCGCGGGATTCTCTCCACGCTGTGGACGTACCGCAGCCATCCGTTTGTCCTCGACGTCGAGCAGGCGGGGCAGACGGCCCGCGAACGCTCGACACTGCTCTTGGCCGCGGGCAACGTCGCCCGCTACGGCGGGGGCATTCGCATCTGCCCGGGCGCCGACCCCCACGACGGGCTTTTGCAGATCGTGTGGGTCGGCGGCACCGGCAAGCTGGGCACCCTCAAGCTGCTGAGCCAGGCGTATAGTGGCCGGCATGTGGCCAACCCCCTGGTGGACTCCCTACAGACGGCATCGTTCCGGCTTACCGGCCCCCCCCAGCTGTTTGTGCACGCCGACGGCGAAATTGTCGGCCACCTCCCCATTTCCGTGCGCGCGTGGCCGGCCGCCCTGCCCCTGATGCTGCCCGCCCCGTCGTGAGGTGGCCTCCGGGGGCTCCCGCCTTCCTGCTGGGCGTCGCGACCTCGGGCCACCAGGTGGACGGCGACCGGCCGCCGGCCCACAACGACTGGGCGGCCTGGGAGCAGGCCGGCCGCACCCGTGAGGTGTCCGGCGCCGCCGCGCGCCACTGGCAGCACTTTCCCGAGGACCTCGCCCTGTTTCGCCAGCTCGGAGCCAACGCGTATCGATTTTCGTTGGAGTGGAGCCGCCTCGAACCCGCCCCCGGCCAGTATGACGACGAGGCACTCGCCCACTACCGGGAGATGGTGGCGGCGTGCCGTCGGCACGGCCTCGAGCCATTAGTCACGGTGTCGCACTTCACGCTGCCCCCCTGGCTCACGGCCGGCTGGCTCTCGCCCGGAGCCGCGCCACACTTCGCCGCCCTGGCGCGCCGCATGGCCGTGGCGCTTGACCCCGTGCGCTTCTGGTGCACCATCAATGAACCCAACGTCCTGGCGCTCATGGGCTACATGGAGGGCCAGTGGCCCCCGGGCCAGCACCGGGCCGGCGCCGCGGCGCGGGTGCTGCTGGCCCAGCTTCGCGCCCACCGCGCCGCCTATCGCGCGATGAAGCAGGTGCGCCCCGCCCTCTGGGTGGGCATTGCCCATTCCCTGGTGCATTTTCGGCCGGCGCGCCCCACGCCCGGGGATCGGGCGGCCGCCTGGACGGCGGACCGGATTTTCAACCAATGGCCCATTCGGGGGGCCGGCCCCCAAGATTTTCTGGGCGTCAACTACTACGCGCCCCGCTGGGTGTCCCCGGCCACGCTCATGAATCCGTCCCTGGTGGGATCCGTGCCGGGCCCCACCACCGCCATGGGGTGGTCCATCGACCCGGACGGCTTCCGACAGACCCTCGTGCGGCTCGGTCGCCGTGGCGCACCGCTGCTGGTCACCGAAAACGGCATCGCGACCGACGACGAGGCGGCACGCGGCGCCTACATTGCGCAGCACCGGGCCGCCCTCGAGCAGGCGCGGGCGGCCGGCGCCGACGTGCGTGGCTATTTCTACTGGTCCGGTCTGGACAACTTTGAATGGGCGGAGGGGTACCGACCGCACTTTGGCCTCATTGCCGTAAACCGGGACACCCAGGGGCGCACCGTGAAGGCAGGCGCGGCCGCCTTCACGGACTGGGCCCGGGCTATACGTCCAGGCGCGCCACCGCCACCCCCACGATGAACGCCCCGGCCATCCCCGCCAGGTACGCCAGGTTGAACCCGGTCAGCACCAGATTGATCACCAGCAGAATGAGCGCCCACTGCAGCGCCTGCCGTGGGTTCCCCACCTTTGCGATGTACATGGCGTAAGCCCCCGCCAAGCCAAAAATGGCTAGGGACCCCGTGGCGGGCCCCAGTCCGCCGGCTCCGGCCAGCAGGGCGCCCACCAGGCCCGCACCAAAGTAAATCACCAGATACCGCCAGGGCTCGTACATCCCTTCAACCTGGTTGCCCAGGATCCACAGAAACAGCCCCGCGAAAATCAGGGACAAAATTCCATTTGGAATCACGGTGGACAACAGGGCCACCCAAAAAAATCCGCCGGGCCAGGCGCCCACCGCAAAGCTCCAGTACGGCACCAGCGCCCCGAAGATGGTGCCCGCCACCAGAAGTGCCATGATGCCCATCGTGATGGGCGCACCACTCGAGGGCAGCCACTGGCTGCGACCGCCGTAGCGCCTGGCCTGCTTGCGCTGGGCCGCCCAGTACTTCCGCGCCTCGTCGTTGAGTCCTCGGCCCTTGCCTCCGTTCACCTGGGTCTCCCCCCGTCACGCCTGTGGTGAGCGGCACGCCGCCCGGGTGTCCGGGTGGCGCGCCCGCCCCCCTCATATTGCCTCACCGGACGGCCCAGACCCAAATGATCGGCTGGCCGCGCCGAAAGCAGCGGCGCCACGCCTCATCGTCCAGATTCCCGGCCGCGTGCTGGCCGTCGACCCAGGCGGTCGTCAACTCGGGGACGGGCCCCACGCCCTCGGCGAAAAACTGGCGAACCTGCCGGACCGCTGGCTTCGACAGCCCCAGCGTGGCGACGCGGGCGGGAAACTGTCGCGCCGCGCCTTGGTCCACCACCTGCAGCGTCGTTGGCGCCTCATCGAGGCGTCCCGCTTCGCTCAGCACGACGCGGGCCGCCTCCCAATCCAGGGACCCGGCGCGGGCATGCCGGCGCAGCGCCAGAGACTCCACCTGGATGGGGAACCACTCGGCCGGCCAGCCGGACAGCGTCCGATCCAACGTGTCGCGCAACAGCTGCTCTTCCGTCTCCAGCGCCCGCATTTCTTGGCGCACCGCCGCGAGCCGGATGATGCACCGGCACAGCTCTTCCGACGCGGCCGGCCGATGGGCCAGCGATCGCGACTCCAACGGATCTCCCCTCCCCTGCTATCAATGGGGCGACCCGCGGCAATATGCCTCGCCTGACACCGGTCCTTCAGCGCGGGATCAGGAGCGTGGACGGGTCCAGCCACCGGGGGCCCTCCCGGCGCGCCGTGACGCGCACCCGCTCGCCTGCACGGCAGGTGAGGGTGCGCTCCCCGTCCAGCGCCACCGTGAAGGGATCGGGCCGCGTGCCCTCCACGGGCACCCCCAGGGGATGCCGCCGGTGGCACTGAACGGGAAGGTCCACCAAGAGGCCAGGCGCCAGCACGGCCGGCACCGGCGCCCCCCCGTCCCCCAACGTCAGTTCCAGCGCCTCGTCGGCCTCGGCCGACACGGGCGCCAGGTGGCCGCCCACGTTGGAGAGCCCGGGCCGTAGAGGGTCCGCGACGCCCAGCATCAGCTGGGAGACCAGCGTCCCGTCCCACACGGCCAGTGCGCCGACGAAGGCGGCGCCGACCCAGGCCACGTCCACCACGGCCAGCTCCCGCCGCCCGGCGTCGGTTTCCACCGCCAGGACCTTGCTGGGCCGGAGGGCGGGCAGGCCATCGAACACGACCCGCGCCAGGGCCAAGCCCGCCACGGTGTCTTCGCCCAGCCAGCAGGCCACGTTGTTGGTGCCCCCCGCCAGCGGCAGCACCGGCACGGCGGGCGCCGCCTTGGCCACCTGGCGCTGCGTGCCATCCCCTCCGATGACGGCGAGCACATCCACCCCGGCCTCCTCCAGCTGGCGAATGGCCGTGGCGGTGGCCTCCGCCCCTTCCGGGCGGGGGCTGCCCGGCAGCAGAGTTGCCACGGGTTCCTCGGCCGCGACGCGCTGCGCCAAACCGTCTTCGTCCGCCACCAGATAGACGGGCACCGACCCCAGCGCCTGGGTACCGGCAATCACGCGCCGCAGCTGCAGCATCTTGTCCGGACCCGACACCATGCCGGCCCGCGCCACCAGGCGTCGGATGTCGCGTCCGGCGCGCGGGTTGACCACCAGCCCGATGCCCCCCGTCGTCACTGGGGGCCCACAGCCACGCGATCTGGGCTTGCACCCG